>NZ_JAIHBA010000005.1:0-98478 GCF_019718735.1 Pseudomonas sp. RIT778 | reverse complement strand
AGCAGGCGCCGTGGTCTTAATGACCGCTACGCAGCATTTCCTTCGGCACGTACTTGCCGATCTCGAACTTGCCGATCGCCGCGCGGTGCACTTCGTCCGGGCCGTCGGCCAGGCGCAGGGTGCGTTGCATGGCGTACATGTAGGCCAGCGGGAAATCGTTCGACACCCCTGCCCCGCCATGGATCTGGATCGCCCGGTCGATCACCCGCAACGCGACGTTCGGTGCGACGACCTTGATCTGCGCGATCTCGCTCTTGGCGACTTTGTTACCCACGGTGTCCATCATGTACGCCGCTTTCAGGGTCAACAGGCGTGCCATGTCGATTTCCATCCGCGAGTCGGCGATCTTGTCGACGTTACCGCCCAGACGCGCCAGCGGTTTGCCGAATGCAGTACGGCTCACTGAACGTTTGCACATCAGTTCCAGTGCGCGCTCGGCCATGCCGATCGAACGCATGCAGTGGTGAATCCGGCCCGGGCCGAGACGACCTTGAGCGATTTCGAAGCCGCGTCCTTCACCGAGCAGAACGTTTTCGTACGGCACTCGTACGTTGTCGAACAGCACTTCGGCGTGACCGTGGGGTGCGTCGTCGTAACCGAACACCGGCAGCGGACGGACGATCTTCACACCGGGGGTGTCGACCGGCACCAGGATCATCGAGTGCTGGGCGTGGCGCGGCGCGTCGGGGTTGCTCAAGCCCATGAAGATCAGGATCTTGCAGCGTGGATCGCAGGCGCCGGAGGTCCACCATTTCTTGCCGTTGATGACCCACTCGTCGCCATCGCGCACGGCACGGGCGGCCATGTTGGTGGCGTCGGAGGACGCGACGTCCGGCTCGGTCATGGCAAACGCCGAGCGAATCTCGCCGCGCAGCAGCGGTTCGAGCCAGCGCTGTTTCTGTTCTTCGTTGGCGTAACGCACCAGCACTTCCATGTTGCCGGTGTCCGGTGCCGAGCAGTTGAACGGCTCGGGACCGAGCAGCGAACGGCCCATGATTTCTGCCAAAGGTGCGTATTCGAGGTTGGTCAGGCCGGCGCCCAGTTCCGACTCAGGCAGAAACAAATTCCACAGACCTTCGGCTTTTGCCTTGGCTTTGAGTTCTTCCATGATCGCCGTCGGCTGCCAGCGATCGCCTTCGGCGACCTGGTGCTCGAACACGGCTTCGGCCGGGTAAACGTAAGTGTCCATGAACGCGGTCACGCGCTCACGCAGTTCTTGCACCTTGGGCGAATAAGCGAAATCCATGAGCAATTACCTTTTTTCGGCAGGTTGTTTAAGTCATGCAATCGATGCTAGAACAGCGTTGATAATTTACCTAGCCTATTCTCGGCGTGTATAAACATTCATCACCGATATATGATTGGTTGATTTTCCGGGCAGCCCTGACCTGTACCCTCCACCTATAACAAGAGAGCCGCGTAATGAATCTGAGCAAGGTCGACCTCAACCTTTTCATCGTCTTCGACGCGATCTACACCGAAGCCAACCTGACCCGCGCCGGGCAGATTGTCGGCATCACCCAGCCAGCGGTGTCCAACGCATTGGCACGGTTGCGCGAGACCTTCAACGACCCGCTCTTCGTGCGCACCGCCCAGGGCATGGTGCCGACGCCCATGGCGCAGAACATCATCGGCCCGGTGCGAAACGCACTGTCGCTACTGCGGGTATCGGTTCAGGAAAGCCGGATTTTCAACCCTTCGCAAGCGGTCAAGACCTACCGCATCAGCATGACCGACCTGACCGAAGCGGTGATTCTGCCGCCGCTGTTCCAGCGCCTGCGTCGTCTGGCGCCGACGGTAATCATCGAAAGCTTTCTGTCCAAGCGCCGCGAAACCACCAAGGAACTGGCCGCCGGGCGTCTCGACTTTGCCGTGGATGCGCCGCTCAACACCGACCCGCAGGTGCGCCACGTCAAGCTGATGGAAGACCGTTACGTCTGCGCAATGCGCAAGGGCCATCCGCTGGCGACCAAAGAAAAATTCACCCTCGACGATTACCTGTCGCTGACCCACATTCATATTTCCAGCCGGCGCAGTGGTCTGGGCCATGTCGATCTGGCGCTGGGCAAAATGGGCATTCAGCGCAAGATTGCCCTGCGTTCGCAGCACTATCTGATGGCGTCCCAGGTGTTGCAGCAGACCGATATGGTGATGACCGTGCCGGAACGTTTCGCCCGTCGTCATGACCTGCATGCGTTCAATTTGCCGGTCAACGATGTGCCGCCGGTGGAAACCCATTTGTACTGGCACGAAAGCACCGATCAGGACCCGGCCAACCGCTGGATGCGCGAGCAGATGATCGAGTTGTGCCAGCAAGTGACAGCGCATGAGAAGAAGCTCGACAAGCTGCAGGCGCCCGCCACTTGACGTAAACGTCAACCTGCCATTAGCTTAGCGCCAAGACCCTTCTTCGAGCGCTTTCATGAGCAGCCAGACCTACAGCATTTCCGACCTCGCCCGCGAGCTGGACATCACCACCCGGGCGATCCGTTTCTATGAAGAACAAGGCCTGCTCAGCCCCGAGCGCCGAGGCCAGGAACGCATCTATTCGCCGCGCGACAAGGTCAGCCTGAAGCTGATCCTGCGGGGCAAGCGCATCGGTTTTTCCCTGGCCGAGTGCCGTGAACTGATCGAGCTCTACGACCCTTCCAGCGGTAACACCAAACAACTCAACAGCATGCTGGCGAAAATCAGCGAACGCCGGGAACAGCTTGAACAGCAACTGCTGGACATCGAACAGATGAAGCTGGAACTCGACACCGCCGAAGAACGCTGCGTGCAGGCGCTGGAGCAGACGCTGAAGAGTCAGCAATCAGTTCAGTAACCTAAATAAATCCCAATGTGGGAGCGGGCTTGCTCGCGAAAGCGGTGTTTCAGAAACAGATTTGTCGGCTGACACTCCGCTTTCGCGAGCAAGCCCGCTCCCACAAAGGTTCCGCAGGAATTCAAAGAGCAGGTCAACGCCATGTCCCTCCCCTCCCAAGTACGCCTGATCGAAGTCGGCCCGCGTGACGGCCTGCAGAACGAAGCCCAGCCCATCAGCGTCGCCGACAAGGTGCAACTGGTCGACGCGCTGAGTGCCGCCGGCCTCGGCTATATAGAAGTCGGCAGTTTCGTTTCGCCCAAGTGGGTGCCGCAGATGGCCGGTTCCGCCGACGTATTCGCGCAAATCCAGCGCAAGCCCGGCGTGACCTACGGCGCACTGGCGCCGAACCTGCGCGGCTTTGAAGATGCGCTGGCCGCCGGGGTTAAGGAAGTCGCGGTGTTTGCCGCCGCGTCCGAAGCGTTCTCACAGCGCAACATCAATTGCTCGATCAGCGAAAGCCTCGCGCGGTTCGCGCCGATCATGGAATCGGCGAAACAGCACGGCGTTACCGTGCGCGGTTACGTTTCCTGCGTACTGGGTTGCCCTTATGAAGGCGAGGTCGCCCCGGAACAGGTGGCGATGGTGGCCCGCGAGCTGTACGCGATGGGCTGCTATGAAGTTTCGCTGGGTGACACCATCGGCACCGGCACTGCGGGCGCCACCCGCCGGCTGTTCGAAGTGGTCTCGAAACAGGTGCCTCGAGAAAAACTCGCCGGCCACTTCCACGACACCTACGGCCAGGCCATGGCCAATATCTACGCCAGCCTGCTGGAAGGCATCGCGGTGTTCGACAGCTCGATCGCCGGCCTCGGCGGCTGCCCGTACGCCAAGGGCGCCAGCGGTAACGTCGCCACCGAAGACGTGGTGTACCTGCTCAACGGCCTGGGCATCGAGACCGGCATAGACCTCGACGCCTTGATTGCCGCCGGCCAGCAGATCAGCGCCGTGCTGGGTCGCCCGACCGGTTCGCGCGTGGCCAAGGCTCGCAGCGCACAGTGAGGGGATGGTGTTACCGCCGAGCGCGAAACGTGGGCACAAGCGAGTAACACGGAAACAAATTGTCTGGTTTTGCCTGAAGGAAAAATCCTTCAAAAATCTCAAACCCTTGATTTACAAGGGTTTTGAAAAGTTGGCACGGCTTCTGCTATCTCTATGGCATAACAAGAATAAAAAGCAGCAAACCAATAAAAATAAGACGTACCGACTCTGACATAACAAAAACAACACGGCAGAGACGCAGCTAACAGATTTTTTTGGAGAAGGTGTGCTTTTCAGGGTATTCCTCGGAATGACCCGCAACCGGGCAGAGAACAATAAAACTACCTTCAGGTAGCTCCCGAATCGGTTGGATCGCTAGACGAGAAAGCAGATCAGCGCTCAAAAAAATACGTTTGCTCTTGACCCCGGATGGGGGTCGCCAAAAACAGCGGTAAAGGGCCACGGTTGCCAAAAACAACAACAGACCGCCCCTCAATAATAAAAAAGAGCACGCGACGACAAAATTAAAGGGGAGCTTCGGCTCCCCTTTGTGCTGTCTGGCTTTCCGAAATCCCGCAGGACACTGTGGGAGCCAAGCCCCCACAGATCTGCTCCTCAACCCTCGTTACTGCGCAACTCCTCAATACTGATCTCGCGCATGCGGAATTTCTGGATCTTGCCCGTTACCGTCATCGGAAACTCCTCGACGAACTTGAAGTAACGCGGCGTCTTGAAGTGGGCGATACGCTCCTTGCACCACGCTTGCAGTTCTTGTTCGGTGGCGCTGTGGCCGGGATGGAATTTGATCCAGGCGACGATTTCCTCGCCGTAACGCGAGCAGGGAATGCCGATCACCTGCACGTCCGCCACCGCTGGATGGGTGAAGAAGAACTCTTCCAGTTCACGCGGGTAAATGTTCTCGCCGCCACGGATGATCATGTCCTTGTTGCGGCCGGCGATGCACACGTAACCCTCGTCGTTCATGCTCGCCAGGTCGCCGGTGTGCATCCAGCCCGCCGCGTCGATGGCTTCGGCGGTGGCATTGGGGTTGTTCCAGTAGCCGAGCATCACGCTGTAGCCACGGGTGCACAGCTCGCCGATGGTGCCGCGCGGAACCGGGTTGCCGGCCTCGTCAATGATCTTGCTTTCGAGTTGCGGCTGGGTGCGGCCGACGGTGGTCACGCGCAGTTCCAGTTCGTCGGATGGCCCGGTCTGCAGGGACACGGGGCTGGTTTCGGTCATGCCGTAGGCGATCTGCACTTCGCTCATGTGCATCTCGTTGATGACCCGGCGCATCACTTCGATCGGGCAGGTGGCGCCGGCCATGATCCCGGTGCGCAGGGTCGACAGGTCGAACTCGGCGCGCTGCGGCTGATCGAGCATGGCGATGAACATGGTCGGCACGCCGTACAGCGCGGTGGCCTTTTCTTCGGCGACGGTGCTCAGGGTCAGCAGCGGATCGAAGGCATCGTTGGGATAAATCATCGTGCTGCCGTGGGTGATGCAGCCGAGGTTGCCCATGACCATGCCGAAGCAGTGATACAGCGGCACCGGAATCACCAGCCGATCAGCCGCAGTCAGGCCGAGGCTTTCGCCGACCATGTAACCGTTGTTGAGGATGTTGTAGTGACTGAGGGTCGCGCCCTTGGGGAAACCGGTGGTGCCGGAGGTGTACTGAATGTTGACCGGTTGATCGAAGTGCAGGCTGTCGCTGCGTTCACGCAATTGTTCTGGAGAGACACTGGCGGCCAGATCTGCCAGTTGCGACCACGGGAGAAAACCCGAAGGCGGCTGGGGATCAAGGCTGATCAACCCACGCAGCTCCGGCAGGCGCTCGCTGCGCAGTTCGCCGATGGATTGCTCGGCCAGTTCCGGGAGCAAGCCTTGCAACATGCCGTGGTAGTTGGAGCTCTTGAATGCACCGGCGCAGACCAGCCATTGGCAACCGGATTGCTTGAGTACGTATTCGAGTTCGGAGCTGCGGTAGGCCGGGTTGATGTTGACCAGGATTACGCCGAGCTTCGCGGTGGCGAATTGAGTGATGCACCATTGCGCGCAATTCGGTGCCCAGATGCCGAGCCGGTCACCGGCCTGCAAACCCAACGCCAGCAGCGCTCTGGCATGCACGTCCACCGCGTCGGCCAGTTGCCGCCAGGTGTAACGCAGCTGCTGATGGCGCACCACCAGCGCCTCGCCGTCCGGGTACTGCGCGACGGTCTCGTCGAACTTCTGCCCGATGGTCATCGCCAGCAAGGCTTTGTCCTGGGAACCACGGGTGTAGCTGCGCTGCGGGTTTGCACTGGGTTGATCCATGACGACCCCTATTGTCTTTATTAGTGGGTGTTGGAACGGAGCTACGGCAGCTCCGACCATTCAGAACTGGCTCTACTCTCGCTCAAGTTGACGTTAACGTAAAGGGTGATTGACAGCCATTCGTCACAGGCTTACGTTAACGTAAAGGTGAGAACTGAAACGCCCTTCTCCCCACCCTACAAAAAAGCCAAAAGGTGACCCATGAGCTACCCATCCCTGAACTTTGCCCTCGGCGAAACCATCGACATGCTGCGCGATCAGGTTCAGTCCTTCGTCGCCAAGGAGATCGCCCCGCGTGCCGCGCAGATCGACAGCGACAACCTGTTCCCGGCCGATCTGTGGCGCAAGTTCGGTGACATGGGCCTGCTCGGGATCACCGTGCCGGAAGAGTACGGCGGTGCCGGCCTGGGTTACCTGGCGCACGTCGTGGCGATGGAAGAAATCAGCCGCGGCTCGGCTTCCGTGGCGTTGTCCTACGGCGCCCACTCCAACCTCTGCGTGAACCAGATCAACCGCAACGGCAACCACGAACAGAAATCCAAATACCTGCCGAAGCTGATCAGCGGCGAACACGTCGGCGCTCTGGCGATGAGCGAGCCGAACGCCGGCTCCGACGTGGTCTCGATGAAACTGCGCGCCGAAAAACGCGGTGACCGCTACGTCCTCAACGGCAGCAAGACCTGGATCACCAACGGCCCAGACGCCAACACTTACGTGATCTACGCCAAGACCGACCTGGAAAAAGGCCCGCACGGCATCACCGCGTTCATTGTCGAGCGTGACTGGAAAGGCTTCAGCCGCAGCAACAAGTTCGACAAGCTCGGCATGCGCGGCTCCAACACCTGCGAGCTGTTCTTCGATGACGTCGAAGTACCAGAAGAAAACATCCTCGGCGTGCTCAACGGCGGTGTGAAAGTGCTGATGAGCGGCCTCGATTACGAGCGCGTCGTGCTGTCCGGTGGCCCGACCGGAATCATGCAGTCGTGCATGGACCTGATCGTGCCGTACATCCACGACCGCAAGCAGTTCGGCCAGAGCATCGGCGAATTCCAGCTGATCCAAGGCAAAGTCGCCGACATGTACACCCAACTCAACGCCAGCCGCGCCTACCTCTACGCCGTGGCCCAGGCCTGCGAGCGCAACGAGACCACGCGCAAGGACGCCGCCGGCGTGATCCTCTACACCGCCGAACGTGCCACGCAAATGGCTTTGGACGCGATCCAGATTCTCGGCGGTAACGGTTACATCAACGAATTCCCGGCCGGTCGTTTGCTGCGTGACGCCAAGCTGTACGAAATCGGCGCCGGCACCAGTGAGATCCGTCGCATGCTGATCGGTCGCGAACTGTTCAACGAAACCCGCTAAACGGAGCTGTCCATGGCTATCCTGCATACCCAGCTCAACCCTCGTTCAGCGGAGTTCGCCGCCAACAGCGCGGCGATGCTCACACAGGTCGACGCCCTGCACACTCTGCTCGCCCAAGTGGCCCAGGGCGGCGGCGCGAAAGCTCAGGAACGTCACACCTCGCGCGGCAAACTGCTGCCACGTGAGCGGATCAACCGCTTGCTCGATCCGGGCTCGCCGTTTCTGGAAATCAGTCAGTTGGCCGCCCACGCCGTGTACAGCGAAGACGTGCCGGCCGCTGGCGTGATTGCCGGGATCGGTCGGGTGGAAGGCGTCGAGTGCATGATCGTCGCCAACGACGCGACCGTGAAAGGCGGCTCGTACTACCCGCTGACCGTGAAGAAACACCTGCGCGCCCAGACCATTGCCCAGCAAAACCGTCTGCCATGCATTTATCTGGTGGACTCGGGCGGCGCCAACCTGCCGCGTCAGGACGAAGTGTTCCCGGATCGCGAGCACTTCGGGCGAATCTTCTTCAATCAGGCAAACATGAGCGCCATGGGCATTCCGCAGATTGCCGTGGTCATGGGCTCCTGCACTGCCGGCGGCGCCTACGTGCCGGCGATGGCTGACGAAGCGATCATGGTGCGCAATCAGGCGACGATTTTCCTCGCCGGCCCGCCGCTGGTGAAAGCCGCGACCGGTGAAGTGGTCAGCGCCGAAGACCTCGGCGGGGCCGATGTGCATTGCAAGACTTCCGGGGTTGCCGACCATTACGCCGAAAGCGACGAGCACGCCCTGGCCCTCGCCCGCCGCAGTGTCGCCAACCTCAACTGGCGAAAGCTCGGCGAAGTGCAGCAGCGCGCGCCGATTGCGCCGCTGTACGCCAGCGATGAGTTGTACGGCGTGGTGTCGGCGGACGCCAAGCAGCCGTTCGATGTGCGCGAAGTAATTGCTCGGCTGGTCGACGGTTCGGTGTTCGATGAATTCAAAGCCTTGTTCGGCACCACGCTGGTGTGCGGATTCGCCCACCTGCACGGCTACCCGATCGCGATCCTCGCCAACAACGGTATCCTGTTCGCCGAAGCCGCGCAAAAAGGCGCGCACTTCATCGAACTGGCCTGCCAGCGCGGGATTCCGCTGCTGTTCCTGCAGAACATCACCGGCTTCATGGTCGGCCAGAAATACGAGGCCGGCGGCATCGCCAAGCACGGCGCGAAACTCGTGACCGCCGTTGCCTGCGCCAAGGTGCCGAAATTCACCGTCATCATCGGCGGCAGCTTCGGCGCCGGTAACTACGGCATGTGCGGGCGGGCCTACGATCCGCGCTTCCTGTGGATGTGGCCGAACGCGCGGATCGGCGTGATGGGCGCCGAACAGGCGGCCGGCGTGCTGGTTCAGGTCAAGCGCGAGCAGGCCGAACGCAGCGGCCAGGCGTTCAGCGCCGAGCAGGAAAGCGAGATCAAGCAACCGATTCTCGACCAGTACGAAGAGCAGGGTCACCCCTACTATTCCAGCGCACGGCTGTGGGACGACGGCGTCATCGACCCGGCGCAAACCCGCGATGTGCTGGCCCTGGCCTTGTCCGCGTCGTTGAACGCGCCTATCGAACCGAGCCGCTTCGGCGTGTTCCGGATGTGATCGGGAGAACCTCATGAGCGACTTCAACACCCTCGAATTGCAGAGCGATCCACGGGGTTTCGCAACCCTGTGGCTGAGCCGCGAAGAAAAGAACAACGCGTTCAACGCCGAGATGATCCGCGAACTGATCCTGGCGCTGGACAAGGTCGCCAGCGACGCCAGCCTGCGTTTCCTGCTGGTGCGCGGACGTGGCAAACACTTCAGCGCCGGCGCGGATTTGGCCTGGATGCAGCAATCGGCCGAACTCGATTACCACACCAACCTCGACGACGCCCGGGAACTGGCGGAGCTGATGTACAACCTCGCCAAGCTGAAGATCCCGACCGTGGCCGTGGTGCAAGGCGCGGCGTTCGGCGGCGCGCTGGGCCTGATCAGTTGCTGCGACATGGCGATTGGCGCCGATGACGCGCAGTTCTGTCTGTCGGAAGTGCGCATCGGCCTGGCGCCAGCGGTGATCAGCCCGTTCGTGGTGCAAGCCATCGGCGAGCGCGCGGCACGGCGTTATGCGCTGACGGCCGAACGTTTCGGCGGGCAGCGGGCGCGGGAAATCGGTTTGTTGTCCGAAAGCTATCCGGCGACTGAACTGGAGCAGAAAGTCGAGCAATGGATCGACAACCTGCTGCTCAACAGCCCCGCCGCCATGCGCGCCAGCAAGGATCTGCTGCGTGAAGTCGGCAACGGCGCGCTGACGCCGGCCCTGCGCCGTTACACCGAAAACGCCATCGCCCGCATCCGTGTCAGCCCGGAAGGCCAGGAAGGCTTGCGGGCCTTCCTGCAGAAACGCCCGCCGAGCTGGCAAGCCGCAACCACCACCAAGGAGCCGCGTTGATGAGCGCACCTGTTCTCACCACCCTGCTGGTGGCCAACCGTGGCGAAATCGCTTGCCGGGTCATGCGTACCGCCAAAGCCTTGGGCCTGACCACCGTTGCTGTGCACAGCGCCACCGACCGCGAGGCGCGGCACAGCCGTGAAGCGGATATCCGCGTCGATCTGGGCGGCAGCAAAGCGGCCGACAGTTATCTGCAAATCGACAAACTGATCGCAGCGGCCAAGGCCAGTGGCGCTCAGGCGATTCACCCGGGTTATGGTTTTCTGTCGGAGAACGCCGGGTTTGCCCGCGCCATCGAAGCGGCGGGCTTGATTTTCCTCGGCCCGCCCGCCTCCGCCATCGATGCGATGGGCAGCAAGTCCGCCGCCAAGGCATTGATGGAAACTGCTGGAGTGCCGCTGGTGCCGGGTTATCACGGCGAAGCTCAGGATCTGGACACCTTCCGCGCTGCCTGCGAACGCATCGGCTATCCGGCGCTGCTCAAGGCCACTGCCGGCGGTGGTGGTAAAGGCATGAAGGTGGTTGAAGATGTCAGCCAATTAGCTGAAGCGTTGGCATCCGCCCAGCGTGAAGCGCAGTCGTCGTTCGGCGATTCGCGGATGCTGGTGGAGAAGTACCTGCTGAAGCCGCGCCACGTGGAAATCCAGGTGTTTGCCGATCAACATGGCAATTGCCTGTACCTGAACGAGCGCGATTGCTCGATTCAGCGTCGGCACCAGAAGGTCGTCGAAGAGGCGCCCGCGCCGGGCCTCAGTCCGGAACTGCGTCGGGCGATGGGTGAAGCGGCTGTGCGTTCGGCGCAGGCCATCGGTTACGTCGGCGCCGGCACGGTGGAGTTTCTGCTGGATGCTCGCGGCGAGTTTTTCTTCATGGAGATGAACACGCGGTTGCAGGTCGAACACCCGGTCACCGAAGCCATCACCGGGCTTGATCTAGTGGCCTGGCAGATTCGAGTCGCCCGTGGCGAAGCGCTGCCGATCACACAGGATCAAGTGCCGCTGAACGGGCATGCAATTGAGGTGCGGTTGTATGCAGAAGATCCGTCGAATGATTTCCTGCCGGCGACCGGGCGCCTCGATCTGTACCGCGAATCCGCCGCAGGGCCGGGGCGCCGTGTGGACAGCGGCGTTGAGGAAGGCGATGAGATCTCGCCGTTCTATGACCCGATGCTCGGCAAGCTGATTGCCTGGGGCGAGGATCGTGAGCAGGCGCGTTTGCGGTTGCTGAGCATGCTCGATGAGTTTGCGATTGGCGGGTTGAAGACCAACATCAACTTCCTGCGACGGATCATTGGTCATCCGGCGTTTGCGGCGGCGGAGCTGGATACCGGATTCATTCCGCGTTATCAGGAACAGTTGCTGCCAGCGCCTGCTGCGCTAAGTGATGAGTTCTGGGAGGCGGCGGCGCAGGCTTTTGCACAGAGTCTGCCGGGGATGGCTCGGGCAGATGATCCGGCTTCGCCTTGGGCGCTTCACAGCGGTTTGCGTGCCGGATTGCCCCGTGAAATCACTCTGCATTTGAGTTGCGAGGGGCAGGATCGGGCGTTGACGCTCGGTGCTGGCGGCAATGCAAGACTGGTCGGCGAACAACTGGTGGTCGAGCACGATGGGCTGCGTCGACAGCTGCGAGTAATTCGTCGTGGAGAGGTTCTGTTTCTGCAATGGGACGGCGAGTTGCGACGCGTTGAAACCTACGACCCGATCAGTGCTGTCGAAGCCAGTCACAGCCATCAGGGCGGTCTGACGGCGCCGATGAACGGCAGCATCGTTCGAGTGTTGGTGGAGGCCGGGCAATCGGTTGAGGCCGGCGCTCAATTGGTGGTGCTGGAAGCGATGAAGATGGAGCACAGCATCCGCGCGCCCCATGCCGGGGTGATCAAGGCACTGTATTGCCAGGAAGGCGAAATGGTCAGCGAAGGCAGTGCACTGGTCGAGCTGGAAGAAGCGTGAAAGGTGGATCGATCCTACGCCTGGCGAGGATCGATCTGACTAGTATTTGGCCGTGGCCTGAACCACGACACCGATAATTCGGCACTCGTCGGTCAACAAGGCTTTCGGCCAGGTCGGATTGAGCGGCACCAGGTAACGCTGGCCGCCCTCTTCGATCAGTTTGCGGAAAATCGCCTCGTCGCTGTCCGGCCACTGGGCGATCACCAGTTTTCCGGGCTCGGCTTCCAGCGCCGGGTCCACCAGGATCATCATCCCTTCGCCGATGCTCTGCCCGGTGGGCGCAGTCATCGCATTCCCCATCACGGTGAGCCAGAACGCGGGGCCACGGGCGTGGTAGTCCGTCAGTTCGAAACGTCGCTTGTCCTTGGCACTCGAATACGCTGGCTGGCTCTCACGGGCCTCGACCGGCGCTATCCACTCGCTGACCGGATAGCGAAAGTAAGGGTTGTACTTCTGCGCCAGAGGCATTTCGTCATCCGCATCGATCTGCGGTTCACGAATCACCACCGCGACCTCGAGATATTCCATGCCCAGCGCTTTCAGCACGCGGTTCATCTGCGTGATGCCGGGCTCGCGACGCTTGTTCAGCCAATGGCCGATACCGCCCTGAGACATGCCGACGCGCTCGCCGAGCTCGACTTGAGTGACGTTGAGTTCACTCATTTTGGCCTTGACCAACTCAATCCATTTATCCATGTGCGGCACCATACGTGGACGCCTGCGGCCGGCAAAACACATATTGTAGTATTTAAATTCTGGTCACAAATACTGATAGTACTATGCTTGGGTCACGGATTTGAATCGACCAAGGAGTGACCTTTCACCATGAATATCACCAGCAAAGACTTGCCCGACCTGCAAATGGACACCACCTTCACGTCCCCGCAAGGGTGCGCCGCTGCGCAACGGGCGTTGGACTATTACTTGAAACCAGCTGTGTCAGAACCGGAAGTGGATGAGCGCTTTTTCGGTGTGAACAGCAATCTGAGTGGCGAAGAATCCCTGGTCCACGCCTCCGATCTGCTGCGATGTGCAGCGGCTACGGCGTTCAAGGCGGTGGACGGCTTGCAGGGCGTGAGTCGGGATCTGGCGTTTTCGGTCGTGCACATGGTGGACATGGCGCGGGCGATGGTCGATCACTCGCTCGATGGCGCGGTTCGCTGAAGACGGGAGTTCGGACGGACGGGAAAGAATTTTCCAATCGCGCAGATAAAAACATTTGACTTGCAAATGATAATGATTATTATTGCAAGCAGCTGGTCGCGAGATCAGTCGATGGACCAGAGACCTTAGGTCGGTCTTCTGGACTATCTCCTCATCAGGCTAATCACGGTTTTTGACCCGGCTTTTTGCCGGGTCTTTTTTTTGCCAGTTTTCTGGCTTGTGGCTTCAGGCTAATGAAGTCTTTGGATGCCGCAAATTCGATGGCGCGGATAATATCAAAAGAATATTGCTTGGCAAGCAGACCCCGGCCACATTGGGGCAAAGTAATGCCAATTAGCACTTGAGAATCAATCGCACAGCCACTAAGCTGCATCCGCGTCATGGAGGACGCCCCCCGCCACAACCCGCAATTTCCCTCGGTTTCACCCCTGTCTTGCGTGTAAAGTAGCCGCCATAAAAATCATATTCAGGAACCGATTATGACCGTGGCCAAATCTTCGTTCGACATCAGCGCCAACTTCGACAGCGGCAACATCCAAGTCATCGACATCAGCAATCCGCTCAACCCGGTTCTGGCAATTCGGCCAGATACCCGCAGCGCTCATTTCCAGTGGTTCCACTTCAAGGCCAGCGGCCTGCATGTTCATCAGGAACACTGGTTCCGTTTGGTCAACGCCAGCCAATCCTCCTACAACAAGGCCTGGACCGGCTATCAGGCGGTCGCTTCCTACGACCACGTCAACTGGTTCCGCATTCCAACCCAATTCGAAGGCGACAGCCTGCGCTTCTGCCTCGAAGCCGAGCAGACCCACGCCTGGTTCGCCTACTTCGAACCCTACAGCCGTGGCCGTCATGACTGGCTGATCGAGCAAGCGCTGACCAAGGCCGGCACCGAGCTGCTGGCCACCGGCAAGAGCGTCGAAGGCCGCGACATCCAGCTGCTGCGCAAAGGCACCGGCGCCGAAGGTCGCCGCAAGATCTGGATCATCGCCCAGCAACATCCCGGCGAGCACATGGCCGAATGGTTCATGGAAGGCGTGATCGAACGCCTGGAACATCATGACGATCCGGTGCTGAACAAACTGCTGGCCAGCGCCGATCTGTACCTGGTGCCGAACATGAACCCGGACGGTGCCTTCCACGGTCACCTGCGTACCAACGCCATGGGCCAAGACCTGAACCGCGCCTGGCAGAACGCCAGTCAGGAAATCAGCCCGGAAGTGCTTTTCGTACAGCAGCAGATGGAAAAGTACGGCGTCGATCTGTTCCTCGACGCACACGGCGACGAAGAAATTCCCCACGTGTTCACCGCCGGTTGCGAAGGCAATCCGGGTTATACCCCGCGCCTGGAGAAGCTCGAAGAGCACTTCCGCAGCCACCTGAAGCACACCACCAAAGACTTCCAGACCAAGTACGGCTACACCCGCGACGAGCCGGGCCAGGCTAACATGACCCTGGCCTGCAACAGCGTCGGTCAGAAGTTCGACTGCCTGTCGCTGACCCTGGAAATGCCGTTCAAGGATCACGATGACGCGCCGAACCCGCTCACCGGCTGGTCGGGCAAGCGCTCGAAGCAACTGGGCAAAGACGTGCTGACCACCATCGCGGACATGGTCGACACCCTGCGCTGATCGCCCCTGAGTTTCGCTTCACAAAAGATCGCAGCCTGTCTGCGATCTTTTTTTTGCGCCGACTTTTATCCAATCAGGTTGCAAATCAAAACTGGATTACTTACCGTCAATCACGTTTCAACTTGAAACCTGAAAGGATCCGGGACATGAAAACTGCAACACTCGATAAAGGTGTCGTGCTGCTTTTCGCCATCGCTTGCGGCCTCGCGGTGGGCAACGTGTATTACGCCCAGCCGCTGCTGGATGCGATGGCCGACGCCTTCGGCCTGTCGCCGGGCAGCATTGGCATCGTCATGACACTGACCCAGGTCGGCTACGGCCTCGGGCTGTTATTGCTCGTGCCCCTCGGCGACTTGCTCAACCGCCGACGGTTGATCGTCACGCAAACGCTGTTGTCCGCCGCAGCCTTGCTGATGATCGCCTTGGCCTCGAACAGTGCCTGGCTGCTGATCGGCGTCACCCTGACCGGTCTGCTCGCCGTGGTCACCCAGGTGCTGGTCGCCTACGCCGCGACTCTGGCCGTCCCGGCGCAACGCGGAAAGGTTGTGGGCGTGATCACAAGCGGCATCGTCGTCGGCATTCTGCTCGCACGCACGGTGGCGGGCGGCATGGCCGATCTGGCCGGCTGGCGCTCGATCTATCTGCTGTCGGCGGGGTTGACGCTGGTGATGGCCGCGCTGCTGTTTCGGGTGTTGCCCAAAAATGAAGACGCACGGCCGACCACACGTTACGTGGCATTGATCGCTTCAGTGTTCAGCCTCTTTCGTGAGGAACCGGTGCTACGCCAACGGACGATCCTCGCCCTGCTGACCTTCGCCAGCGCCATGGTGCTGTGGACGCCGATGGTGTTGCCGCTGGCCGCCCCGCCGCTGTCGCTTTCCCACAGTGAAATCGGATTGTTCGGACTCGCCGGCGCGGCAGGCGCACTGGCCGCTGCCAGAGCCGGACATCTGGCGGATCGAGGATGGGGACAATGGGTCAGCGGCCTGTCGCTGCTGCTGATGCTGGGCTCGTGGTTGCCAATCGCGCTCACCCATTTATCACTATGGGCGCTACTGCTTGGCGTCATCACTCTGGATCTGGGCTTGCAGGCCGTGCACGTCACCAGTCAGAGCATGATCTATAGCGTCCGCCCGGAGGCGCAGAGCCGACTGACCGCCGGCTACATGCTGTTTTATTCGATCGGCAGCGCGCTGGGCTCAATCGCCTCGACAACCATGTACGCCTGCGCAGGATGGCCGGGCGTCTGCTGGCTGGGTGCAGCAATCAACATGGTCGCGTTGCTGTACTGGTGGCGAACGCTGGCCACACCGAAACGTGGCGAGGCTGCTTGCGCCCTCGCCACGTCGGACTGACACACGATCAACTGCGATTGCGTCCCCGCAGCATGCTGTCGAGCACCTCGTCGCGGCGCACCCAGCCATGGAATAGCGCCGCCGCCAGGTGCAGCAGCACGGTCAGGAACAACAGATACGCCAGATACCCGTGAGCCTTGCGCAGCAACGCAAACACCTGCGCATCCGCCGGCACGATCGACGGCAATTGCAGGGACGTGCCGAGCATCACCGGATCCCCCGCCGCGCTGATCATCGCCCAGCCCAGCAGCGGCAACACCAGCATCAGCGCATACAACAACAGATGAGAAGCCTTGGCCGCCATCACCTGCCAGCCCGGCAGATCCGCCGGCAGCGGCGGCTGACGCGTGCCCAGTCGCACCAGAATGCGCACGATCACCAGCAACAGAATCGCGATGCCCAGCGGCTTGTGCAGATTGATCAACCATTCATGCCGCGCCGACACCGAGGTCACCATGCCGGCGCCGATGAACAACATTGCGATGATCATCAACGCCATCAACCAGTGCAGCAACCGCGCCAGCGGATTGAAATGAGTCGGTTGCGTGCTCATGGGCGAGCCTCCTTTTTGCCGGTTGGCAGTTGGCTGACTTCGCTGGTGCGACGCAGGTAGGAATCGGCGTAACCGGCCGAGCGCGCGGCGAGCAACGGATCGTCGGAACCCTGAATGCCGGCCGGCAGCACCAGCGGATCGTAGTTGATGTCACGGCATTCGCCGCTGAGCTGCGGCTGGGTCTTTTCCAGCACCAGGGTGCCGGCGTTCAACACCTTGCGACCGGCAGGCCAGGTCTTGCTCGCATCGTTCACCGGATCGTCGGCATTGGCCAAGGTGATGTTCAACTGAAAGCGCAGCGGCCCTTCGGCCAGGCGTTGCACCAGGTCTTTTTCAAGGAAGTCGCTACCTTCAGGCGCAGTCGCACCGGCAGCGTCCTGGGCCAGAGGCGTCATGCTCCAGCGCACGGCTTGCTTCTTGCCGCTGGCATCCACCAGATAGAACGCGTTGACGCTGTTGTAGGTTTCCGTCGCGTAACTCGCCGAAGGTTTGGCGGTTTTAATCCAGGTCAGAAACGGTACGGCTTCCGGGTGTGAGGCAAAAAATGCCGGCACCTTGGTCGGATCCGGTTTGCCTGTGGCAGGATCCGGCGATTGCGCCTGCTGCAATTGATAGAACGCCTCGGGCGTGCCGACCGGGAACACCGGCATGCTATTCATCCCGGTGCGCCACTGCTGGCCGTTGGCCTGAGTGAAACGCAGCGCCAGACTGCGGATCGGTACGGCGCTGTCCGGCGCATACGGACTGCCGGCCGGCAACGCAAAACGCCCGACCACCGGGGTGCGCGGCTCGTTGAACACTTGCGCGACAGAATACGAGCGAGCCTCGCCGCTGCTCTCGAAATGTCCGATCACGCAAACACCTTTGGCGTGATTGCGGCGAAAGCCGGGATGCACGCCGTTGTTCTTCTCCAGCACATCGACCAACGCTTTCGGCGTCAGGCGTTGTGGGTCAAATGAACCATGAACGTAGGCAAACGCCCCGGCCAGGGCTGCGACGACCACGGCGATTCCGCCAAGCCGCAACACCAGGCTCGCGGCACTCAGTGGCGGGCGTTGTGGCCCGCCGGGCGATGAGCTGCGATCAACCATGAAGCACTCCAGGGCCATCGGCCACAAGTAGGAAGAATCAGCAAGACGCACGCCATCGGGATTTATTCCACGGCCCGGTATTTATTTTTCGGAACGTGGAATAACCTCCAATGCCGGGCGTCTTCCTAGTCCACAGCGTAGTGACTAGCAGAACTTCATGAGCGAATTCGACGAACAACTGAGAGAAATCATTCCCAGATTGCGGCGCTTTGCCGTGTCGTTGACACGCAACGGCAGCAGCGCCGACGACCTGGTACAGGCCAGTCTGGAGCGGGCGCTGTCGGGTTGGGGCGACAAACGCGCCGACGGCGATCTGCGCGCCTGGCTGTTTTCGATCCTGTACCGGCAGTTTCTCGATGCGCATCGGCGTTCGCGGCGTTATGCGCGGATGCTCGAATTCTTCACCGGCCGCGATGACGCCGAGCCCTCGGTGGAACGCACCGTGATTGCCCAATCGACCTTGCAGGTCTTCGACCGACTGCCCACCGAACAGCGCGCACTGCTGCTTATGGTGTCGGTGGAAGGCCTGACTTATAAGGAGGTCGCCGAGATTCTCGACGTCCCCACCGGCACCGTGATGTCGCGCCTGTCCCGTGCTCGCCAGGCCCTGCGCCAGCTCAGCGACGGGGAAATCAGCAGTCCTTCCTTGCGGATACTCAAATGATCAGTCTGCCCCCCAACGAACGTGACCTGCATGCCTACGTCGACCACCAGCTCAGCGAGGCCGACCGACATGTAATGGAAACCTGGCTCGCCAGCCATCCGGACGAAGCAGCGCAGGTTCGCGCCTGGCAACAGGACGCCCAGCACCTGCGCGCCGCCCTCGGCGGTGCCTTGCAACAACCAGCCAATCCGGACCTCGATCCGTCGCTGATTCGCCAGCGCCTCAAACGCCAATCGCGCCGCCAGTGGGCCAGCGCGGCGGTGTTGCTGATTGCCGTCAGCCTCGGCGGTGTCGGTGGCTGGAAAGCCCGGGACATGACCGTGTTTCATCCCCCGGCACCGATGACGGACGCCTTGCAGGCGTACCGCTTGATCGCCCAGCAAGGGCTTCTGCCGGCGGACTACAAGGTCGATGGCGACGGTGACATCCAGCGCTGGCTCGACCGTTATTTCACTCAGGCCAATCGCCTGCCGGACCTGACGTCGGCCGGGTTTGCACCGGTCAGCGGCCGTCTGCTGAGCACCGATGAGGGCCCGGCGGCGATGGTGATGTATGAAGACCAGAGCGGGCACAAGGTCAGTTTCTACGTGCGTCCACCGGGACCGAAAAATACCTTCCTGCCCCGGGGCAGCCGTCAGGACGGGGATCTGCAGGCCGAGTACTGGTCCGGCAAGGGCTACAACTATGCGATGGTCAGCCCGACCGATACCCCGGCGGCGAAAATGCTCAAGCAATCCGTGAGTTTCTAGCCGGTCAGAACCCCACATCCAGCACCACATTGTCCAGATAGGTTCCGGCGGGCGGTGTGGTCTGGTCGGTGTAGATTTTCGCGTTGTAATTGAAGATCTGGCTGCCGGTGCCCAGCCCGTTGCCGGGGTTGACCTCGGCATCGCTGCTGGCCCGACGGGCCGCGCCGACACTGCCCCAACGGGTGGTTCCGGCGCTCTTGAAAATGTCGTAGGCCAGATAGTTGCTGCCGGAAATCATCCGTCGCCGTCCGCCGACGCTCAGCGCATTCTGCCCGTCGTTCAGCCCCACGGTGTAGGCACTGCCCTTGGTGCAGGCGAGATTGATGGTCTGCCCGGTCACCGGGGTAAACGCGCTGACCACCGGTGCGCTGCCGAAAGCGATGTTCGGCGCAGTGATGGTGCAGTCGTTGGACACCGTCAGGTTGACCGTCAACGTCGTAGTACCGCTGTTGATGTCGCGGCCCAGGCAAAGCCCGCCGATGCCGATGCCCGAACAATAATTCCAGTTCCAGAAAATGCTCAGGGTCTCGGTATACACGCCGGCCGCCACGTTGCTGCCGATGGTGGTACCGAAATAGAGCGGAACGGTTTTCGGCACAGTACCGCCGAGCAAACCGAGGGCGTCGATGATGCCGTTGCGGGCGAAGTCATAGGCGGTGCCCCGCGTCAGCGGGTAACTGGTGCTGTTGTTGGCGTAGATCGTGTAACCGATCACGTCGCCAGTGGGCCCGAGCAAACCGCTCTGGGTCGAAGTGACGGTGGCCCAGAAATGGTCATTGTTGGTCAACAGCGACAGCAACGAACCGGTGCAACTCAAGCCTCCGTTCAGAGTGGAACTGGGTTGCGAGGTGGTGCGCACGGCGATCGAACTGATGTTCCCGAACCCGGCGGGTGTGGTGGTGACCACCGAACACAGCGCCTGCGCCAGCCCCGGCAGCAGCAACAGCAACCACAGAACAAGCCGCACCCGAATCATTGGCACACCAACGGGCCGATCAGCGGCACTTCATCTTGCTGCAGATCGACGCTGAATTGCGCCTGGCAAGTCTTGCCGTCCGCGAGAGTCACCCGCAGCGAATTCTGCGCCTGGAGGTTTTCCAGATAGACCAGTCCGTCCCAACCGACCACCGTCCGCGTGCCGCTCTGTTCGTGCAGCACGCCACTGCCCAGCGGCAATTCCTTTTGCTGCGCATCCACCAGCACGATGCTCGCGGCGATCACCCGGCTCAGCGGAAATTCCAGCAGATAGCCACTGCCCCGGCGTACGGCGACACGCTGTTCGACATTCGGGCTGCGCACATTGGCCGGCAGATTCAGCGGATCGATTTCGTACTTGCCGCGGTAATAGGCGCTGCTCCACGGCACCAGCAGGTGGCCGTTACGGTCGGTCTGGCCGACCTGCTGGTTCTCGTAACGCACCGGAATGTCCGCGTAGCCGTCGGTGCTGACCACCACGAACGCATCGTCGATGCGGTTGGCAGCGAACACTTGATCATCCATCCACACCAGCGAGCCGCTGGCATCGGCCCAACGGGTTTCGGCGTCGGACGTCCCATAGACGCCAGCCTGCAATTGGACCGATTGCAGACGCCAGGTCACGTCGGCCTGGCGGTAATCGGCGCCGTCGCCCTTGGCGTAGCCGAGATTGAAGCCCACCCCGCCCTCGGACGGCACGGCGCGGCTGTAGTTGACCCGTTGCTGCGTCTGCCCGGTCTTGCTGCGTTCGCTGCTGATGGCCAGGCTGCCGCGCAGGTCGAACGGAATGACCAGTTGCGCCTGCACCGCCCAGTTGCTGTCGCCGATTTCGCGGTTGGCCGACAGGTAGAAACTGCTGTTGCGCCACAGCGGTTTGCTCCAGCTCAGGTTTAGCAGCCGCGTACGGGTATCGTCTGCCGCGCGAATATCGAAATAACCGACGCCGAGACTGCCCCAGCGCTCGAGGTTCAGGCTCAGGGTCGCCTGTTCACTGCGCCGGCTCAGTGTGGTGTAAGGACTGTCCACGACCGTCAGGTCCGCATAGCGGTCACGGCGTTGCAGACGCTGATAGGAAAAGCTGTAGCGCTGGCCGCTGTATTGATAGCCGAGACTCAGTTGCTGACCGCCGTCGCCGTCGAAACGGCTTTGACTGATTGCACTGTTGAGTACCCCGAAATTGCCCAGACGCAAGTTGCCGCCCAGCCCGCCGAGGGTCAGGGAATCCGCCGCTTCTGCGTGGCTTTCCAGAGTAAACGTGTCGCTGACGCCGTAGCGCAGGCTGCCCGAGGTCACGCCCGGCCCATAGCTGAAATCCTTCAGGCCGTAATCCCGGCGTAGCGTACCGGCGGCCACCGAAAAATCGCTCAGGCCTTTTTGCAACAAACTGCTGGTGACGTAAAACGGCACCGTGGTCGACACCTGCCGGCCCAGCGCATCGGTGGTCACCACCACCGCCTCGCCAGCGCCGTTGATAAATGGAATGTTGGTCAGGGTGTACGGCCCCGGTTGCAGGTCGGAGCTGCTGGACTTGTAGCCGTTGATGAACAGATCCACCGAGGACGGCACCGCCGCTTCCCCGGCGAACTGCGGCAGCGGATAGGTCACCAGATCCGGACGCACTGCAAAATCCCTCGAGAACTGCACACCGCCCAGCCGCACAGAACTGCTCCAGGGCAAGGCGCCGCTGACCACGTCCCCGGCCTCGTAGGTCAGCATCCGTTCGTCATCGGAGTAGCGCCAGGTGGTGTCGTAACGCAGATAGCCGTTGTCCAGCGTGCTGACCGCATCCCCTGACAATGTGCGGCGATATTGCCCGGTGTTCGACAACGTGCCCCAACTGTCGAACAGCCGCACCTCGTTCCACGCCGCCAGATAAGTGCCGGCGTCGTCGGTGTCATTGAGGTACAGGTCATAATTGAACAACGCGCCGAAACTGCTCAGCGCCGGCGTGCGCGGATAAACCTCGCGGTTGCCGATGAACTGCTCCGGCAGCCAGTCCGGTGGCACGTCGAGCAGCAAGCGCTGGCTGACGCTGTCGTAATCGCTGTGCAGGCCCGGCAGGCCGTCGAGATCGACTTCGGCACCGGCCTCTTCCGGCAGCTTCATGCCCGTATCGCGCAATACGCTGGCAGGCAGGAACAGGCGCCCGCCGCGCTGCTCCACCGCCACCACCCGACCGGTATTCATCTGGTTGACCACCAGTTCCAGAAACAACTGTACATCGCTGACGGCCTCCATGCCGCTGGGAGGCGGCGGCAGTTCGCCGGCCCCGGATGGATGAATGAACATCAGGCACCACGCGCCGGTCATGAGCCACAACGGACGCTGAATACGTCGAGCCCATCCTGGACTCATTAGCGTGTTACGTCCGTCAATGGACTGATTCCTCCTGAAACCGCTGGCGCCGAAGCCAGGCTTCGACATGACTCGCTACGGCTATCGCGCCGGCGGAATGCTCTGCACCTTGGCCGCGCCATTGATCCGCCCCGCCAGCTCTCCGGCCACCGGCCCCGGAGCCGGCCAGCGCATCACCGCGCCGGGCAATACGTAGCCGAGCAATCCCTCGGCCAGCGGCTTGCTTTGGCTGCCCTGCTTGATGGCCACATCGGTCAGTCGCGCATGAACCGCGCCCTGATTACGCACCTCCACATAAGGACGCCCCTCCACCGCCACCGTGCGCCAGCTCAATTGCGGCAGCCCGATGCCCTTGGGGTCACGCTGGCGGGCGCTGTCTTCCTTGCTCCACAAACCCGCGCCATAGGCGAACAGCGGCACCGAGTAGCGCATCTGGAAGCGGATCGCCGCAGCGGTCTTGCCGTCTTCGGCGACGGGGGGCTGGGCCGAGGGGATTTCATCGATGATGATCCGGTACGCCAGTTCCTGGCCTGGCGGTACATCCTTGGTGCGGGTCAGGCGCACCAGTTGCTTCTGGCCCGGCTCGATCTTCGCCACCGGCGGACTGCCGATCACCTCGCGCTGATTGCGGTATTGCTCTTCGAAACCGCTCTGGCTCCAGCCGAACACGCGTATCTGCAGGTTGGCGGTTTCCGTGCCGCGATTTTCCAGCCACAGCGCACTGGCCTGCTGATCGGCCTCCAGCACCGGATCGATCGGCCAGATCAGCACCGAACTGGCGGCCTGGGCCTTGAGCGTCCCGAACATGACCAGCGCCAGCACGGCGCAACACGCGAACGAATAGCGTGACGTGAAAAACCCCATAAACCTGCTCCTTGTCATTTCACATCACCACGACAGTTGCACCTGCAACACATCGCTGTATGTCCCCCCGGGTTGATTGCCCGGCAATTGCACCTGGCCGTAGATCGGCAGACTGATGTTGTTCGCATCGCTGTAGGCCACCGCCACACTCTGGCCGATGCCCAGACTCTGGCTGTATGCCGCATCGCGAAACAGCGTGTACGCCACCTTCGCGCTGCCTCCGCTGATCTGCATGCGTCGCCCGCCGCTGTTGTACTGGCCGCCATCGACCGTCATGTTCAGCGCCACCCCCGGCGTGCATTGCAGCGTGACGCCGCCGGTCAACGCGACCTGCACCGTGCCGGTGGCCAGCGCCGAACGCGAACCGAAATTCAGCCCGCCATAGTTCGATACGCCCCCTACCACCAGACAGCCCGGCGTCACTGTCGCACTGACCTGAAAACTCTGGCTGGTCACCGCCGCCAAGGGCAGCGGCAAGCTGCCCGCACACAGCAGGAGCAGCGCCGCACAGCCATGCCGGCCCATGGCACTAGAACGTCAGTTCGACGGAAATCGTGTCGGTATAGGTGCCCGCCGGCAGCCCGGCCTTGCCCACCGCCTGACCGTAGATGTTCACGGTCTGCGCCACACCGGTGCTGGCTGCGAGGTTGATCACCCCGTCGATGGCCAGCAATTGCGAGTGCCCGGCGTCGGTGTACAGGTCATACGGCACGTAGTTGGCGACCCCGTCGTACAGCGCGCGCGTACCACCCGGCGAGAGCCCGTCATGGGCGCCGGCCCGGACCTTGACCGTCGGCGTGGTGCCGGCCGAGCACAGGATCGACAGCGCCCCGCCCCCGCCGCCCAGCACCTGCCCGGTGGCCGTGGTGAACAGGCTGTTGGCGGTGCCGAAGTTCAACGCACCGAAGTTCAGTCCGGTAGAACCGCCGGAACCGTTGACCTGGCAACTGCTGATCAGGATCAGGCTGGAGGTGATCTGGCCGGTGACCGTGGTGGCGGCATTGACGCTGGAAGCGAGCGTCAGGCCGAGCAACGACAAACCTATCCTTGATGCAATCGTACGCATGGTGTCCGTCCTCTACGGGGTTACCAGTCGAGCGTCACCGTCAGGGTGTCGGTATAGACACCGGCCGGTACCGCACGGGTGTTCGCCACCACCGAGCCAAATACCGGGATGGGTATCTGTGCGCCGCTGGTGACAGCGAAATTGTGTTGTTGACCGATGCTGTAGCTCTGGCTGCCGGAGGCATCGAGAAACAGCTGATAAGGGAGTGTCTGGCGACCGTTGCTCAGCCGGCGTGTCGTGCCATCGCCATGAGTGCCGCCGTCGATGGTCACGGTGAACCCGGTGACCGAAGGGTTGCAGGCGACATTCAGCTGACCGCTGCCTGCTTCGCTGAGGCTGGCCTTGATCGGTGCGTTCCAGGTCGGGCCCTGCTGGCCGAAATCAAGAGAGCCCAGCCCGTCCACCGGGCTGGCGGGACTGGTGGCGTTGGTCACCTCGCAGCCGGCGATCAGCGTCAGCCGCGCAAGGATCTGCCCACTGACCGCCGCCGACGCGACCTCGGTGAACAACAGCAATGTGGCTGTGGCGATTAGCCGCCCGTGTCTGCCCATCATTGAGCCCCTACTCCTTCAGGATCACTCGACCACTGCGCTCGTCATTGAACGCCCTTCCCTGCGCCACCCGGCTCCACCGGATGGCTGAAAAAACTCCGCGATCACCAGGTGACCGTCACCTTCACCAGATCCGAATACCGGCTGACCCGTGGCACTTCGGCCATCCGCTCGATCCGCCCGTATAGCGGCAAGTCCACTGTGCCGCTGTCCGGCACCCGACCGCTGACCGGCACATCCACCACCAGCGGCACCCGCCGCGCGGCGTCCTGATACAGGCGATAGGGGATCGGCTTGCTGCCGGCCTCCCCCGCCATATAACGCACCTCGCCAACGCCACCGTGCAGGCCGCCATCGACGCGCAACTGGTACGGGGTGTCCGGGTTGCATTCCAGACGCGGCAGGCGCGAATTCGTGAGCGCCGCACCGAGTGGCCCGTCCCGGTCGCCGAGCCGCGCCGTGGTGCCGAAGTCGAGCACGCCCAGTTGTTCGATACCGGCCTCGCGTTGCTGGCCGATCAACTGGCAACCGCGCTGCACATCGACCCGCACCTCGACCTGAAGGTCGGCGGCGTGGACCGGTACCGCGAGCCCGCCCAGCAATGCCCAGACCATCCCTGCATTCACCGCCCGTTCCTTGATGGCGACAGCGTCTCTGTCGTTACAGTGTTTCAGGTTAGCAACGGACGCCGATTGCGCCAGTCGATTGGATCCAGTCACTCGCCGGGATTTGTTTCGAAAGGTTGGCAACACGTCGATTTAAAGTGTTGAAAAATCCTGTACACGCCGCAGATTGCTCTCCGGAAAAACGATAAAGCGCAGTGGAAGCAAAACTACCCGTCTGGTTAAACTACCCCGCCGCGCTCGGGGGGAGCCGGCCCGATGATGACGGAGTGATTGCTGTGCCCGCCCGACTGCCCGACCGTTCGCGTCTGACCCAGCGCTGGTCAGCCTTGCGCCATTTCTTCGGCAAACGCTCCGTTACAAACGCGGGCCAGTGCGCCGCCAGCGCGCAATCGGTGCGTGACTATTTCCGGCAAAAGGCCCACGGCCAGGGCTACACCCTCAGCCACAGCCAGCAGCGGGTCATCGATTGCATGGCCCATCAGGCCGGCCTGTTGTTCGGCACCCCTGCGCAAACTCCGCCCAGCCTGTATCTGCACGGGGCGGTCGGGCGCGGCAAGAGCTGGCTGTTGGACGGATTCTTCCAGGCGTTGCCGATCCAGCAAAAGCGCCGTCTGCATTTCCACGGGTTCTTCGCCCAGTTGCATCAAGGCATGTTCGAGCACCGCGACCGCGACGACGCCCTCGCCGTCACCCTCGACGCGTTGCTGACGGACTGTCGGGTGCTGTGTTTCGACGAATTTCATGTGCATGACATCGGCGATGCGATGCTCATCACCCGCCTGTTCAAGGCGCTGTTCAAGCGCGGGATCCTGTTGCTGGTGACCTCCAACTACCCGCCCGAAGGCTTGCTCCCCAACCCGCTATACCACGCGCGGTTCAAACCGGTGATCGACCTGATCAATGCGCGCATGCAGGTCATGGAAGTCGGCGGCCCGCACGATTACCGCAGCCAGGCGCGCCGGCATGCGCATCAACTGTTCACCCAAGGCCATTACGTCTGGCCGGCCACCCCGGGGCAGCGCCTCGCGTTGAACCTGCCGCCCCTCGATGCCGCGCCGTTGCCCTTGGCGGTCGGCAGCCGCCATTTGCAGGCGCGGCTGTGCGAAGACCGGCGCGTCGGTTTCACCTTCAGCGACCTCTGCGAACAACCCACGGCCGTGATGGATTATCTGGAACTGTGCCGACGCTTCGACCACTGGATCATCGACGAACTACCGGAACTGGGCGAATGTTCGATCGCCGCCCAGCAGCGGTTCATCAACCTGATCGACGTGCTCTACGATCAGGACAAACACCTGACCCTGCTCGGCCAGCTCCCCTTGCACGAAAGCCTCGGCGGCCAGGCGATCGATCTGGCCCGCACCCGCAGCCGGCTCGGGCAATTGAGCGAAGTGCACGAACCGGGCTGATTTGCCGTTATCATGCGGCCCATTTCCGGCGCCTTGCGCCTTCTCGATAGCGATCCTTTTCATGCACACCCTTGCACAACTGCGCGCCGGCGAACTGTCGGGCATCACCCGGCTGGATCTGGCCGAAGGCTTGAGCGAATTTCCGCCGGAGATTTTCAACCTGGCCGACACGCTGGAAGTGCTCAACCTCAGCGGCAACACCCTGAGCAGCCTGCCGGATGACCTGCATCGTCTGACGCGCCTGCGCGTGCTGTTCTGCTCCGACAATCAGTTCACCCAATTGCCGGCGTGCCTGGGCCAATGCCAGGCCCTGACGATGATCGGTTTCAAGGCCAACCGCATCACTCAGGTGCCCGGCGCGGCGCTGCCGCCAAATCTGCGCTGGCTGATCCTGACCGACAACGCCATCGAAACCCTGCCCACCGAACTGGGCGAACGTCCGCTGCTGCAAAAACTCATGCTTGCCGGCAATCGCCTGCGCGCCCTGCCGCCGTCACTGAGCCAGTGCCATCGGCTGGAGCTGATCCGCATCGCCGCCAACCAGTTGACCGAATTACCACAATGGTTGCTGACCCTGCCGAGCCTGACCTGGCTGGCCTACGCCGGCAATCCGCTGGAAACCGAAGCCGATGCTGCCGCCCTCGACAAAGCGCCCCTGATCGACTGGTCGGCGCTGCAGCTGGAGCAACGGCTGGGCGAAGGCGCCTCCGGGGTCATTTATCGGGCGCAGTGGCAACCCGCAAATCAGCCCGCCACGCCCGTGGCAGTCAAGTTGTACAAGGGCGAGATGACCAGCGACGGCTCGCCGCTGCATGAAATGAACGCGTGCATCACCGCCGGGCTGCACCCGAACCTGATCCGCGTCGAAGGCCGCATCGACCAGCATCCCGACGGCCAGCAGGGCCTGGTGATGCAGTTGATCGATCCGAGCTACCGCAACCTGGCCGGACTGCCGAGCCTGGCGTCCTGTTCACGGGATGTGTATGCCGATGATTGCCGTTTCAGTGCCGACGTTGCCTTGCGCATCGCCCGGGGCATCGCCTCGGTCGCCGGGCATCTGCACCGTCATGGCATCACCCATGGCGATCTCTACGGACACAACATTCTGTTGAACGATCAGGGCGATTGTCTGCTGGGGGATTTTGGTGCGGCGTCGTTCCATGCCATGGCGGATACGCCTGAAACCCGCGCGCTGCAACGCCTCGAAGTGCGTGCGTTCGGGATTTTGCTGGGGGAGCTGCTGGCGCGCATCGACTCAGGGTTGAGCGATGAACAGTGTCAGGTGCTGGAAACCCTGGAGCAGCGCTGCTGTCAGCCGGATGTGCTGGCGCGGCCGGGGTTTGGTGAGATCAGCCAGACGTTGCAACACGCCTGAAAAAAAATCGCAGCCCGAGGGCTGCGATTTTCTGGTGTGTCAGCCGGCCAGACCGACGAACATGTCCTGCACGTCGTCATGGTTGTCCAGGCCTTCGAGGAACGCCTCGACTTCAGCCATTTGCTCGTCGCTCAGGCCGCTGACCGGGTTCTTCGGCTGGTAGCCCAGTTTGGCCGACAGCACGGTGAAGCCTTGCTCCGGCAGGGCTTTCTGCACCGAGTCCAGGTCAGTCGGGTCGGTCAGGAACAGGGTCGCGCCCTCTTCGCCCGGCTCGAAATCCTGGGCACCGGCTTCGATCGCGGCCATTTCCGGATCGGCGTCCGGGGTGTCCGGCGACGCTTCGATCATGCCGACATGGTTGAAGTCCCAGGCAACGGAACCGGATGCACCCAGTTGGCCCTTGCGGAACGCCACGCGGATTTCCGCCACGGTGCGGTTGATGTTGTCAGTGACGCACTCGACGATCAGCGGCACCTGATGCGGCGCGAAGCCTTCGTAGGTTACGCGATGGTACTGAACGGTTTCGCCCAGCAGGCCAGCACCCTTCTTGATGGCACGGTCCAGGGTTTCCTTGGGCATCGAGGCTTTCTTGGCCTGTTCGACCACCAGACGCAGGTGTGCGTTGGTGGCGGTATCGGCACCGTTACGCGCAGCAATGGTGATTTCCTTCACCAGTTTGCCGAAGATCTTGCCCTTGGCGTTGGCTGCCGCTTCTTTGTGTTTAACCTTCCACTGTGCGCCCATTACTCACTCTCTTGATCTGTGGCGCCGAGACATCTATTGGCCGACGCATGGCGCCAAGTTTATACGGCCTAAAGTCGGCAATCGACCAAAAATTCCGATGCGCATCGACATCTTCTACGCGCCTTGTAGGGCGATTCTGAAAAACCGGTTTGCCACGTCCATTCGACGTCGCGTTTTCGTACCCTCTGTGGCCCGTATTGCCTGAACAGAGCCCGCCCGAATGCTCAATGACAAGGAAAGTCCGTTTTCGCTGACCCTGGCCGAGGGCGGAATCAGCCTGCCGGTCCTGCGCTTCAGTGGCCACGAAGCGCTGAATCAGCCCTTTCGGTTCGAAATCGAAGTCATGGGCCTGGCACCCGCCTGGTCACCCGGCACGCTGCTGCATCAAGCGGCGTTTCTGCACCTGGATGACGACCACGGGATTCACGGCATCATTCAAAGCGCCAGTTGCGAACACCGGGCGACGCACCGTATCGCCTACCAACTGGTGCTGATGCCGCATCTGCAAGCGCTGGAGCAACATCCCGTACGCCGGGTCTTCACGCAACTGAACGTGCCGGCCATCCTTGAGCAACTGCTCAGCGAACATCACCTGCCTGCCCACAGCTACCGGATCGATATGACCGTCGGCCATTACCCGCCGCGCCCGTTCTGCATTCAGTACGAGGAAACCGATCTGGCCTTTTTGCAACGGCTTTGTGAAGAGGAAGGCATCCACTATCACTTCGAACATCAGCCGGACGGCCATGTGGTGGTGTTCGCCGATGACAGCCTGAGCCTGCCGCAGCAACCGACGGCGATTGCTTTCAACACGCAGATCGATGCGCCAGCAACCGGCCTCAGCAGCCTGTTCCAGCGCCATGAAGCGGTGCTGCCTCAGATTCCTGCCGGCGTGCGTGAGCGAGGGCATTCGATTACGGGCCAGGAGGCCGCCAATCAAACGCTGGGCGGTGCCGTCGCCCCATCGGGATTTTTGCCGACTGCGCAACGTCACGCGGCCCAACGCAGTCGTCGCCTGCTGGAACGCCAACGCTGCCGGTCGCGCTCGATTCAGGGCCGCAGCGATTGTCCGCGACTGCTCAGCGGGCGCCTGTTGCAAGTCATGGAGCATCCGGTGAGCGCCTTCAACGAGCAGTGGCTAATCACCGACTTGCGTCATCAAGGTCAGCAACCTTCGATTCTCGATCCAGTGCCAACGGTTCGCCGCTATCACAACGACTTCACCGCGCTGCCCTGGTCGACCCCGTTTCGCCCGCCGCCGAACCAACCACGCCCGGGCATCCCGGGGTATCAGCCGGCGCAAGTACTCGGCGCGCCGGGGCAACCGGCGCAGGTCGACGATCAGGGACGGATCGCCGTGCGGTTATGGCCCGATCAGACTCGTGCCGACGCAAGTGAAGGGCTGTGGTTGCCGGTGGTCATGCCCCACGCCGGCGGCGGCCTGCCTCGGGAAAATCTGCCCTGCGCCGGCAGCGAGGTCTGGGTAAGTTTTCTCGACAGCGATCCCGACCGGCCGATCCTCTGCCTCGACGCCTGCCGCCCCCGAACGTCGCAGCCCACAGAAACCGAGCCCGACGACGACCTCTTGCTCGACTGGCTGCTCAACCGCTCCGCCCCACCGCGCTGACGATCAACCTTTGTCGGCCTTGCCCGCCGCTGCCGCGAATTTCGCCAGACGCACATCGAGGTGCCGGGGCCGCCGGCCGTGATCCTCGGCGCGCTCCTTGCGGCGAATGGCGTTGCGCACCATCAGCGAGCCGAGGTAGCGGATCGGCTCCGGCGGAAAGTAACCCAGCGGCCCGTTGACCAGCGGCGAACGCGTCCACGGGTTGTCGAGGCCCTGCACCAGCGAAGCGAGAATCTGCCCGCCCATGTGGCACGGCCCGACACCGCTGCCGGAATAGCCGAAACCATAGAACACATTGCCGCTGGCACTCATCTGGCCGAAGAACGGCAGGCCGGTGACCGAGCGATCCGAAGGGCCGTTCCAGGTTGCGTCGACTTTCACATCGGCAAAGGCCGGGAAGAAATCGTCGAGACTGCGCTTGAGCAATCCGGTATAGGGCGAGGGCTGGTCGAACACCGGCAGCATCCGCCCGCCGTAAGCGAAGGTATTGCCGCCCTTGCCGAGCATGATCCGGCCGTCCGGGGTGTTGTGGTAGTAGTGCACGAAAATCCGCGAATCGAGCACCGTGACGCCGCTGGTCAAACCGATTTCCTGCAACAGATCCGGGCGCGGTTCGGTGATCAGCATGTCGCTGGAAACGATCGCCACACTGCGCTCGAACTGTGGGAACGCGCGGGCCATCCACGCGTTCATCGCCAGCACCACGCGGTCGGCGGTCACCCGACCGCTCGCCGTGTGAAGGCGTGCGGGACGGCCCTCCTCCAGCCCGGTCATCGCCGTGCCTTCATGAATCCGTACGCCCAGTTGCAACGCCACCCGGCGCAACCCGCGCACCAGTTTGCCCGGCTGCACGCTGGCGGCGGCGGGCGAGAACCAGCCTTCCAGGTGTTTTTCCGAACCGGCCATGCGCTGTACATCGGCGACCGGTCGCTGGGTAAACGAGTTGATGCCGTTGCGCTCCAGCGCCGCGATCACCGCATCGGTGGAGCCGCATTGCGCGCGGTTGGTGGCGGTGTAAAGCGTGCCGTCCAACCGGTAATCGGCATCGACACCGTACTGCTCGCAGAACTCGCCAATGGCGTGGATGCTGCGCTCGGATTCCTTGACCAGCCGCACCGCTTCCTCGACACCGAACAGCCGCTCGAGGGTGAAATACTTCGCCGACCACGACAGCGCACAACCGCCGTTGCGCCCACTGGCGCCGGCGCCGCAAATGTCGGCTTCGATCAGCAACACATCGAGTTCGGGGTTCTGCTGCTTGAGCATGATCGCCGTCCACAACCCGGTGTAACCGCCGCCGACGATGCACACGTCGGTGCGCACATCGCCTTGCAGCGGCGGACAAGGTTCGGACGTGTCGAGCTGCAAAGCCTGCTCCAGCCAAAACGGTCTCATGAAAATTCTCCAGTCAGTCAGCCACGGCACAGCCTGCCGCGAGTGCCGCAGCAGGCCGCGAGGCAAGGGTTTTCAGTTACGCAGGGGTTTGATGGTCAGGGCACGATTGGGCACGTAGGCACGCGGTTCCATGACGCCGACCGGGCGGCTGTTCCAGTGCGGAATCAGCACCAGCGCCGAGAACAGCGCACAACCGGCGAACACGATGAACACCGTCACCGAGTCGAAGTAACCCGGCAGCAAACCACCGAGCACCGCACCGACCGAGCCGCAGCCATTGACGAATCCCGCCGCCGTGGCGCCAGCCTTGGCCTTGCCGAAATCGATCGCAGCCGCGCCGCTGATCATCGAGTCCGGGCCGTACAGGGTCAGGCCCATCACGAACAACAGTGCGACCACCAGCATCACGCTGCCGGTGTGCAGGGCGCCCATGAACAGCGCAAGGGTCACGGTCAGCGCCAGCAGGCTCAACACACAGGCTGGCATGCGTCGCGCACCGAACAGTTTGTCCGAGGCCAGGCCAATCATGATCGGGCCCAGCAGCCCGGCCAGTTCAAACGCGGTGGGAATGATCGCCGCGCCGACCTTGCCGACCGAGGGCATCTGTTCGAACACGATCACCGGGCCCCACAGCAGAATCGCGTAACGCGCCGGTTTCAGCAGGAAATACGCGAGACCCAGCACCAGCACCGTACGGTTGCGCAGGATTTCCTTGAGTGGCTCCCAGACGCTGAGTTTGCTGTTGGCTTCGGCCTCTTCGGCGCTGATGACCGGCTCCGGCTCCACGGCGGGCAGGCCAACGTCTTCCGGCTTGTCGCGCTGAAAGATAAAGAACAACACCGCCACCACCGCGACCACCGCCGCGCTGGAAATGAACGCCGCGTGCCACGAACCGATCAGCGTGTAAGCCCACCAGCCGGCGAACGGCGACGCCACCAGACCGCCGAATGCATAACAGGAACTCCACAACCCGAGCACTCGCCCGCGCTGTTCGGAGGGGAAGAAACTGCCGAGGTTCTTGCACAGCCCCGACCAGCCGGTGGACTGCGCCAGCCCCTGAATCAGCATGCAGGTGGCGAAGATCGGCAAGGTTGCAAAGCTGCCCATCACCAGCGCCGCCGCGGCGGAAATCAGCAAACCACCAAGGACAACAACCCGTGGGCCGAAGCGGTCGGCGAGCATGCCCCAGGTGAACTGGCCGATGGCGTAGGCCGCCAGGTAAATCGCGTCGAGGTTGGCCATGGCCATTTTGTCGAGGGTGAAACTCGGGTCTTCGGCGATGCCCAGTTTGGCCACCGAAAAGGCTTTGCGGGTGAAATAGAACGCGGCGTAAGCGAGCCAGGTGACAGCGAAGATCTGCATGCGCCAACGCGCAATGGTGCCGATGTGCTTGTTCATTGTGGTTCTGACCTCAGGGTGTGAGTGTGCCGGCAGAATCGATGAGTAAACGCCTGTGTTTTTTATTGTTGAGCACTGCGATATCACCCCGTCCCTTCGGCGATACCGGTCAGATGAGACCTGGTGTTGCACGCACAGGCTCATGGCCAGCGTCGCTGCCCGACCGGGCAGTCAGCGTTGGCGTGAGCCGATCAAAGCAATTACTGTTTAATAAATAAAATCGATTTATCGTATTTCACACATAAGCTCAGCTTGTTACTGAACTGCGCCTGTAAACGAGGAATCAGCCATGTCGGTTTCCCACGCCCAGCTCAAAGCCTTTCACGCCGTGGCCGTGCACGGAAGCTTCACCAAGGCCGCCGAGCGGCTTTATCTGACGCAACCGGCGATTTCCGACCAGGTGCGCAAGCTGGAAGAACGCTTCGGTGTGTTGCTGTTCCACCGCAACAAGCGCTCAGTGCGCCTGACGGATCTCGGCGAACGCTTGCTGGCAATCACCCAGCGTCTGTTTGTGGTCGAGGCCGAAGCCCAGGAGTTGTTGCAGGAATCCCAGGCCTTGCAGACCGGCAGCCTGATTCTGGCGGTGGATGCCCCGGTGCATGTGCTGCCGCAGATCGCCCGGTTTTGTGAGCGCTATCCGGGGATCAGCGTGAAGATCGAGACCGGTAACACCGATGAATCGCTGTTTCGGCTGTTCAACTATCAGGCTGATCTGGCGTTGCTCGGGCGCGATGTCAGTGATGAACGTTTGTTGTGCGTACCGCTGCGCAACGACCCGATGGTGGCGTTTGTCTCGCGCCATCACCCGTGGGCCGAGCGTGAATCGATCTGCCTGGAAGATCTGGACGACACGCCGCTGGTGCTGCGCGAACACGGCTCGGTCACCCGCCAGACCCTGGAAGAAGAAATGGCCCGGGCTGGTTTCCGCATCCGCCCGGCGATCCAGGTCGAAGGCCGGGAAGCGGCGCGGGAGGCGGTGGTGGTGGGGATTGGCGTGGGTGTGGTGTCGGCGGCGGAGTTTGGTGCGGACTCACGGGTCTGCGCGCTGCCGATCACCGATTGCACCCGGCGGTTGACCGAGACACTGGTGTGCTTGCGCGAGCAGAGTTCGCGGCGGGTGGTGGCGACGTTTCTCGAGATGGTGCGCGAAAGCCTCTCGTAGATCGTTCCCACGCTCCGCGTGGGAATGCCTCAAGGGACGCTCCGCGTTCCAGCTCTCGAATGGGACGCGGAGCGTCCCGGGCTGCGTTCCCACGCAGAGCGTGGGAACGATCTGGCGGTTATCAGTTGGGAGCCAACCCGAAAAACGCCTGAATCAAGCGCAACTCCCGCCGCCGCTCCACGCAGCCGATCATGTGCCGATTGACCAGCCCCTCTCCCGCAATGGGAATCGCGACGACACGGGGATCGTGGCTGACTTCAACCGACGACACCACCCCAACCCCCAGTTCAGCCGCCACCGCTTCCGTCACCGCCTCGCGACTGTCCAGCTCCAGCAACACCCGTGGGCTGACCGACGCCTGCACACAGGCCTGATCAAACGTGCGCCGGGTAATCGAACTCGGCTCGCGCAACACCATGATCACCTGATCCAGCTCCTTGAGCCTGACCTCGCCGGAACGTGTCGCCCACGGATGCCCCGCCGGCACCAGCGCGCAGATCCGCGATTCGCTCAGCGCTTGCAGATGCAGCCCTTTGCGCGGCTCGACTTCAGTCAGCACCGCCACGTCAGCGTGCTCGGACAACAACGCCGCCAACGTTTCCTGAGCATTGCCCAACCGCAGATTCACCGTAATCCCCGGATATCGCGCCCGCAGGCTGGCAAGCATCGGCATGACCATGTGCGGACCGTCCGCCGCCACCTCAAGTCGTCCGGTCAGCAACTGCCGATTGGCTTCGAGCAACGCCTGCGCCTCTTCCGCCATACCGAACATCGCCCGGGTGATCGCCGCCAGTTTGATGCCCTCTTCCGTCAGCTCGACCCGGCGCGCCGTCCGTCGCAACAGGGTGATCTGGTAATGCTCCTCCAGCGCCTTGATGTGCCCGGTGACCGCCGGCTGGCTGATGAACAACCGCGCGGCGGCACGGGTGAAGCTGCCTTCCCGGGCCACGGCGTCAAAGGCGCGGAGCTGGAACAGGTTCATGGATAACCCTCACTGATGGCTGGCATAACAACAAACAATTTGATTGATGATCCGCCGAATTGCAACGTATGCCCCGTAGCTTCATCCCACAGCGCTATCGCGAGGACACACGAATGAGTACTGCCGCACCCATCCTGCTCACTCCCGGCCCGTTGACCACCTCGGCCCGCACCCGCCAGGCGATGATGGTCGACTGGGGTTCATGGGATGACCGCTTCAACCAACTGACCGCCAGCCTGTGCGAACAACTGCTGGCGATCCTCAACGGCGCCGACAGCCATCACTGCGTACCTTTGCAGGGCAGCGGCACCTTCGCCGTCGAAGCCGCGATCGGCACCCTCGTTCCCCGCGACGGCAAGGTACTGGTGTTGATCAACGGCGCCTACGGCAAGCGTCTGGCGAAAATCTGCGAAGTGCTCGGCCGCTCATTCAGCACCTTTGAAACCGCTGAAGACGAACCGACCACCGCCGCCGACGTCGACCGCCTGCTGCGCGCCGACAATGACATTACCCACGTCGCGCTGATCCATTGCGAAACCAGCACCGGCATCCTCAACCCGCTGCCGGAGATCGCCCAGGTCGTCGAGCAACATGGCAAACGCCTGATCATCGATGCCATGAGTTCCTTCGGCGCCTTGCCGGTGGATGCGCAAAAAGTCCCGTTCGACGCGCTGATTGCCGCCTCTGGCAAATGCCTGGAAGGCGTGCCGGGCATGGGCTTCGTGTTTGCCCGCAAGGAATCCCTGGCCGCAGCCGCCGGCAATTCGCATTCGCTGGCGATGGACCTGTTCGACCAGCACAGCTACATGAAGAAGACCGGTCAGTGGCGCTTCACCCCGCCGACCCACGTGGTCGCCGCGCTGCACGAAGCGCTGCTGCAATACAACGAAGAAGGTGGCCTGCCGGCGCGGCATGCGCGTTACGCCGCCAACTGCCAGGCGCTGATGGAGGAGATGGGCAAACTCGGCTTGCGCAGCTTCCTGCCGGCTGCGATTCAGGCGCCGATCATCGCGACCTTCCACGCACCGAAAGATCCGCGCTACCAGTTCAAGGACTTCTACGAACGGGTCAAGGCCAAGGGTTACATCCTCTACCCCGGCAAGCTGACCCAGGTCGAAACCTTCCGCGTCGGCTGCATCGGCCACGTCACCCCGGCGCAAATGCGCGAAGCCGTCGCGGCGGTGGGTGAAGTGCTGCGCGAGATGGAAGTTCTGGAAATTTAAGCAACACCACAAATCCCCTGTGGGAGCGGGCTTGCCCGCGATGAGGCCCTGGCAGTCGACATCCATGGTGAATGTCAGACCGCCATCGCGGGCAAGCCCGCTCCCACAGGGACAGCGAACTCCGAATTGCGTGTTATCACAGGAATCTTTGCCATGAACTACAACAACCCAACCCAGCTGCAAGCCGCCATCCTCGACTGGGCCGGCACCGTGGTCGACTTCGGTTCTTTCGCACCGACCCAGATCTTCGTTGAAGCCTTCGCCGAGTTCGACGTCCAGGTCTCCATCGAAGAGGCCCGTGGCCCGATGGGCATGGGCAAGTGGGATCACATCCGCACCCTGTGCGATCAGCCGCAGGTTGCCGAGCGCTATCGCAAGGCGTTCGGCCGCACCCCGACCGACGATGACGTGACCGCGATCTACAACCGTTTCATGCCGCTGCAGATCGAGAAAATCGCCGAGCACTCGGCGCTGATTCCCGGCGCGCTGGAGACCATCGCCAACCTGCGTCAGCAAGGGATCAAGATCGGTTCCTGCTCGGGTTATCCGAAGCAGGTGATGGACAAGGTTGTGGCACTCGCCGCCACCAACGGCTACGTCGCCGACCACGTCGTCGCCACCGACGAAGTGCCGAACGGCCGCCCATGGCCAGCCCAGGCGCTGGCCAACGTGATTGCGCTGGGCATCGATGATGTCGCTGCCTGCGTGAAGATCGACGACACCGTGCCAGGCATTCTCGAAGGCCGTCGCGCCGGGATGTGGACCGTGGCGCTGATCTGCTCTGGCAACGCGCTGGGCCTGGATTACGAAGGCTATCGCGCACTGGGCAGCGACGCGCTGGCCAGCGAGCGCAAGCGCATTCACGCGCTGTTCGAAGGATCGCGCCCGCACTACATGATCGACACCATCAGCGATCTGCCGGAAGTGATCGCCGACATCAACAAGCGCCTGGCCAATGGCGAGATGCCGCAAAGCAGCTGATTGCATCCATCGCGGCAAACAAAAACGCCAGTGTCTGCCCGACACTGGCGTTTTTTCATGGGTGTTTTCAGTCAAATCGCTGACGCAGCTCAGTGAAAGCTTTTTTAGCCTCGGGCAAACGCGCCAAAGGGGATTACAGTTAAGGCATGCCGTCGCAGAACGGCACGCTTGAGCCCTGAACCGTGAGGAACGCCGTATGCCGTGGACAAATTCCGAATCCCGTTACAGCACCGTGTCGATCCTGTTGCACTGGCTGATGCTGGTGCTGTTGGTACTGGTGTACGCCAGCATGGAATTGCGCGGGCTGTTTCCCAAGGGCAGCGGTGGCCGCACGCTGATCCGCGAAGTGCATTACATGCTCGGGCTGACTGTGTTCGTGCTGGTCTGGTTTCGCCTGTTCGCCCGCAGCCTGGGCCCGGCGCCGAAAATCTTCCCGGCCTCGCCACAGTGGCAAACCACCCTCGCACGCCTGATGCACTGGGCCTTGTACCTGTTCATGATCAGCATGCCGATCCTCGGCTGGCTGATCACCAGCGCCGAAGGTCATCAGGTGATGTTCTACGGTTTCGACCTGCCGTTGCTGGTGAGTGAAGACAAGGTGTTCGCCAAAGAGGTCGAGCACTGGCATGTGCTGATCAGCACCATCGGCTACTGGCTGATCGGCCTGCATGCGCTGGCGGGCATCTATCACCATTACGTGGTGCGCGATAACACGTTGCTGCGGATGATGCCCAAGCGCAGCCAGGGTTAACTGTCGAGCCCGCGCCGGCCCTGCAAGCCGCCGGTGTGGACGAAGATCAAGCGTGAACCCCGGGCAAAGCGGCCCGCTTCGATCTGTTGTTTGAGCGCCAGCAAGGCTTTGCCGGTGTACAGCGGTTCGAGGGGAATGCCGCTGGCCTGTTCGGTTTGCGCGATGAATTCAAGCAACGCCGGATCGACCTTGGCGAAACCCCCACGGCTGGCGTCGATCAGTTCGTAGCCTCCAGCCTTGCCCACAATCGCCTCGACATTGGCTGCGACGCCGTGATCGTCGGGCACGGCCATTGCGCCGTACACCGCATGTTGTCCGGCCTCGGCCAACACCAATCCCGCGAGCGTGGTGCCCGTGCCACAGGCCAGCCACCAACCGTGGTAGTCGTCCCAGCCGAGCTTGCCGAGTTGTTGACTGACCTGCTCCTTCAATGACGCGCAACCCTGCGCGCCCGGCAAACCGCCACCACCTTCAGGCACCGGATGCAGCGTCGGGTATTGCGCTTGCCACGGTTGCCAGAACCCCGGCTCGTGCCGCGCCCGATAACCGCCAAATCCGAGCCAGTGCAACTGCATGCCGAAATCCTGCAGATCCCTGACCGTTGGCGTGTCTTGCGGATGCCCGCGCAACAGCCCGACCGTGGCGAATCCCAGGCGTTTGCCGGCAGCCGCCAGTGCATGCAGATGATTGGAGTGCGCACCGCCCAGGCTGATGATGCCTTCGGCACCCGCACGGTCGGCGGCTTTGAGATGTTCGACGAGTTTGAACCACTTGTTGCCGCTGATCAGCGGATCGATGCGGTCGAGACGCAGGATCGCGACGTCAATGCCGGCGGCGGTGAGCCAGTCCAGATCAAGCGGTTCGAGGGGGGCTTGAGGTAGCCAGTCAGCGGGGGGAAGAAGCATGGCGACTTTTCATTCTGGACAGAGCCAGCATTCTAGTCGCTCAAAGGACGCCATCGCGAGCAAGCTCGCTCCCACAAGGTTCTGCTGAGCTCACAACATCTGTGAACGATGCAAAACCTGTGGTAGCGAGCTTGCTCGCGATGGTCATCGGCACGCTGAACCTGGTTGCAGCATTACAGCTCGGCGGCCAGACGCGAACCCTGATTGATCGCACGTTTGGCATCCAGCTCGGCCGCCACATCGGCGCCGCCGATCAGGTGCACGTTCTGCCCGGCTTCGACCAGACCGTCGTGCAGCTCGCGCAGCGGATCCTGGCCGGCGCAGATGACGATGTTGTCCACCGGCAGCACTTGCGGCTCGCCGGTTTCGCCGATGCGGATGTGCAGACCTTCGTCGTCGATCTTCAGGTATTCGACGCTGTTGAGCATCTGCACCTGCTTGTTCTTCAGACCGGTGCGGTGAATCCAGCCGGTGGTCTTGCCCAGGCCGTCGCCGACCTTGGATTTCTTGCGTTGCAGCAGGAACACGTCACGCGCCGGTGCGTGCGGTGCAGCCTTGATTCCGGCCACGCCACCACGGGCTTCCAGATTCGTGTCGATGCCCCACTCTTTCCAGAACGCAGCGCGATCCTGACTGGTGGCCACGCCTTCATGGACGAGGAATTCCGAGACGTCGAAACCGATACCGCCGGCGCCGATCACCGCCACACGCTTGCCGACCGGTTTGCGCTCGAGCAGCACATCCAGATAGCTCAGCACTTTGGCGTTTTCGACGCCCGGAATCGCCGGAAGACGCGGCGCAATGCCGGTCGCCAGAATGACTTCGTCGTAACCGCCTTCGACCAGTTTTGCCACGTCAACGCGGGTGTTCAGGCACACCTCGACGTTGGTGGTCTGCAGTTTGCGTTTGAAGTAACGCAGGGTTTCGTAGAACTCTTCCTTGCCCGGCACACGCTTGGCGACGTTGAACTGACCACCGATTTCGCTGGCCGAATCAAACAAGGTCACCTGATGCCCGCGCTCGGCGGCCACGGTGGCGGCGGACAGACCGGCAGGACCGGCACCGACCACGGCGATTTTCTTGATCTGCTTGACCGGCAGGTAGTTGAGCTCGGTCTCGTGGCAGGCACGCGGGTTGACCAGGCAGCTGGTGAGCTTGCCACCGAAGGTGTGATCGAGGCAGGCCTGGTTGCAGCCGATGCAGGTGTTGATTTCGTCAGCGCGACCCTCGGCAGCCTTGTTGACGAAGTCCGGGTCGGCGAGGAACGGGCGCGCCATCGAAACCATGTCGGCATCGCCTTCAGCCAGAATCTGCTCGGCGATTTCCGGAGTGTTGATGCGGTTGGTGGTGATCAGCGGAATATTCACCGAACCACGCAGCTTGGCCGTGACCTTGCTGAACGCCGCACGCGGCACTTTGGTGGCGATGGTCGGGATTCGCGCTTCGTGCCAGCCGATGCCGGTGTTGATGATGGTCGCGCCGGCCTGCTCGATGGCTTTGGCCAGGGTGACGATTTCTTCCCAGGTGCTGCCGCCTTCCACCAGGTCGAGCATCGACAGGCGGAAGATGATGATGAAGTTCGGGCCGACCGCTTCACGTACGCGGCGAACGATTTCCACCGGCAGACGCATGCGGTTTTCGTAACTGCCGCCCCAACGGTCGGTGCGGTGGTTGGTGTGGGCGGCGAGGAACTGGTTAATGAAATAACCTTCCGAACCCATGATTTCCACACCGTCGTACTCGGCGGTCTGGGCCAGTACCGAGCAGGTGACGAAATCGCTGATCTGTTTCTCGATGCCTTCCTCGTCCAGTTCCTTGGGCTTGAACGGGTTGATCGGCGCCTGAATGGCGCTCGGCGCGACCTGTTTCGGGCTGTAGGCATAACGGCCGGCGTGAAGGATCTGCATGCAGATCTTGCCGCCTGCATCATGCACGGCGCGCGTCACGATGCGGTGCTTGAGCGCTTCTTCCTCGGTGGTCAGCTTGGCCGCGCCGGAGTACACGCCGCCCTCGTCGTTCGGACCGATACCGCCGGTGACCATCAGGCCCACGCCGCCACGGGCACGCTCGGCGAAATACGCCGCCATGCGTTCGAAACCACCCGGCTTTTCCTCAAGGCCGGTGTGCATCGAGCCCATCAGGGTGCGGTTGCGCAACGTGGTGAATCCCAGGTCCAGCGGGGCCAACAGGTGCGGGTATTGAGTGGCGGTCATCGTTAACTCCACAGCGAGCGATCACGGAAAATGCGGGAGCTCTGCGTCCCCCGTCAGTCATGTTCGACAGATTAGGAGTCGCATCGCTGTCACTCAATGACCGTAACTGACAAGTTATTGATCCAAATGCGCAGCGCCCCTTGGCAAGCCGGGGCTGGCGCCCTACCCTGTCCGCACACCCTGTACCCGGTTGTTGTTGGATTTCATGCGCAAACTTCTGTACCTGACTTTTTCCATGGCGCTCATCGCCGCGCTCACCTTCTACGCCATGTGGGCGGCTGACCGCCCGGCCGGTCATTACCTGTCGGACCTGCGGATCAAACTCGCGGTCGATCAGGGCACGCCCGCCGACCGTGGCAACCTGCTGGGCATCCAGCCCGAGCTGTTCCCCACCGACTACCAAAGCCCCGAACGCCTGCACCGCAAGCTCGCCGCCTATTTGCAGCAGGCGCAGGATCAGGGGCTGTTGAATGATAAAACCGTGGTCATCCTGCCGGAGCATGTCGGCACCTGGCTGATGATCAGCGGCGAGAAAGACGAGCTGTACCAGGCCGCCACCCTCGCCGAAGCGATGAACTGGCTGGCGGCGAGCAACCCGGTGCAATTTGCTCGCGCCTGGCTCACCGCCAAGGGCAGCAGTCGTCTGGATGACGCGCACCTGCGCATGAAGTCCCGGGACATGGCCAAGGACTATCAGGCGCTGTTCGGCGGTCTGGCCAAGGAATTCCACATCACTTTGGTGGCCGGCTCGATCGTGCTGCCTGAACCGAACATCACCGATGGCCGGCTCAAGGCCGGCAGTGGCGCGCTGTACAACAGCACCGTAGTGTTTGGCCGCGATGGCGCCCCGCTCGGCCAGCCACAGCGGCAGATGCGTCCGATCTTCGATCAGGACGAGCCATCCGGCACCCGCGAAGCTTCCCGGATCAATGTGATCGACACCCCGGCCGGACGCCTCGGCGTGTTGATCGGCAGCGACAGTTGGTATCCGGACAACTACCGCAAACTCGACGAGCAAGGCGCGCAGCTGATCGCGGTGCCCGCGTTCGTCGTCGGTTATGGCGTGTGGGATCAACCGTGGAAGGGCTACAAAGGCTTGAGCGTGCCGGACTCGGTCAGTTTGAAACCAGGAGACGTCAGCGAGGGCCAAGCCTGGCACCAACTGACCCTGACCGCGCAACCGCCGGCCAGCAAGGCGCTGGCCGGCATGAGTGTGTTCCTGCGCGGGCAGTTCTGGGATAAACCGAGCTCCGGGCAAAGTTTCCTCAGCAGCAACGGCCAGCAATTCGCTGACAGCGAAGCCCGTGGCGCGCGCCTGCTGAACCTCTGGTTGTAAACCATGAAACCGCAGCCGATGCGTCTCGGGGATCTGTCGGTGGGCTTCGTCCACAGCCTGGCCGATGCCGTGCGCAGCCATGACGTCGATCCGCTGCCATTGCTCGAACAGTACGGCCTGGATGCCGCACGCCTGGCCGAAGCCGGGGCGCGTCTGTCGATCCCGCGCTACATGCGCCTGGGGCATGGCGCGATCCAGCTGACCGGCGATCTGGCACTGGGTTTGCGCATGGGCGGGCTCAGCCGATTGAGTCAGGCCGGGCTGGCCGGCGTGACCGCCGCGCAGGCGCCGACCGTGCGTGAAGCCGCCCGCTGCCTGACTCGCTTCGAACCGTTGTACGGCTCCAACTATCGCGGCCAGTCGAGTTTCCACGAGGACGCCAGCGGTGCTTGGCTGCGCTTCTACTCGATCAGCCCGTACAACGCTTACAACCGCTTTGTGGTGGATTCGATCATTGCCGGCTGGCTGCATCAGCTGTCCAGTGTCAGCCCCGAGCCGTTGCGCGCCGAACGGATCGAAATCGAGTTCGACAGTCCGGATTATCGCGACGCCTATGCCGTACTCGGCGAATGCCCGATCCAGTTCGGCGCCGAACACAATCAACTGCGCCTGAGCCTCACCTGCCTGGCCCAACGCAACCCGGAGCATTGCCCCAGCACCTGGAAACATTTGCTCGGTTTGTGTGAACGGGAACTCGAGCAATTGACCCGCACCCGCAGCCTGCGTGAACGCATCACGCAATTGCTCGGGCCGTTGCTCAATGGTGGCCGGGAACCCGACCTGGAAGAAGTGGCGGCACGCCTGAAGCTGCCGACCTGGACATTACGGCGCAAACTGGCCGAGGAAGGCACGCAGTTTCGCGCGATCCTCAATGACACCCGCCGTGATCTGGCGATGACCTACATCCGCGACACCGAACTGGCATTCGGTGAAATCGCCTACCTGCTGGGGTTTGCTTCGGCCGAAGCTTTCCAGCGCGCCTTCAAGCGCTGGAACGGCCAGACACCGGGCGAATTTCGCCGCAGTCACCGCAAGACAGGCTGACGCCTTACAGCTCTGTAGCGTCTTCCGCAGGCTCTGGTGAATCCAGCTCAAAGGCCTGGAATTCGAGCAGTTCTTCTTGATAGTCATCCATTGCGTAATCCCCCTGACGCTTGCTTGAAATGGCCTGGAACAAATGACCAGTGCCTCGAGCATAAAGTGCCCGTGTGAAGGAAAAATGAAACGCGTCCTTCATGAAATAAACGTAGCAGGCGGTCAGGAATTTATCGCGGGGAATTTTGAGAAGGACTCATCCACATTGCACTGTGGGAGCGAGCCTGCTCGCGATAGCGAACTTTCCGACACATTGATATTGATTGTGCCGACGCTATCGCGAGCAGGCTCGCTCCCACAGGTTTACTGCCCGGAGGCAGGCATGGCCGGGATCGGCTCGGAGGGCGGCGGAATGTCCGTCGGGTTGGCCGGCGGCGTGATGGTTTCCGTCGCGGGCGCAGGCTCGGTAACCGGTGCCGGGGTGATCGGCGCGGCTTCGGCCGGCGGTGCTACCGGCTCGGAACTGGCCGGGGTCGCTTCTGCAGGCGCTGGTACCGCAGCGGGCTCGGTGGCCGGCGCTGGGGCCGGGGTCGGCGCAGGAGTCGGTTCAGCCGCAGGAGCTGGGGCCAACGGAGCCGGTGTCGCCTTGGCTTCCGGCACACCCAGGTCGGTCTTCGGTTTTTCGGTGATGTGCGCAGCTTTCTTCGCGTCGGCCGGCAGGAACAGCTCGACCAGCGTGAAGAAACGCTCGTAGAACTTCTGCGACGACACGGTTTCGCTGGCGACCTTGACCATCGAATCGTCAGACGAGCCGATCGGCATCGACACCGAGCCCAGTACGCCGACACCGAGGCTTGCGGAGTTGTTGGTCTTCTTCAGCGCGTAGCGGTCCTGCAGGGCGTTGGCGAACACGGTGGCGTGATGGCCGGCGCTGCCATCATCGGCGCACACCACGTTGAAGCTGATCTCCAGGTGGGTTTCACCGGTCTGCTGGAAGCTCTTGTGCCCGCTGACCAGTTTCGGGTCATTGCTGGTAATGATGTAGCCCTGGCTGAGCAACGCCCGGCGGGCCGCTTCGCAACTGGCGGTGTCGGTCACCGGGTAATTGCGCGAAAAGGTGCCGGAGTCGTCGAAATTCTCATGCTCGTAGATAGGCTTGTCCTTGGAGCAGCCGGCAGCGGCGGTCAGCAACAACGCCAACCCGAAAAAACGCACGGGAATAGAATTCAACATTAAACATCCTGAGGGGAAAACGGTCCGGGGCGTATTGTGCAACAGATCGCTGCCCCGCGGCGTATGGATTAGTGTCTTAAAACAGTTACAACTCTACCGGTCATGGGCGACAGGAAAAAGTCGCGCCGATAAATGATCGATGAACACCCGCAATTTGGCGGTTGCATGCCGGCTTGATGGCCACAGGACCCAGAACTGCCCGACGTGCTCCAGATGCTCCTCCAGCACGCGCTGCAGGCGACCCTGCTGCTGCGCTTCATGGATCATGAAGTCCGGCAGACAGGCGATGCCCATGCCCGCCAGCGCCGCATGCCGCACGGCCTCAATCGACGTACTCACAAGGCGTGTCGGCAGGGTCGGTTCGGGCGCGCCCTCCTCGCGCTTCAGCGGCCAGGGCTCCAGTTTGCCCGTGGCGTGAAACGTATGGCGCAGGCAGGCGTGCTCCGCCAGATCGGCCGGGGTCAGCGGTTCGCCGCGCTCGCGCAGGTACGCGGGGCTGGCCACCAACACCATATGAAACTCGCCCAACGGTCGTGCCATCAGTCGCGAGTCTCGCGGTTTACCCGTTCGAATCACTGCGTCGAAACCTTCTTCAACCACATCAACCATGCGATCGGTCAGGTCCAGATCCAGTTCGATCTGCGGGTACAGCGCCATGAATTCGTTCATGACCGGCATCACCAGGTCATGCACCTGCGGCAGGCTGACCCGCAACTTGCCGTGAGGCGCCGCTGCGGCATCGCACAGCTCAAATTCCGCCGCCTCCACTTCGGCGAGGATCTTGCGGCAACGTTCAAGAAACAGCGCGCCTTCACTGGTCAGCGTGATGCTGCGAGTGGTGCGGTGAAACAACCGCACATTGAGCCGTGCCTCCAGGCGGGCGATGCTTTTGCCGACCGCCGACGAAGACACACCCTGCAAACGGCCCGCCTCGGTAAAACTGCGGGTTTCCGCCACCTGCACGAACACCGAAATACTGCCAAGGCTGTCCATTCATCCCTCCCTGATTCACGACATTCTTGTCCGAGATGTTCGGAACCCTAACCTGTTTTTCCCGAATGTGCAGCGCCCTACCCTATGGCCTTCGTCTTTCTCGGCAAAAGGGATGCTGGTTCATGAACGATGCGCAACTCACCTCTACACCGCTGACCAATAGCGTCCAGCACGACGAACGACTACCGCTGGGCGCACTGCTAGCGCTGGCCACCGCCGGGTTCATCACCGTGCTGACCGAAGCGATGCCCGCCGGCCTGTTGCCGCAGATGAGCGCTGGGCTTGATGTCTCTCAGGCACTGATCGGGCAACTGGTCACGCTGTACGCCATCGGTTCGTTGCTGGCGGCGATTCCACTCACCATTGCCACCCGTGGCTGGCGTCGGCGCCCGCTGCTGCTGACGGCCATTGGTGGGTTTGCTATCGCCAACAGCATCACCGCGTTGTCGGAGCTGTACTGGCTGACCCTGATTGCACGTTTGATCGCAGGCGTGTTCGCCGGGCTGCTGTGGGCTTTGCTGGCGGGGTACGCGAGCCGGATGGTGGCACCTCACTTACAAGGCCGGGCGATTACGGTGGCCATGCTCGGGGCGCCGCTTGCGCTGTCGCTGGGCATTCCGGCCGGGACGCTGCTGGGCACGGTAGTCGGCTGGCGCCTGAGCTTCGCGATCATGACCGGGCTGACGTTGCTGCTGGTGATCTGGGTGCGTTGGCAAGTACCGGACTTCGCCGGTGAACGCGCGGGAAAACGCCTGCCACTGCGTCAGGTGTTTACCTTGCCGGGCGTGCGATCCGTGCTGTTTGTAACCTTGTCCTACGTCGTCGCGCACAACCTTCTGTACACCTACATCGCGCCCTTTCTGGAGCCATCGGGACTTGGCGCAGAAATCGACCGGGTGTTGTTGGTGTTTGGTCTGGCATCGGTACTGAGCCTGTGGATCGTCGGTAGCCTGATTGATCGCTGGCTGCGTCAGCTGGCACTGGTCAGTGCCACGCTGTTCCTGCTGTCGGCGATCGCACTGGGCCTGTGGCGCGAATGGCCGGGCGTGGTCTACACCGCCACCGCCGTCTGGGGCCTGGCGTTCGGCGCGATGCCCTCGCTGTTGCAGACGGCCCTGGCAAAAACTGCCAAGGAGGCTGCCGATACCGCGCAATCGATGCTGGTGACCCTGTGGAATGTCGGCATTGCCGGCGGCGGACTTGCGGGCGGTCTGCTGCTGAACAACCTGGGCGTCGGGACTTACCCGTGGATTGTCGCGGGTCTGTTGCTGCTGACCCTGTATGCGACCGTCAATGCCCGAAGCCATGGCTTCCCGAACGCCGAATAGCGCGCACAAAAAAGCCCCGGATTTTCATCCGGGGCTCGGGTCTTGCGGCTCAACCAGGCATCAGAAACGCTTGATGTCGGCTTCGGCTTCCAGCTGCTTGCGGTACGCCGCGAAGTCCTGCTGGCCCACACGCGATGCGAGGAAGCGACGGTATTGCGCTTTCTCTTCATCGGTCGGAGCCGCTGCTTCGTTCACGCCGTTCAGACGCACGATGGTCAGGCTGCCATCCGCCAGCGTTACGCTGGTGAAGGTCGGCTTGTCCTTGGCGGCCGGTTTCGGCATGCGGAACAACGCTTGCAGCACTGCCGGATCAACGCCTTCCTGAGCGCGGTTCGCCGCTTCAGTGACTTTCCAGCTCTGACCGTCCACCGCCTTGTCCAGCGGGGTCTTGCCATCACGCAGACTGGCGATCAGTTGCTCCGCCTTGGTCTTGGCAGCAGCGCTGGCGTGCTCTTTGGTCAACTGGGCGCGAATGGCAGTGGCCACGCTTTCCAGCGGCAATTGAGCAGGCTTCAGGTGCTCCTTGGCGCGCAGCACGATCACGGTTTCCGGATCCAGCTCGATGGCGGTGCTGTTGGCACCCTCTTCCAGCACTTCAGTGCTAAACGCGGCAGTCACAACGGCACGGTTGGCTGCAACGCCTTCGCCACCTTCACGGCCGAACGGCTTGGAGGTGTGCACGGTCAGTTTCAGATCCTGCGCTGGCTGGGCCAGGTCGGATGCTTCGAACGACGAGTCTTCCAGTTGCTTGGTCGCCTCGACGAAACGCTGCTCGACTTGCTGGGTTTTCAGCTCGCGGGTCAGCTTGTCTTTCAGGCTGGCCAGCGTCGGCACTTCAGGCGCCTCGACACCCAGCAGCTTGATCAGGTGGAAACCGAAGTCGGTGCGAACCGGCTCGGACACCTGATCCTTGTTCAGCGAATACAGGGCTTTCTCGAAGGCTGGATCGTAAACGCCAGGACCGGCATAACCCAGGTCACCGCCATTGTTGGCCGAACCCGGATCCTGCGAGAACTCCTTGGCCAGCGCTTCGAATTTCTCGCCCTTGGCCAGACGCGCCTGGATTTCTTCGATCTTCGCCTTGGCCTGAGCTTCGGTGGTCTTGTCGTTGACTTCGATCAGAATGTGCGCCGCACGACGCTGTTCCGACAGGTTGGCGATCTCTTTCTGATACGCCGCCTGCAGGTCTTCGTCCTTGACGGCGACCTGATCGAAGAACGAAGCCTTCTTCAGTTCCAGGTAATCGATGACCACTTGATCCGGGGTCATGAATTCCTTGGCGTGCTCGTCGTAGTAAGCCTTGACCTCGTCATCGGTCAGCTTGACGGCCGAAGGGTCAGCCTTGATGTTCAGCGTAGCGAAGTCGCGGGTCTGTTTTTCCAGACGGGCGAAGGCCAGCACCTGAGCGTCGGTCACGAAACCGCTGCCCGCCACACCGGCGCGCAGTTGGCCGATCAGCATTTCCTGAGCCAGCATCTGGCGGAACTGCATGCGGCTGTAGCCCAGTTGACGGATCACCTGATCGAAACGGTCGGAGCTGAACTTGCCGTCGACCTGGAATTCAGGCGTCTGCAGGATCACTTGGTCCAGGGCCGCTTCGGAGAAAGCGAATTTCGATTGTTCTGCGCCTTGCAGCAGCAGCTTGCGATCGATCAGACCCTTGAGGGCCGATTCGCGCAGCATTTTTTCGTCCAGCAAGGAAGCGTCGAAATCCTTGCCCAGTTGTTGCATCAGCTGACGGCGTTGCATATCCACCGCCTGGCTCAGCTCGTTCTGGCTGATTTCTTCACCGTTGACCTTGGCCGCCTCATTCTTGTGAGTCGTGGCCTGGAAAATGGCGTCGAAACCGGTCAGAGCCATCAGTGCAACGATGACTCCGATAATGGTCTTGGCAATCCAGCCTTGTGAATTGTCCCTGATATTCTGCAGCATGCGTCCCCCAGAAACGGTTGAACTTCAAAATTAGGCAACCGTGGAGCGTGGGTAGAATCCGGATAGAAGAAAGGCGCATCCGAGGATGCGCCTTCTCGTAACTGGCGGAGCGGACAGGGCTCGAACCCTCGATCCCGGTGTGACAGGCAGCTATTCCAACCGCCTGCTCTACCGCTCCGCTGCCAAGTCAGGCATGACCCCGACCCGGATGGGTAAAAACCTGAATCAAACTTAGTTGACGGCTTCTTTCAGGGCTTTACCGGCTTTGAAACCTGGCTTTTTGGCTGCCGCGATTTCCAGAGTCTTGCCGGTCTGTGGGTTACGACCGATGCGAGCTGGACGATCAGTCACGGAGAAAGTACCGAAACCAACCAGAACAACGGAGTCGCCAGCCTTGAGAGCGCCAGTGACGGATTCGATTACAGCGTCCAGCGCACGGCCAGCAGCAGCTTTCGGGATATCAGCGGATGCAGCGATAGCATCAATCAGTTCCGACTTGTTCACTCTAAGTCCCCTTATATCTATTTGAGTATGATTCTAAGTTTTTTGGTGAAAGCAAAAACGAGTGCTGAATGGCCTACAGACACTTAAGAGCCGCTTTATAACAAGGGCTCTAAAAAGCTGTCAAGGAAGCCCCCCAGGCAAAAGCGTATTAATGCGTGCTAATTCTTTCCTTAGAGTCAGACTCACGTTTTTCGTCCTTGGCAACTATCTCCGGAGCCACATCCGGCAAGGGCTCCGGCGCGTATTGCAGCGCAATTTGCAGGACCTCGTCAATCCATTTAACCGGTTTGATCTGCAGATCCTGCTTGATATTGTCAGGAATCTCCTTCAGATCGCGCACGTTCTCTTCCGGAATAATCACTGTCTTGATTCCGCCACGGTGAGCAGCCAGCAGTTTTTCCTTCAGACCGCCAATGGCGAGGACTTGACCACGCAGGGTGATCTCGCCGGTCATGGCGACATCGGCACGCACAGGAATCCCCGTCAAAGCCGACACCAGCGCAGTACACATGCCTACACCGGCGCTCGGGCCGTCTTTCGGCGTAGCACCTTCCGGCATGTGGATGTGCGTGTCGCGCTTCTCGTGGAAGTCCAGCGGAATGCCCAGGCTCTTGGCACGGCTGCGCACCACGGTCAGGGCCGCAGTGATCGATTCGACCATTACGTCACCCAGCGAACCGGTCTTGATCAGTTGACCTTTGCCCGGCACCACAGCGGCTTCGATGGTCAGCAGTTCGCCGCCCACCTGAGTCCAGGCCAGGCCGGTCACTTGACCGATCTGATCCTGCTGCTCGGCCAGACCGTAGCGGAACTTGCGAACGCCGAGGAAATGTTCCAGCAGATCAGCTGTCACTTTTACCGAGAAGCGTTTTTCCAGCGCATGCTCTTTGACCGCCTTGCGGCAGACCTTGGCAATCTGCCGCTCGAGGCCACGCACACCGGCTTCGCGGGTGTAGTAACGGATGATGTCGCGGATCGCTTCTTCGTCGAATTCCAGCTCGCCCTTCTTCAGGCCGTTGGCTGCAATCTGCTTCGGCGACAGGTACTTGACCGCGATGTTGATCTTCTCGTCTTCGGTGTAGCCCGGCAGACGGATGACTTCCATCCGGTCCAGCAGCGCCGGCGGAATGTTCATCGAGTTCGAGGTGCACAGGAACATCACGTCCGAGAGGTCGTAGTCGACTTCCAGGTAGTGGTCGTTGAAGTTGTGGTTCTGCTCTGGATCGAGCACTTCCAGCAACGCCGACGCCGGATCGCCACGCATGTCGCTGCCCATTTTGTCGATTTCATCGAGCAGGAACAGCGGGTTGCGCACACCCACCTTTGTCATCTTTTGAATCAATCTTCCTGGCATCGAACCGATGTAGGTTCGACGGTGACCACGGATTTCCGCTTCATCACGCACGCCACCGAGGGCCATGCGCACGAATTTTCGGTTGGTGGCATGGGCGATCGACTCGGCCAGCGAGGTTTTACCCACGCCCGGAGGACCGACCAGGCACAACACCGGGCCACGGATTTTCTTCACGCGCTTCTGTACGGCAAGGTATTCAAGGATGCGTTCCTTGACCTCTTCGAGGCCGTAGTGATCGGCGTCGAGAATGTCTTCGGCACGGGCCAGGTCCAGACGCACCTTGCTCTGAGCCTTCCACGGCACCTGAACCAGCCAGTCGATGTACGAGCGCACCACGGTGGCTTCGGCGGACATCGGCGACATCTGCTTGAGCTTGTTCAGCTCGGCAGTGGCCTTGGCCAGGGCATCTTTCGGCAGACCGGCAGCGTCGATACGCTTTTTCAGGTCTTCGATTTCGTTGTGGCCTTCGTCGCTGTCGCCGAGCTCTTTCTGAATGGCCTTCATCTGCTCGTTCAGGTAGTACTCGCGCTGACTGCGCTCCATTTGCTTTTTGACGCGGCCACGAATGCGTTTTTCGACTTGCAGCAGGTCGATCTCGGCGTCCAGCAAAGCCAGAACGTGCTCGACCCGGGCCGACAAATCGATGATTTCGAGGATTTCCTGCTTCTGCTCGATCTTCAGCGCCATGTGCGCGGCCATGGTGTCTACCAGGCGGCCAGGCTCGTCGATGCTATTGAGCGACGACAGGACTTCAGCCGGGACTTTCTTGCCCAGCTGCACATATTGTTCGAACTGCGACAGCAGGCTGCGCACGAACACTTCGGATTCACGTTCGGCGGCGTCGACTTCGTCAATCAACGAGACTTCGGCACGGCAGTGGCCATCGACTTCGCTGAAGCGCTCGACAGCGCCACGCTGCTCGCCTTCGACCAGAACCTTGACGGTGCCGTCAGGCAGTTTGAGCAGCTGCAGAACAGTGGCGATGGTACCTACGCGATAGAGAGCTTCTTCACCGGGATCGTCGTCAGCCGGGTTTCTCTGGGCCAGCAGCAGGATCTGCTTGTCGCCCGTCATCGCGGCCTCGAGGGCTTCGATGGATTTCTCGCGCCCCACGAACAGCGGGATAACCATGTGCGGATACACAACGACATCACGCAATGGCAGGAGAGGCAATTCGATGGTGGTCTTCATGATTTCGCCTCTACGGCGGCCATATGGCCGTAATCAGATGGAATTAAGCTTGAAACCAAGATGGGGGCTGACTTGAAAAAAAACAAGCGCAAAGGGGATGTAAAAAACGACATAAAAAAAAAGAGGCCCGAAGGCCCCTTCTTTGTTCCGGCAGACCGGGCGCTTACGCGTCCGGTGCAGCCTTGGCGGCCGGCTCACTGTTTTCGTAGATATACAGTGGCTTGGACTTGCCTTCGATCACGCTTTCATCGATCACGACTTTGCTCACCTCGGACTGCGAGGGGATTTCATACATCGTGTCGAGCAGCACACCTTCGAGAATCGAACGCAGGCCACGGGCACCGGTTTTACGTTCCAGGGCACGCTTGGCGACCGATTTCAGCGCGTCGGAACGGAATTCCAGATCCACGCCTTCCATCTCGAACAGCTTGGCATACTGTTTGGTCAGGGCATTTTTCGGCTCGGTGAGAATCTGCATCAAAGCAGCCTCATCCAGCTCGTCCAGCGTCGCGAGGACTGGCAGACGACCAACGAATTCCGGGATCAGACCGAACTTGACCAGATCGTCAGGCTCGACTTCACGCAGGGATTCACCGACTTTCTTGCCTTCTTCCTTGCTGCGCACTTCTGCGTTGAAACCGATGCCACCCTTGGTGGAACGGTTCTGAATGACCTTCTCCAGACCGGAGAACGCGCCACCGCAGATGAACAGGATGTTACGGGTATCAACCTGAAGGAATTCCTGCTGCGGATGCTTGCGGCCACCTTGCGGCGGAACGGAAGCGACCGTGCCTTCGATCAGTTTGAGCAAGGCCTGCTGCACGCCTTCACCGGAAACGTCCCGGGTGATCGACGGGTTGTCGGACTTGCGCGAAATCTTGTCGATTTCGTCGATGTAGACAATGCCCATCTGGGCTTTCTCTACGTCGTAATCGCACTTCTGCAGCAGCTTCTGAATGATGTTCTCGACGTCTTCACCCACATAACCCGCCTCGGTGAGGGTGGTTGCGTCGGCGATGGTGAACGGAACGTTCAGCAAGCGGGCCAGGGTTTCGGCCAGCAGGGTTTTACCGGAGCCTGTCGGGCCGATCAGCAGGATGTTGCTTTTGCCGAGTTCGACGTCGTCAGCCTTTTTGTCACGCTGGTTCAGACGCTTGTAGTGGTTGTACACCGCTACTGCCAGAACCTTCTTGGCACGTTCCTGACCAATTACATACTGATCAAGGATGCCGCTGATTTCTTTAGGCGAAGGCAATTTATGCGCGCTGCTTTCGGCCTGTGCTTCCTGCACCTCCTCGCGGATGATGTCATTGCACAGGTCGACGCACTCGTCGCAGATAAAGACCGAGGGGCCGGCAATCAATTTGCGCACTTCATGCTGGCTTTTGCCACAGAAGGAGCAATAGAGCAGCTTGCCGTTGTCCTCGCCGTTGCGGGTGTCAGTCATTCGTTCGATCCAAATCCGATAGGCTTGCAACACAAGATGAAGGCTATTGCGGGCTTTTTCAAGCCCGCCGCTGATCAGACGCGCCGACCAAGCCTATTTTGAGCTGCTTATTTTTAAGCTGGGCGCTGGTTGATCACTTCGTCGATCAGACCGTATTCCTTCGCAGCTTCTGCACTCATGAAGTTGTCGCGGTTGGTGTCGCGCTCGATTTCTTCAAGCGTACGGCCGCTGTGCTTGGCCATCAGCGTGTTCAGACGCTCGCGGATGAAGAGGATTTCCTTGGCATGGATTTCGATGTCCGATGCCTGGCCCTGGAAACCGCCCAGTGGCTGGTGAATCATCACGCGCGAGTTCGGCAGGCAGAAACGCTTGCCAGGAGCACCGGCCGTCAGCAGGAATGCGCCCATGCTGCACGCCTGACCGATACAGGTAGTCGATACGTTTGGCTTGATGAACTGCATGGTGTCGTAGATCGACATGCCCGCTGTCACCGAACCGCCCGGGGAGTTGATGTAAAGATGGATGTCCTTGTCCGGGTTTTCCGCTTCAAGGAACAGCAATTGCGCGCAGATCAGGTTGGCCATGTAGTCCTCTACAGGACCCACCAGAAAGATTACTCGTTCCTTGAGAAGACGCGAGTAGATGTCATAGGCGCGCTCGCCACGAGCAGATTGCTCGACAACCATCGGGACCAGGCCGCCGGCGGCCTGGATATCAGAGTTCTGCTGAATATAGGAATTACGGAACATGCTCTGCAGTCACTCCCAAATAGTCATGTCTTGAATACGCATAAGCCAGCTCGAAGGCTGGCTTATGGTGTGTGCTTCTAACGCAAAAACAATCAGTCGGCTTTTGGAGCTTCTACCGGCTTGACCGCTTCTTCGTAAGAGACCGATTTGTCGGTCACGCTAGCTTTCTGCAGAACAGTATCCACAACTTGTTCTTCCAGCACAACCGAACGAACTTCGTTCAGTTGCTGCTCGTTCTTGTAGTACCAGGACACGACCTGCTCAGGCTCTTGGTAAGCCGAAGCCATTTCCTGGATCATTTCGCGAACGCGGGCTTCGTCTGGCTTCAGGTCGAACTGCTTGACCACTTCGGCCACGATCAGACCCAGCACAACGCGACGTTTGGCTTGTTCTTCAAACAGCTCGGCCGGCAGTTGGTCTGGCTTGATATTGCCACCGAACTGCTGAACAGCCTGCACGCGCAGACGGTCAACTTCGTTGGACAGCAGAGCCTTAGGCACTTCGATCGGGTTGGTGGCCAGCAGACCGTCCATTACCTGATTCTTGACCTTGGATTTGATCGCCTGACGCAGTTCACGCTCCATGTTCTTGCGAACTTCGGTGCGGAAACCGTCGATGCCGCTTTCCTTGATGCCGAATTGAGCGAAGAACTCTTCGTTCAGCTCAGGCAGTTTTGGCTCGGAAACGGTGTTTACAGTCACGGTGAACTCGGCGGCTTTGCCAGCCAGGTCCAGGTTCTGATAGTCCTCTGGGAAGGTCAGGTTCAGAACGCGCTCTTCGCCGGCTTTAGCACCAACCAGACCTTCTTCGAAGCCAGGGATCATGCGGCCGGAACCCAGTACCAGCTGAGTGCCCTTGGCGGAACCGCCAGCGAATACTTCGCCGTCAACCTTGCCAACGAAATCGATGTTCAGCTGGTCTTCGTTCTGGGCAGCGCGATCGGCCACTTCAAAACGGGTGTTCTGCTTGCGCAGGATGTCCAGCATCTTGTCCAGATCGGCGTCAGCCACGTCAGCGCTCAGGCGCTCAACGGTGATGCCTTCGAAGCCGGCAACGGTGAACTCAGGGAACACTTCGAATACGGCTACGTATTCCAGGTCCTTGCCAGCTTCGAGCGATTTTGGCTCGATGGATGGCGAACCGGCCGGGTTCAGCTTCTGCTCAACCACAGCTTCGTAGAAAGATTTTTGAATCACGTCGCCGATCGCTTCCTGACGTGCGTCAGCACCGAAACGACGTTTGATTTCGCTCATTGGCACTTTGCCTGGACGGAAGCCAGCAATTTTGGCTTTCTGGGCAGTCTGCTGCAGACGCTTGTTGACCTGGCTCTCAATCTGCTCAGCCGGCACGGTGATGCTCATGCGGCGCTCAAGAGCAGTAGTATTTTCAACAGAAACTTGCATGGATATTCCTCGTTGCACAGACGTTAGCCGGCCGTTTCCGACCCAAGAATCAAGGGCAAGCATTCTAGTAGGTCAAACTCAAGAAGTCACCCTACTGAAAACGGGTAAAAAAACAGCAGGCCATTTGAAGGCGGGGACAAACGGTTGCGCCTCGCCCTGTTAGCAAATACAGCCAATTCAAGCCAGGGCTCTGCGCCAACCTCTTCTATATATAGAGGCGGTTGAATCATCTCCCTGACAGCCGACCTCGCAAGCAAGGCCGACGGGCAGTGCAGCATCATCGAGCAACATTAATACGACGAAGCACCCTGCCCTGCGACCCGAAACCTGCAGCCGCCAAAATCCGAAACCGTAAAACAAAAAAGGCGCCAGACTGTTAAATCTGGCGCCTTTCGGAATATGGGGTGGACGATGGGGATCGAACCCACGACAACGGGAGTCACAATCCCGTGCTCTACCAACTGAGCTACGCCCACCATATTGCGTGTCAAAGAAGCCAAACAACTTCTTTGTAGAACCTCACCCGGCCAACGGCATGAATGAAGCTTTGATTGGTGCGGATGAAGAGACTCGAACTCTTACGCCTCGCGGCGCTGGAACCTAAATCCAGTGTGTCTACCAATTCCACCACATCCGCGGATGAAGCTTTTTAAAGCAAAGGCGCCAGACTGTTACATCTGGCGCCTTTCGAAATATGGGGTGGACGATGGGGATCGAACCCACGACAACGGGAGTCACAATCCCGTGCTCTACCAACTGAGCTACGCCCACCATATCGCGTTACTTGTGCCAATGCTGCCTAATGGCGCACCCGGCAGGACTCGAACCTGCGACCATCCGCTTAGAAGGCGGATGCTCTATCCAGCTGAGCTACGGGCGCCTTGTTAGCTGTACCCTTGGAGGACTACAAACTAAGTGCTTTCCAGTCGTTCGAAACCGTAATTTCGTTCGACCTTCTTAACCAGTGCTAGGCTGTGCCCGACAAGTGCGACGAATAGTATAGAGCGACCTGAAGGTCGTCAAATCCTTTTTGAAAAAAATTCATTTAATTAAAGGGCTTAGGGGAATTTGCTGACCAAGCGCCTTTGCCCTCACCGTTTGACATGCGAGAATGCGTTCTCTTTTTTTCCCCTCTCGATGGTTAATCACGCGCAATGACTGCACAACTAATCGACGGCAAATCAATCGCCGCCAGCCTGCGCCAGCAGATCGCCCAACGGGTAGCCGAACGTCGCGAGCAAGGCTTGCGTACTCCCGGCCTCGCGGTGATCCTGGTCGGCAGCGATCCTGCCTCTCAGGTTTATGTCTCGCACAAGCGTAAAGACTGTGAAGAGGTCGGCTTCCTCTCTCAAGCCTACGACCTGCCTTCCGAAACCACTCAGGAAGCACTGACCGATCTGATCGATCGACTGAACGACGATCCGGCAATCGACGGCGTTCTGCTTCAGCTTCCTCTGCCGGAACACCTGGACGCTTCCAAGCTGCTGGAGCGCATCCGCCCGGACAAGGACGTCGATGGTTTCCATCCTTATAACGTCGGCCGTCTGGCCCAGCGCATTCCGCTGCTGCGTCCGTGCACCCCGAAAGGCATCATGACCCTGCTGGAAAGCACCGGTGCCGATCTGTACGGGATGGACGCAGTCGTTGTCGGCGCTTCCAACATCGTCGGTCGCCCGATGGCGATGGAACTGTTGCTGGCCGGTTGCACCGTGACCGTCACCCACCGCTTCACCAAGGATCTGGCCGGCCACGTCGGCCGCGCCGATCTGGTGGTCGTGGCCGCCGGCAAGCCGGGCCTGGTCAAGGGCGAGTGGATCAAGGAAGGCGCGATCGTGATCGACGTCGGCATCAACCGTCAGGACGACGGCAAACTGGTCGGTGACGTCGTGTACGAAACCGCCCTGCCCCGCGCCGGCTGGATCACCCCGGTACCCGGCGGCGTCGGTCCGATGACCCGCGCCTGCCTGCTGGAAAACACCCTCTACGCGGCAGAAACCCTGCACGCCTGAGTCGCGTTTTCCGCCCTCCGAGAACCCCGCCTTGTGCGGGGTTTTTCATGCCCTCGAAAAAACCTTTACCGTTCGCCGGAAACCCCTATTTTTACAGGGCTTTTCACGACTTTTTCATGCCTTGCGGACAACCATCGACAGTTCTTCAACCATACTCCTACAATGCGTCGTTTTTACGACACAGGCCGTTACAAAGAACGGCATTTCCAACCTTCATGAGTTCGCCCGCGTGAATATTCGTCTGTCCATCCTGAGCCTGGTTTTTGCATTTTCAGGCACGCTCCTCACGCCAACGGTCAACGCCGCCGAAACTACCGCTGCCCCTCGAGACGCTTCGCAATTGAAGATTGCCTCCGGCAGCGCCCTGCTGATGGATCTGCAGACCAACAAAGTCATTTATTCCAGCAACCCGGACGTGGTGGTGCCCATCGCTTCCGTGAGCAAGTTGATGACCGGTTTGGTAGTGGTCGAAGCGCACCAGAACATGGACGAATGGATTGACGTCGACATCAGCCGCACACCCGAAATGAAAGGCGTGTTTTCCCGCGTCAAATTGCGAAGTGAGCTGCCCCGCCGAGAGATGCTGCTGATTGCCCTGATGTCCTCGGAAAACCGCGCTGCCGCCAGCCTGGCTCATCACTATCCGGGCGGTTACGCGGCTTTCATCGCCGCGATGAACGCCAAGGCCAAGGCGCTGGGCATGACCAGCACGCACTTTGTGGAACCCACCGGCCTGTCCGAGCGCAACGTTTCCACCGCCCGCGACCTGAGCAAGTTGCTGGTGGCTGCGCACAAACAGCCGCTGCTCATCGAGCTGACCACCACCAAGGAGAAGACCGTCTCGTTCCGCAAACCCAATTACACCCTGGGTTTCCGTAACACCGACCACCTGGTCAACAAGGCCGACTGGGATATCCGCATCACCAAAACCGGCTTCACCAACCCGGCCGGCCACTGCCTGGTGCTGGTGACTCGCATGGCCAACCGCCCGGTCGCCCTGGTGATTCTCGACGCGTTCGGCAAGTACACCCACTTTGCCGATGCCAGCCGCATCCGCAGCTGGGTGGAAACCGGCAAGAGCGCCAACGTCCCGGCCGTGGCTCAGCAATACAAGGCCGACAAAAACCTCAAGAGTCGCCAGAGCGGCGTGATCGAAGCCTCCAAATAATCCGTCACTCATGAAAAAGCCCCGAATCGTCGGGGCTTTTTCATTTATGCACTCAGTCGTTGGGCAACGGCATCTTGTCGTCATCGGGAATGCCGTCACCGGCGCTCGGGTCGCGCGAATGCTCCGGCGTTATCACCGCCGGACGCGCCAGCGGATCGCGCATGGGGCTCTCCGGGTCCAGCACCGGATCAACTTCCGGCTCAGGCGTGGTGGGCACACTGTCAGGCTTGTGGTCGTCGAAACTCGAATCGGTACTCATACGCACCTCGCTTCAAGGCTTGAGATCAGCCAAGGGATCGTAAGGCTTGGCCGGACGTTTGGGATCATCGCCCGGCTGCACATCCTTCGGCGCCTTCGCCGGGCCGATGGGATCGACTTGCGGATCGTCCAGGTCAGGCGAGTCCGGATCGAAACCCAGGTCGTCGCCACTGCCATGCTCGGAAGAGTGCGGCCCACTGGGTGAATTTGGAATTGCCATGTTCGTCTCCTGATACCTGACCCGTAAAACACGGGACGCTACAGTTCAGAAGCGCATCCCCCGCCAGGGTGCCCGACAAGCGACGAACGGAACCTCAGTGCGCTGCCAGCGCCTTCCTCGCCTGCGCTGCTTCCCGCTCCTGTCCAGCTTGCGCCAGTGCGTCGGCAGCCTTGAGCCAGCGCTGTTGATCGACCGCTGCGGGAATCTGCGTCGGTTTCTGGATCAACACTGCCCAGCCGCCGGACTTTTCGAGAGCCGACTCGAACGAGCTGAAGCTCATCAATTCACGGCGATTCATCCCGGCGCGCAGCAGCACTTTCTGCTTCAGACGATCATAGCCGGAGAGGATCGCGTAACGCGGCTCCGCCCAGAATGCCGAACCTTCGCTGAAACGCACCATCACCGGATACCCGGCCGCCACTTGGGTCAGCAACGCCGGCAGATTGCTGTCCAGCGGATACACGACCATCCCATACTCACGCGCAAGGCTCTGTAGATTCTGTTGCAACTTGTCCTCGGCGCCCGGCAAGTGCAGCGGTTTTTCCAGCAGACCCGGCGTGATCACGATGCCCTGCTGCGACAGGAGGCTGGCCAGCACTTGCGGCCCGCTTTGATAGGCCTCACCGCGATAGAAGGTGCCGCTGAGCTCGACCCGCTCCGGCAGGCGCTTGACCTCCGGCGCCACACTGCCCGCACACCCCACCAATGCTGCTACGCAACCGGCCACCAGCAGCGCCGCGCGAATTCGGGAAAATAGCTGCACCATCGTCACTCTCTTGATCAGTTACCGGTCATCGTGTTCCGGCTTGGTCGAGGATCATAGGACGGCGCCACGCTGCGGTATAGCCCAAAGCGGCAGATGAATCGGCTGCATAGAGCGAACTGATTGGTCACCACCGACCTTTGGTCAATAGCCTGAAACACGCCAGCGACTAGACTGTCACTCAGACAAGAGCCAAAGAAAGAGCGCCCGACGCAGGGCAAAGAGGAGGCACAGATGAGCCTGACCATGACCATCGTAATGCTGATTGCCGGCTGGCTGGCCGTTGCCGCCGCCATGCTGTGGGGCGTGTTGCGGATTTCCCGCCGCCATCACCACCCGGTACAACCTGCACCGACCCGCAAGATCGAGAAACACGACGCCCGTCACGCCACCGCGCACTGACTTTCTGTAACCGACACAAACAAAAAGGCCGCCTGGACTCTCGCGAGTTCAGGCGGCCTTTGGTTTTCCGGCGATTACGCTTCGGCAGTCAGTTTCTTCTGCTTGGCGCGGCGCGACATCATGTTCAGCACTTCAATCGAAGCCGAGAACGCCATGGCAGCATACACATAACCTTTCGGTACATGGGCGCCGAAGCCTTCGGCGATCAGCGTCATGCCGATCATGATCAGGAAGCCCAGCGCCAGCATCACCACCGTCGGGTTGTCGTTGATGAACTTGGCCAGCGGATCAGCTGCAAACAGCATCACCAGCACCGAGACCACAACCGCGATCACCATGATCGGCAAGTGTTCGGTCATGCCGACAGCGGTAATGATGCTGTCGATCGAGAACACCATGTCCAGCATCAGGATCTGCCCGATGGCGGCGGCGAAGCCCAAGGTCACCTTAGACGTCGCAGTCTTCGGATCTTCCGGTGCCGGATCCATGCTGTGATGGATTTCCGTGGTGGCTTTCCACAACAGGAACAGGCCGCCGGCGATCAGGATCATGTCTTTCCAGGAGAACGCGTGGCCGAGAATCTCGATGACCGGCGCGGTCAGCTGAACGATGAACGCGATGGTGCTCAACAGGGCCAGACGCATGATCAGCGCCATGCCGATCCCCAGACGACGGGCCTTCTGCCGGTACTGCTCGGGCAGTTTGTTGGTCAGGATCGAGATAAAGATCAGGTTATCGATGCCAAGCACGATCTCCATCACCACCAACGTGGCCAAGGCAATCCAGGCGGTCGGGCTGGCGGCGAGTTCTAACAGATATTCCATGGGTCAGTCCTGACTCTGTGTAAGACGGTTTAGATTTCCTGGGAGGACGATTCGGATTTTTCTTCGTCGTCTTTCGGTTCTTTCTTGCTGATCAGATTGCCGGTGGCATCGCTGAGCGCCTCTTCGGCGGCTTTATGCGTGTCGTCGATGGCTTGCTTGGCCGCTTCGGCCGCCTGCCCCATCAGTTGCTGGGCGCTCTTTTCGGCCTGGTCGCAACCGGCCAGTACCAGTAAAGACGCGATCAACAGCCCCGTAGTTTTTAGTTTCATGATGCTTCCCTCGATAGAACAGACAGCGCCGTAAAGACCGGCCGTCGATGGCTGGGCATTCTAGGGAGACAGACACTTCAGGAAAATTCGTATTTTTAGCGGCTATACTTCGATTTATACGAACTGTATTTGACGGACCGAACCCCATGCTCAATTACCGACAACTGCACTACTTCTGGGTGGTGGCCAAGACCGGCAGCATCGTGCGCGCCTGCGAGCAACTGAATCTGACGCCACAGACCATCAGCGGACAGATTTCTCTGCTCGAACAGACTTACGGCATCGAACTGTTTCAAAGGGTCGGCCGGCAACTTGAGCTCACCGAGGCCGGGCGCCAAGCCCTGCCCTACGCCGAGCAAATGTTCCAGCTCGGCGGCGAACTGGAGCTGATGCTGCGCGCCCAGCCCAACGAACAGCAGATCCTGTTCCGGGTCGGTGTGGCGGACGTGGTGCCCAAATCCATCGTCTATCGCCTGATCGCGCCGACCATGGAATTGAGCGAGCCACTGCGCATCACCTGCCGCGAAGACAAACTCGAGCGCCTGCTGGCGGACCTGGCGATCCAGCGCCTGGACCTGGTGATCTCCGACAGCCCGATGCCCTCGCACCTGGACATCAAGGGCTACAGCCAGAAGCTTGGGGAATGCGGGATCAGTTTTTTCGCCACCGCCGAGCTGGCAGCGCAATACGGTCAGGATTTTCCGCGCAGCCTGCACGGTGCGCCGCTGTTGATCCCCGGCGCGGAAACCGTGGTGCGCAGCCGGTTGCAGCGCTGGTTCGCCGAGCAGCAGATTCAGCCGAGGATTGTCGGGGAGTTCGATGACAGCGCCTTGATGCAGGCGTTCGGCCAGTCCGGCAGCGGGATTTTCATTGGCCCGAGCGTGATTGCCGATGAGGTGAAGCGCCAGTACGGCGTCGAGTTGATCGGTCAGACCGATGCGGTGAGCGAGTCGTTCTACGCGATCTCGGTGGAACGCAAGGTCAAGCACCCCGGCATCAAAGCGATTACCGAAGGTGCCCGACGCGAGCTGTTTACAGCCTTTTAAGCCGGCGCGCAGACGTCGCGCGGCTTGAGCACCATCAGCACCATGGCGAGGAAAATCGACAGCAGAATGAACCCGGCAGCGGCGAAACCCACAAAGCCGAGGCCGGCGCTGTCGATCACTCGACCGCCAATGATCGCGCCCAAACCAATCCCGAGATTGGCCCCGGCAATGTTCAGCGACGCGGCGAAGGCCGGCGCCTCAGGTGCGGCTTTCATCAAGCGCACGTGGCTGACCAGAAACAGCGCCGCCTGAGTCACGCCCCAGATGCCCATCGCCGCCGCCAGACCCAGCGACGAATTGATGTTCGGCACCAGCGCCACCATCCCCGGGATCATGAACGCGCAGAACATCACCGAAGCCATCAGTGGATGGCGATCCACCGCACGACCGCCCAGCGAGTTGCCAATCAGACCGACCGCGCCAAAGCCCATCAGGCACCAGCCGACCACGGTGCCATTGAAGCCGGCCAGACGTTCGAGGATGTCCGCCAGATAGGTATAAGCGGTGAACATGCCGCTGAACACCAGGATCGACAGCAGCACATGGCCGAGCATCAGCGGGCTGCGCAGGATCTTGAACTGCGAAGCGAAACTGACCTGATGCTGGTGCAGGCTGGTTTTCGGCAGATAGACAAACAGCAGCAACGCCTTGGCGAACGCGATCACCGCCAGAATGGCGAACGCACTGCGCCAGCCGAACGCATCGGAAATCAGCGTGCCGACCGGAATCCCGAACACGGTGGCGCAGACGATGCCGAAGCCGATCTTGGCGATCGCGCGACCGGCGAAGTCCGGGCCGACGATGTCCACCGCCGTTTCGCTGGCCAGCGCCCAGAACACCGGAAGCCCCAGTGCCGGGATCAGCCGGGCAATCGCCATGACCCAGATGTTCGGCGCCAATGCCGCCACGGTATTGGCCAGACCGAACATGATCAGGATGGTGATGAACAGTTTGCGGCGCTCGAAGCGGGCGAAATACGCGGTCAAGAATGGACCGAACATCGCCACGGTGAACGCGAACAGAGTCACCAGCAGCCCGGCCTGCGGGATGGTGACGGCCAGGTCGCGGGCAATCGCCGGCAGCAGGCCGACGATGACGAACTCCGTGGTCAGCACCGTAAACCCGGCGGCAGACAACAGAAGGATGGGCAACAGCATGAGGAACTCCAGCAAAACGACGACACCAGCGCTGACCCGAGGGCCCGCCGGCAGAACTTGAAAATAAGGATGCGCAATCTTAACAGAGTGTTTCCCGAGTGACTTGCACAAACCTGTCTAAGTTGTGGATGGATCCGGTGGCAGATCGTCACAGGTCTGAAGGATCCGGACGACGCTGTGATAAAGTCCGCGCCCTGCAAAACGTACACCCTGTTCAGCCAACCGTTTAACGGCGTGGCTGTCGCGTCAGTCCTTTCGGTTCGTGTCTGTGGCCTGCCCCCGATTCATCGCCCGGATCACGCAACCTTGCACCCTATAAAAAAACCAGAGATGCCGTTATGACCGCTTCATCCCCTTCTCTATTGCAACGCCTTAAAAGCCTCAGCCTGGTCACCCAGATCCTGATCGGCCTGATTGCCGGCATCGCCCTCGCGCTGTTCGCGCCGGAAGCGGCCAAAGGCACGGCCTTCATCGGCAAGGTGTTCGTCTCGGCGCTGAAAGCCGTGGCGCCGATCCTGGTGTTCGTGCTGGTCATGGCGTCGATCGCCAACCACAAGCACGGCCAGGAAACCCACATCCGGCCGATTCTGTTCCTGTATCTGCTGGGCACCTTCGCCGCTGCCGTGGTCGCGGTGATCGCCAGCATGATGTTCCCGTCGCATCTGGTGCTGTCCACCGACAACATCGCGGTAAGCGCGCCGGGCGGCATCAGTGAAGTGCTGCAAAGCCTGTTGCTGAGCGTGGTCGACAACCCGGTGAGCGCACTGATGAACGCCAACTTCATCGGCATTCTGGCCTGGGCCATCGGCATGGGCGTGGCCATCCGCCACGCCGGCGACACCACCCGCGAAGTGGTCAGCGACCTGTCCAACGGCGTGACCCTGATCGTGCGTGTGGTGATCCGCTTCGCGCCGCTGGGGATTTTCGGTCTGGTGGCCTCGACCCTGGCCACCTCCGGTTTCGGCGCGCTGGTCGGTTACGCGCACCTGCTGGCGGTTTTGCTGGGCTGCATGCTGTTCGTCGCGCTGGTGATGAACCCGCTGATCGTGTTCTGGAAGCTGCGTCGCAACCCGTACCCGCTGACGCTTCAGTGCCTGCGTGAAAGCGGCATCACCGCGTTCTTCACCCGCAGCTCGGCGGCGAACATTCCGGTCAACCTGGAATTGAGCAAGCGCCTGGGCCTGCATGAAGACACCTACTCGGTATCGATTCCGCTCGGCGCCACCATCAACATGGCCGGCGCGTCGATCACCATCACCGTGCTGACCCTCGCAGCCGTACACACCCTGGGCATCGCCGTGGACATCCCGACCGCGATCCTGCTCAGCGTCGTCGCCGCGATCTGCGCTTGCGGTGCTTCGGGTGTGGCCGGTGGCTCGCTGCTGCTGATCCCGCTGGCGTGCAGCCTGTTCGGCATCCCGAGCGAGATCGCCATGCAAGTGGTGGCGGTCGGTTTCATCATCGGTGTATTGCAGGATTCGGCCGAGACGGCGCTGAACTCCTCCACCGACGTGCTGTTCACCGCCGCCGCATGCCTGGGCGAAGAACAGAAAGCCCAGCGTCCGGCGTAAAAAACCACGCAATAAAAAAGCCCGCCAAGGCGCAAACCTTGGCGGGCTTTTTGTTGCAGAACGTTTTAGAACGCGCCCATGTAATCGCGCTTGCCCACTTCCACACCGTTGTGACGCAGCAGTGCGTAGGTGGTGGTGACGTGGAAGAAGAACTGCGGCAGGCCGTAGCTCAGCAGGTAAGCCTGGCCACTGAAGCGCTTCTCTTTCGGCGTGCCCGGACGAGTCACGATCTCGATGCCTTCCTTGCCATTGATCTGCTCTGGCTTGATCTCGCCGATGAAAGCCAGAACCTTGGCGATCAGCGCCTGCAACTCGGCGAAGGTGGTTTCGGTGTCGTCATATTTCGGGATTTCGATTTCGGCCAGACGCGAGGAAACGCCTTTGGCGAAGTCCACGGCAATCTGCACCTGACGCACCAGCGGGAACATGTCCGGGTACAGACGCGCTTGCAGGAAGGCGTTCGGGTCGATGTTTTTCTCGGTGGCGTGGGCTTCAGCCTTTTTCAGCACATCGCTCACGGCGTTGAGCATTTGTTGGAAAACCGGGACGGATGCGGCGTAAAGGGAAATGGTCATGGCAGTCTCACGTGGTGGCTGGGTGAATCGTGGGGGCGATTATAGCCATGCTCGCATGGCGGCGCGGCTTGTCTTTTATCCAGCAAGGATTAGGCTAGGCGCCTTCGACTGCAGAGGGAACGCGCGATGACCACAGAATTTGAAACCCGCTCCGACGAACCACGGCTCAACGCCACGGAAATCCGCATTCTGGGCTCGTTGATCGAGAAACAGGCCACCAGCCCGGAAACCTACCCGTTGACCCTCAACGCACTGGTGCTGGCCTGCAACCAGAAAACCAGCCGGGAGCCAGTGATGAACCTGACTCAGGGCCAGGTCGGCCAGAGCCTGCGCGCCCTCGAAAGCCGCGGTTTCGCCAAACTGGTGATGGGCAGTCGCGCCGACCGCTGGGAGCACAAGGTCGACAAGGCGCTGGAGCTGGTGCCGGCGCAATTGATCCTGACCGGGTTGATGTTCCTGCGCGGCCCGCAGACCGTCAACGAACTGCTGACCCGCAGCGGTCGCATGCATGAATTCGAAGACGCCGAACAAGTGGTGCATCAGCTGGAACGCCTGATCGCCCGGGAGCTGGCGGTGTTGATTCCGCGTCAGGCCGGTCAGCGCGAAGATCGCTACACCCACGCGCTGGGCGATCCGGCGGACATCGAGGCGATTATCGCGGCACGACAGAACCCGAGTGATCGCGGCGCTGCCAGCGGCGTGTCAGTGGAGCGCATCGAAGAGCTGGAAGCGCGGATTGCAGCGCTGGAAGAGCGTCTGGCCCGCCTCGAAGAATAAACGCACCGGGGCGGCGTTATTCGCCGTCCCAGTAATCCACGCCGTCTGCCTGCCGCGCCACCGCGACGAATCCCGAGGCATTGCCGTCGGCATCGACGTTGAAGTTGTCCATCACCGCGTATTTGTTCGAGTCCGGGTACTCGCAGATTTCCGGTTGCTGCTGGGTGCTGACGGCCAGATAGCGAAGTTCCGCAGCACTGGTGTTGATGATCTGATGCGCGGCTTCCGGGCCGCCCGGCGGACAGGCGATCACATCACCAGCGCGGATCGGGAAACGTTCGGCACCGAGGCGCACTTCCCCTTCCCCGGCCACCACGTAGAACATTTCCTCATTGACCCGATGACTGTGAAACGGACTGCCGCGCATGCCCGGCGGCAACGCATACAGGCGATAACCGAGTTTCTGCGCGCCCAGTTGCTGGCCGACCCGGGCGAACCGTTGCTGATAACGCCCGGCGGTTTCGCCCTCGGGGGCCAATGATTCGGGAAGCGGTTCGAGTTCGACGTCATTCAGGTTGAGAATGGGCGGATGCATGCAAACCTCGGCTTTTGTGATGGGCAAGTCTGTGCTTGCTGATCCGGCAGTATAGGCAACGACAAATCCGGGCGGATATGCCGTTGCTCAGGCTCCATCAGCTACGGGCAAACGCCACCGCTGCATCGAACTGCTCGACCGTCGGCCGCACGCCGGTGTACAGCACAAACTGCTCAAGTGCCTGGATCGCAATCACTTCCAGCCCGGTGATCACTTTTTTACCTTCCGCACGACCACGCACGATCAGCGGGGTTTCCGAGGGGATCGCCACCACATCGAACACAGTGTCGGCAGACTTGATCACATCCACGTCAAAAGAAAGCTGACCCGCTTCCGGACCGCCATCCATCCCGACCGGAGTCACGTTGATCACCATCTGCGGGCGCTCGTCACCCAGTTCCGCCTGCCAGCGATACCCGAGTGAATCCGCCAGCGCACGCCCGGCGCGCTCGTTGCGGGCCACGATCAAACCATTTTTGTAACCGCCATCGCGCAAGGCACTGGCCACAGCCTTGGCCATGCCGCCGCTGCCGCGCAGGGCGAAAGTCGTGTCCTTCGGCACCGCGTGGGTTTCCAGCAACTGAGCAATGGCGATGTAATCGGTGTTGTAGGCCTTGAGATGGCCGTTGGTGTTGACGATGGTGTTGATCGACTGGATCGCCGCCGCCGAGGCATCCAGTTCATCGACCAGCGCAATACTCGCTTCCTTGAACGGCATCGATACGCCGCAACCGCGAATTCCCAGCGCGCGGATCCCGCCGACGGCACCGGACAGATCCTGGCTGCTGAACGCCTTGTAGTAGAAATTCAGGCCCAGTTGTTCATACAAATGGTTATGAAAACGCAGACCGAAATTCCCGGGACGCCCAGACAGGGACATGCACAATTGGGTGTCTTTGTTGGGGTTCATCTGCATGGGAGGCTCCTTCGAATGCACTTTCGGATGGACGGGATTAGCCAGGCCATCGGGTTCTGAACGATCATAAGGCGGTCTGTTCCGGGCATCACAGCCGATGCCTGAAATCCGGTAAACAAACCGGTACAGACCTTACACAAAATTTACCTAGCGTCCGTGCTGTTTTTCAAAATGTTGCTGTCTTAGAAGTATCCCCGCGCCATTCCGGGCCTGTTGCAGGTTCGGACGCCGGGTCGAAGAACCGAGGAATTATCATGATTCGTAAACTCCCCATCGTGGCCTTGTTGATTGGTGCATTCGCGATCACGGGTCAGGCAGAAGCCCACGGCGGTGGCTGGCAGGGCCCGGCGGTATTTGGTGCGATCGTCGGCTCGGCCATCATCGGCTCGGCGCTCATCAACCAGGATCGGCCGGTGTACGTCCAACAGCCTGTTTACGCTCAACCGGCACCGGTCTACGTGCAGCAACCGCCGCCACCGGTCTACTACCAGCCGGCCCCGGTTTATGTGCAGCAACCGGTCTACGTCCAACCGGCCCCGGTCTATTACGGCCCGCCGCGCGGTTATTACGGCCGGCCACACTACTACGGTGGCCCGCGCTGGTAACCGGCACACGAAGCCCCGCTTGAGAGCGGGGCTTTTTATTGCGCGCAGATTATTGCCCGCGGAAAAGCCAACCGTCCGTCGGCCAAGGTCTGAAAAAATCTCGCCAAGGTCGCTGTGGGGACAGTTTGAACCGTTAAAGTCGGCATGATGGACTCGACCGTCGGGGGCAAAACACGAACGGTCATCTATTTGTCATGACGGAACCGCACTCTGAATCCGTCCGCATACAACAGGTTGATAACAACAAGGACGACTTGAATGCCTACACAGAATCCGCACCGCATCGTCGGTTTATGCACCTCGAGCAAGGTCTACAACGCCCTGACCGAACTCAAGCACCTGGAAGGCCACCGCACGGCGAAGTTTCTCTCGCTGCTGGCGGAAAACCTGGTGCGCAAGGGTTTTCTCAATGAACACGAGATCGTGCACATGCTCGATCAAGTGGTGGATTGAGCCAGCCCTCACTGGCGTCAATGACCACTATCGAAAGCGTTGATTGTCCCTGAAACGGCCAACTCCCTAAGGTAGCTCCATAGATTGATGGAGGTACTTCTCATGGCTCAGGTTCAAATCATGTCCGTTATCGGTAGCGCCGTTCCCGCATCCCTCAGAGAGCTGGGGCTGCTCGCCTGCTGGTATCTGGTGCGCGACGGCGAGCCGGTCAGCGGCCCGCTCACGTCCTTGCCCGCCGCCCAGGCACTGTCGCAACAACTGCTCAACGGTCCGTTCAAGGCTTAAGGCAGCTGCACTTTCGGTTTGCTTTCGATGAACAGCGCCCAGCTCGACATGAACAGCGCCGCGATCAGCGGCCCGATCACGAAACCGTTGAGCCCGAACACCGCCAACCCGCCGAGGGTCGAAATCAGGATCATGTAGTCCGGCATCCGGGTGTCCTTGCCGACCAGGATCGGGCGCAGCAGGTTATCCACCAGACCGATCACGAACACCCCGAACAACCCCAGCACCACGCCCTGCCAGATCATCCCGCTGAGCAGGAAATAAGCCGCGACCGGCACCCAGACGATCCCCGCACCCACCGCCGGCAACAGCGACAGAAATGCCATCAGCACCGCCCAGAGCAACGCACTGGGAATGTCGAGAAACCAGAATATCGCCCCGCCCAAAGCTCCTTGAGTGATCGCGACTACGAGATTGCCCTTTACCGTCGCGCGCACCACCCGATTGAATTTCAGTTGCAAACGACGTTTGTGATGTTCCTCCAGCGGTATCGCCGTGCGTACCTTGCGCGCCAGTTCGGCGCCATCGCGCAAAAAGAAAAACAGCAGGTACAGCATGATGAAAAAACTCACCACGAAATCGAACGTGCCCTGGCCGAAGCTGAAGGCCTGACTCGCCAGCACCTGACTGCCCTGCATCGAGGCTTTGACAATCTTCTCGCGCAAGGCATTGAGTTCGCCCATGCCGAAGCGGTCGAGCAAGTGCTGAAAGTACGGCGGCAGGCTGTGTTTGAACTGCGCCAGATACGCGCCGATATCGAGCTTGCCGCTTTCGATATTGTCGTAAAGCGTCGCCCCCTCCTGCACCAGCAGCACACTGATGACGATCACCGGCAGGATCGCGATCACCAGGCAGACACTCAACGTACACAGTGATGTCAGGTTGCGTTGCCAGCCGAATTTCAGTTGCAACTGACGTTGCATCGGCGCAAACAGGATGCCGAGAATCACCGCCCAGAACACCGCGCCGTAGAACGGCAGCAGGATCCAGATAAAGGCGACCGTCACCAGAAACAGCAGCACGGTGAGGGATTTGAATTGCAGACTCTTTTGGTTCATGTCCGGTCCAGGTCAGTCAGGCGCCACCCGCGCCCGTCCCGTTTAGTCAGCCAGCGTCAGCGCGAGTGCCCTGTTTCTTCATGGAGCATAGATCCAGATCAATAAACCCTCGGCGCAACTGCTCTACCCTGCCGCGCTTTTGCGACCGACGCCGCCATGACGACCTCCTTCACCCCCGAACTGCTCGCGCCCGCCGGCACCCTGAAAAACATGCGTTATGCCTTCGCCTACGGGGCCGATGCGGTGTATGCCGGCCAGCCGCGCTACAGCCTGCGGGTGCGCAACAACGAGTTCGATCACGCCAACCTGGCGCTCGGCATTCGTGAAGCCCAGGCCCAGGGCAAGCGCTTCTACGTGGTGGTCAACATCGCGCCGCATAACGCCAAATTGAAGACCTTCCTCAAGGATCTGGCGCCAGTGATCGAAATGGCACCGGACGCGCTGATCATGTCCGACCCCGGCCTGATCATGCTGGTACGCCGACACTTCCCGCAGATGCCGATCCACCTGTCGGTGCAGGCCAACACGGTGAACTGGGCGAGCGTCGAGTTCTGGCAGCAACAGGGACTGAGCCGAATCATCCTGTCCCGTGAATTGTCGCTGGAAGAAATCGGCGAAATCCGCGAGCAAGTGCCGGGCATGGAGCTTGAAGTGTTCGTCCACGGCGCGCTGTGCATGGCCTATTCCGGCCGCTGCCTGCTCTCGGGTTACATGAACAAGCGCGACGCCAATCAGGGCACCTGCACCAATGCCTGCCGCTGGAAATATTCGGCACAGGAAGCGACTGAAAATCAGCTCGGCGAAATCGTGCAGACCTTCGAACCGCAACCGACCCTCGGCCTCGGCGCCCCCACCGATCAGGTGTTTCTGTTGCAGGAAGCCAACCGTCCCGGCGAGCTGATGCCGGCATTCGAAGACGAACACGGCACCTACATCATGAATGCCAAGGACCTGCGCGCGGTGCAGCACGTTGAGCGCCTGACCCGCATGGGCGTGCACTCACTGAAGATCGAAGGCCGGACCAAATCGCACTTCTATTGCGCACGCACCACCCAGGTCTACCGCCGGGCCATCGACGATGCGGTGGCCGGCCGCGAATTCGACCGCAGCCTGATGACCGATCTGGAATCCCTCGCCCAGCGCGGCTACACCGAAGGCTTCCTCCGTCGTCATGTGCATGACGAATACCAGAACTACCAGAACGGCAGCTCGGTGTCGGAGCGTCAGCAGTTTGTGGGCGAACTGACCGGCGAGCGCCGGGATCGTCTGGCCGAGGTCAAGGTGAAGAACCGCTTTGCGCTGGGCGATCATCTGGAACTGATGACGCCCAAGGGCAATTTCCATTTTGATCTGCATGAACTGCAGAACCTCAAGGGCGAAGCCATCGACGTGGCGCCGGGGGACGGGCACACGGTTTATCTGCCGATTCCGGATGCGGTGGATTTGCGCTTCGGCTTGCTGATGCGCGACGTGAGCGGAGCCTGATCCGGCTCAGACAAACTCCTCGCGCAGCATCGCCACAAACGCCTCACGCGCCGGGTGCACCCCGGCGTTTTCATGCCAGTAGAACAAGTTGTCGATGGCCGTCAGTTCCGGAAATTCGTAACCCGCACACCCCGCGCCTTTCGCGTATTGCTCGAACACGCCTTTGGGCACCAGCGCCACGCCGGCGCCGGCACTCACGCAACCGACAATCGCCCCGTAACTGGCCAGACTGACAATCGGCAGTGCCAGGCCCTGGCGCAACAACCAGTGCTCCAGCGCGGCGCGATAGGGACAGCCTTGCGGCCACATGAACACGGTTTTGTCCTGCAAATCGTCGAGGTCGCGCACCGGCCCGAACGAGGTCGATGCGATCAGCAGCAATTCTTCGCGATACATCGGCGTGCGCTTGAGCTGGGAACGCTCGACGTCCACCGCGACGATGGCGCCGTCGAGCCGATGGCTCACCGTATCGTCCAGCAATTGGCCCCAGGTGCCGGTGGTCAATTCGAGGGCCACGTTTGGATAGCGCTTGTGAAACTTCGCCAGCAGGCGCGGCAGGCGCCCGGTTGCCGAAGATTCTATGGCACCGATGCGCAGCGGCCCGGACGGCTCGGCAGCGGGATCGACCGCGCGCTTGGCTTCAGCCGTCAGTGCCAGAATCTTCTCCGCGTAAGCCAGAAAGGTCTGCCCCGCCGGACTGATCCGCAGCCCGCGCCCTTCGCGCAGAAACAGCGCCACCCCCAGCTCCGCTTCCAGGGATTTGATCCGCGCCGTGATATTCGACGGCACGCAAAACAGCTTTTCAGCCGCTTTGGCGATGCTGCCGACCTCGGCCACGGTCTTGAACATGCGGATCTGCGCCAGCTCCATAATTCATCACTCACAGTGAATGGTTGGCGCAGTATAAGTCAGTTGTGGCGAATGATTGGCCGCCCGGATACTCGGCGCATCAATCACACGGTGCCTCGCTCATGCCTTCCACTTCGCCTTTGAAAATCCTGTTGGCCATGGCATTCGTGGTCGGTTGCTGGGCCTATTCGCCGACCGGCATCCACATCGGTCTGCAAGCCTACGACCCCGGTCATCTGGCCTTGCTGCGGTTTCTGCTGGCGTCGCTGTTCATGGCGGTGATTGCAGGTTTCAAGGGCATTCATCTGCCGCGCCTGCAGGATTTGCCGCTGTTGTTTGCCTTGGGCTTTTTTGCCGTCAGCCTGCATCACGTGGTGCTGAACATCGGTCAGCAAAGCGTCAGCGCCGGCGCGTCGAGTGTGCTGGCGCAATCGACGCCGCTGTTCAGCACGTTGCTGGCGCGGTTTCTGTTCAAGGATCGGATCAGCGCCTGGCGCTGGGGTTGTGTGTTGCTGGGATTCGTCGGCGTGGTGATCGTGGTCAGCGGCGATCGCGGCCTCGGCAGCCTCGACGCGCACGGCTTGCTGATCCTGCTGGCCGCCGTGTCATGGAGCGTTTACTTCGCTCTGCAAAAACACCACGCCGGACGCTACGACGGGCTGACGCTGGTTTGCTACACCGTGTGGTCCGGCACGCTGCTGCTGTTGATCTACTTGCCGGGGCTGGTCGACAGCGCGGCCCGTGCGCCGCTGCGGGTGCAATGGGCGGTGCTGGGTCTGGGCGTGTTTCCCAGCGCCCTCGCCTATATGGCCTGGGCATTCGTGCTGAAGCATGTGGACCTGAGCCGGGCGACGATGACGCTGTACCTGATTCCGCTGACCGCAATGGGCATTGCTTCGGTGGGATTGGGTGAGCGACCGACGTTGCTGGTACTGGTGGGTTCGGCAGTGGTGTTGATCAGCGTGCTGGCGTTGAATCTGGAGCGGCCCGCGGCGGTGCGGGCCATTGAGACTTGAGTTGCGACACCGTTATGCGCCGCCCGCCGAAAACCGGTCGCGACTGTTGGTCAGGTGTAGCCACATCGCCGCACGCGCGGCGTCCGGGTCCTGACGCTTGATCGCGTTGAGGATCGCCTCATGCTCCAGATTCGCCAGTTGCCCGAGCTTGCTCAAATCCACCGCGCCGCGCTCGGCGGCGTTGACCCGGGTGCGCGGGATCATTGCGCTGCCCAGGTGCTGCATGATTTCGGTGAAGCAGACATTGCCGGTGGCTTCGGCAATCAACAGATGGAAGCGCCGGTCGGCCTCGACGCAACTGTCGTTGTTGGCCAATAGACGCTGGTAGTCGTCCAGCGCCTGACGCATCTGCACCAGTTGCTGTTCGGTACGGCGCTGCGCCGCCAGTGCCACCGCTTGCGTCTCCAGGCCCATGCGCAATTCGAGAATGCTGCGCACGCCCAGCGCGGTGTCGACATTCAGTCGCAGCCCCTGCTCCGGCGCGCGCTCGATCACGAACGTGCCGATGCCGTGCCGCGTCTCCACCAGCCCCGACGCCTGCAATTTGGAAATCGCCTCGCGCACCACGGTGCGACTGACACCGTGCTCCTGAACGATCGAGTTTTCCGACGGCAACTTGTCACCGGGCAACATCTGGCCGAGCAGGATGCTCTGGGTGAGTTTTTCCACCAGGTCATGGGCCAGGTTGTGCGCGCGTTTACGGGCGGGAGCGTCGAGGTCTTCTTGCATGGTCGGTTCCAGTGATCGGGGCAAACCGATCGTAGCACTGGAGGTGATCACTTGTATGAGCTCCTATCAATTTCAGGCCTCAACTTGTATGACAACACTGGATTTTAGTTAGAAAACTCTCCTTTGCGTCGAGCAACCGCCCCACGATCACTGGCATGGAATGCTCTGCCATATCTGATAAAACCCTTACCAAAGCCAACAAATACGGCACTTAAAAACTTAAAAAGCATAAAAACCGTCTCCCGTAGACAAATTTGATTGAGCACTCCCGCTTGTAGGACAAAAAAATCTAGTTGTATGATGTCTATCAACAACGCACACCAGACACACCCCGCATAAAAATAACGAGTGGGAGAAAACCAAGTGAAATCATCCATTGCCGGGATGAACGAGGGCGCCGATTCCGTGCTGTCCTCCGCCATTGCCAAAGTCAAACGCCACGTCCTGCCGCTGTTCGTCATCATGTTCATCGTCAATTACATTGACCGGGTGAACATCGGCTTCGTCCGCACCCACATGGAACACGACCTCGGCATCGGTGCCGCGGCCTACGGTTTCGGTGCCGGGCTGTTCTTCATCGGTTACGCGCTATTCGAAGTCCCCTCCAACATGTTGCTGCAAAAAGTCGGCGCGCGAATCTGGCTGACCCGCATCATGTTCACCTGGGGCCTGGTCGCCGCCGGCATGGCGTTCATCCAGAACGAAACCCACTTCTACATCCTGCGATTTCTGCTCGGCGTGGCCGAGGCCGGATTCTTTCCCGGGGTGATCTACTACTTCACCCGCTGGTTGCCAGGGGCCGAGCGCGGCAAGGCGATTGCGATTTTCTTGAGCGGTTCGGCCGTGGCCTCGCTGATTTCCGGCCCGTTGTCCGGCCTGCTGTTGCAGATCGAAGGCTTGGGCCTGCACGGCTGGCAGTGGATGTATTTCATTGAGGGGATGTTCTCGGTCTGCCTGTGCGTATTCGTCTGGTTCTGGCTCGACGCCAAACCCCACGATGCGAAATGGCTGACCCGCGCCGAGCAGGATGCGCTGGTCAAAGCCATCGACGATGAGCAGAAGGCCCGCGAAGCCGCGACCCCGATCCGGCCGTCGCTGGGCAAACTGCTCAAGGATCGCCAGATCATCCTGTTCTGCCTGATCTACTTCTTCATTCAATTGACCATCTACGCGGCGACGTTCTGGCTGCCGAGCATCATCAAGAAGATGGGCGAGATGAGCGACTTCCAGGTCGGCCTGTTCAACTCGATTCCGTGGCTGCTGTCGATCATCGGCATGTACGCATTCGCCTCGTTCTCGGCGAAGTGGAAACACCAGCAGGCGTGGGTCGCCACTGCATTGCTGATCGCCGCTGCGGGGATGTTCATGTCCACCACCGGCGGGCCGATTTTTGCCTTTGTCGCGATCTGCTTTGCTGCGCTGGGTTTCAAATCCGCTTCGTCACTGTTCTGGCCGATTCCGCAGGCCTACCTCGATGCACGGATCGCCGCTGCCGTCATCGCGCTGATCAACTCGGTGGGCAACCTCGGCGGCTTCGTCGCCCCGACCACTTTCGGCTTGCTGGAACAACACACCGGTTCGATCCAGGGCGGCCTCTATGGTCTGGCCGCGACCTCGATCATCGCCGCGATCATCGTGTTCGCCGCCCGCATGACACCCAAATCCGCACCTGACGTCGCCGTGGCCGATGCCGCGCCGAAACACGCTTGAAAGGACAATCCCAAATGACCGCACACGACATCGCCAAAGCCCCGATCATCACCGAGATGCAAGTCATCCCGGTGGCCGGCCACGACGGCATGCTGCTCAACCTGAGCGGAGCCCACGGGCCGTTTTTCACCCGCAACATCGTCATCCTCAAGGACAACGCCGGCCACACCGGCGTCGGTGAAGTGCCCGGCGGCGAACGCATCCGCCAGACGCTGGAAGACGCTCGCAGCCTGGTGGTCGGCAGCCCGATCGGCACGTATCAGAAGATCCTCAACCAGGTCCGCCAGACTTTCGCCGACCGCGATGCCGGCGGCCGTGGCCTGCAAACCTTCGACCTGCGCATCACCATTCACGCGGTCACCGGGCTGGAAGCCGCCCTGCTCGACCTGCTCGGCCAGCACCTCGACGTGCCGGTGGCGGCATTGCTCGGCGAAGGCCAGCAGCGCGATGAAGTGAAGATGCTCGGTTATCTGTTCTACGTGGGCGATCGCCGGGAAACCGACCTCGCCTACCGCAGCGAACCGGATGCCGACAATGACTGGTTCCGCGTGCGTCACGAAAAAGCCATGACCGCCGACGCCGTGGTGCGTCTGGCCGAGGCTGCCCATGCGCGTTACGGCTTCAAGGACTTCAAGCTCAAGGGCGGTGTGCTCAGCGGCGACGCCGAAATCGAAGCGGTGACCGCACTGGCCGAGCGCTTCCCTGACGCGCGCATTACCCTCGATCCGAACGGCGCGTGGTCACTGAAAGAAGCGATCCGTCTGTGCCGCGACCAGCATCATGTGCTGGCCTACGCCGAGGACCCGTGCGGTGCGGAAAACGGCTATTCGGGCCGTGAAGTGATGGCCGAATTCCGTCGCGCCACCGGGCTGAAAACCGCCACCAACATGATCGCCACCGACTGGCGCGAGATGGGCCATGCGATTCAGTTGCAATCGGTGGACATCCCGCTGGCCGATCCGCATTTCTGGACCATGCAGGGTTCGGTGCGCGTGGCGCAGATGTGCCATGAATGGGGCCTGACCTGGGGCTCGCACTCCAACAACCACTTCGACATTTCCCTGGCGATGTTCACCCACGTCGCGGCCGCCGCGCCGGGCGACATCACCGCGATCGACACCCACTGGATCTGGCAGGACGGCCAGCGCCTGACCAAGGCACCACTGCAGATCGTCGACGGCTGCGTGCAGGTGCCGAAGAAACCGGGGCTGGGTGTGGAGCTGGACATGGATCAGGTGGCCAAGGCCCACGAACTCTATAAAGGCATGGGGCTCGGCGCACGGGATGACAGCGTGGCGATGCAGTTTCTGATTCCGGGCTGGACGTTCGATAACAAGAAGCCGTGCCTGGTGCGCTAAGCCTGCGCAGCCTCCAGCAACCAGTGTCTGAACGCCGCCATCGCCGCCGTCTCAGGCCGTGACTGCAAGCGCGTAAGCCAATAGCTGCCGGTGGTGATTTCGATGGCAAAGGGTTGGCGGATCAGGTCCGCCGCCAGTTGCCGGGCAAACATCAACGGCGGCGCCAGTGCCACCCCGCCACCCTGCAACGCCGCCTCCATCATCGCCAGCGACGAGTCGAACACGATGCTCTGGGGCGGCGCGGCATGGGTCGCCAGACCCGCCGCATGAAACCATTCCGGCCACTCGTCGGTGCGATAGGAACGCAACAAACGCTGCTGCAAAAGATCCCCCGGCGTGTGCAACTGGCGGGCGATTTCCGGCACGCAGAGCACCGACAACGGCGCCTCCAGCAAACGGGTCGCCTCGATACCGTGCCACGCCCCGGCGCCAAACCGGATCGCGTAATCCAGCCCTTCGGCGGCGACGTCCACCCGATTGTTGTTGGTCGACAGCCGCAAGTCTATGAGCGGATGTTTCGCCTGAAAGTCCACCAGCCTCGGCAACAACCAGCCCACGGCGAAAGTGCCCACCGCGCCAACCGTGAGCATTTCCCGATACTGCCCGCCCGCCAGACGCTCGAGCATCTGCGCGATATGATCGAACGACGTGGTCAGCACCGGCAGCAGGGTTTCGCCCTCGCCGGTCAGCATCAGGCCACGGGGCAGGCGTTTGAACAGGATCACGCCGAGTTGCGCCTCCAGGCTTTTGACCTGATGGCTGACGGCCGCTTGGGTCACGCACAACTCCACGGCCGCACGGGTGAAGCTCAGATGGCGCGCAGAAGCTTCGAAGGCGCGTAATGCATTCAAGGGCAATTGAGGTCGAATCATGCCAGGTCCCAAATTTTTCTAATGGCTCGTCCGAGATTTCATCGTTTGTCGAAAGACCCCGGACTGCCTAGATTTGGCGGCGCCGATCAGCCGGCCCGACGGAAAACGCTCGCAGTGTAGCGGGATAACACCATCAACACTCATGGAGAGTGGTTCACGCATGTCTTCGATCAACCTGAACAAAATCAAGCCCTACAGCGCTTTCGGACTTTTCTTCAGCGCCGCCACCTGCCTGGCCGCCCCGCAAACCGACGATCAGTTGCAGGCGCTGGTCAAAGCCACTGTGACCCCGGTCATCCAGCAACAGGATATCGCCGGTCTGGCCGTGGCCGTGACCGTCGATGGCAAGGCACATTACTTTAACTACGGTGTCGCCGACAAAAGTACCGGGCAAGCGGTGAGTGAAAACACCCTGTTCGAAATCGGCTCGGTGAGCAAAACCTACACCGCAACCCTCGCCGCCTATGCCCAGGCCAGCGGCAAACTGGAGTTCTCCGACAAGGCCAGCCAGCACTGGCCCGAACTGAAAGGCAGCGCCTTCGACCACATCAGCCTGCTGCAACTGGGCACCTACAGCGCCGGCGGCCTGCCGCTGCAATTCCCGGATGCCGCCGATTCTTCCGACAAGATGCTCGGCTATTACCAACAGTGGAAACCGACGTATCCGGCCGGCAGCCATCGCCTGTATTCCAACCCGAGCATCGGCCTGTTCGGCTACCTGGCAGCAAAAAGCCTCAGTCAGCCGTTCAATCAGGTCATGACCGAAACCCTGCTGCCGAAACTAGGACTCAAGCACACCTTCCTGTCGGTGCCCGCGTCTGAAGAAAAGCTCTACGCCCAGGGCTACGACAAGAACAACAAACCCGTTCGCGTCAGCCCCGGCGCCCTCGATTCCGAAGCCTACGGCGTGAAAACCAGCGCCGCCGACCTGCTGCAATACGTCCAGGCCAACCTCGACACCGCCAGACTCGAAGCACCGCTGCAAAAAGCCATCGCCCTCACCCACACCGGTTACTACACCGTCGGCGACATGGCCCAAGGCCTGGGCTGGGAACGCTACACCTACCCGATCAGCCTCGACCGCCTGCTGGACGGCAACTCGACGCCGATGGCCATGGAACCGCACAAGGTCAAATGGCTGAATCCGCCACAGCCGGAACCGGCGAACGTGCTGCTGAACAAGACCGGCTCCACCGCTGGCTACGGCGCGTATGTCGCGTTCGTGCCATCGAAGAAAGTCGGGATCGTGATTCTGGCGAACCGCAATTATCCGAATGCGGAACGGGTGAAGATTGCGCACAAGATTCTGGGTGAATTGACCCGGTAATCACGCCATAAAAAAACGGGCGACCTTCTCAGGTCGCCCGTTTTTTCTTTTCTGATCACCCCTGAATCAGAACATCAATCATCCGGCATTTCCGGCGGCTTGGCCGGTTTGGTCGGTTTCGTCGATTTAGTCCCTTTCGCACCCTTGGCCGGTGCCGGTTCTGCAGCAGCCGGGGCCGTGACCACGGTGGAAGTAGTTTCTTTCTCGGCAGCAGGCAGCGCATCAATGGTGTCGAAAATTTTCTTCAAATCGACCGCCGCCGCTTCCTCGCCCGAAGCCGTCAGTTTGGTCTCTCCATCCTTGCCCACCAGGAAGACTTTCGGATACGCCCCGGCGCCCAGCTTCAGCGAACGCAGCAGCGCCATGGTTTGCTGCTGCTCGAGGCTTTTGCCATCGACCTGACCGCTCATGCTCAGGATGGTGTAGACCTTGATCTTGCGGTCGGCGATGCCTTGTTTGTTGGCCGGGTCGTCCAGCGCTTTTTTCAGGCTGACCCAATAAGAATCGACCGTACTGGAAGCGATCACGATCACCGGGCGGTTGATGCCCTTGTCGACGTCCAGAGGGGAATCGCCGTCGGCGGCGAACAGGGGGCCGGCAATCGCCAGCAAGAGTGTCAGGGTCAGTGACCTGATGAGCATGCGCATCTCCTTTTGATATCCACGCTCTAATGATTGCGCATCGCGGCGATTGTTCCGGGGGGTGCCCGGCAAAAGTGTTTCGCCTTGCCCAAAGCTTAGGTCAGCACCGATTTTGCGCAACCGGACGGGCGCGATCCTGTCGCCCATTTGTTTACCTTTTATGACCGCGTCAGCCAGACGCTTGAGCCTTCAGGGCCATGGATGCTCGCCGATCAAAACGCCAGCTTGTAACCGATCAACACCAGCATCGTCGCCAGGCACGGGCGCAGCAGTTCATCGGAGACGCGGCCGGTCAGGTGGCTGCCGAGCCAGATGCCCGGCAGCGAGCCGACCAGCAGAAAGCCCAGCACGCCCCAGTCCATGTTGCCCATGCTCGCGTGGCCGAGGCCGGCGACCAGGGTCAGCGGAACGGCGTGGGCGATTTCGGTGCCGACCAGGCGGCGGGTCGGCAGCAGCGGATAAAGGATGAACAGCGCGACGGTGCCGAGGGCGCCGGCGCCGATGGAGGTCAGGGCAACCATGGTGCCGAGGATCAGACCGGTGATCACGGTCATGACATTCAGGCGCGCGCCGCTCGGGTTGTAGTTGCCGCCGGCACGTTTGTGGGCGAATTCCAGCAGACGCTTCTTGAACAGAATCGCCAGCGCCGTGGCGAACAACACAAAGCCCAGCGCCTGCTTGATGATTGCGTTCATCGCATCCGGCGCAGTGTGCAGGGTGCTGAGGAACCACAAGGTCATCGCCACCGCCGGGACACTGCCCAGGGTCAGCCAGCCAGTGATGGCCCAGTCGATGTTCTTGTTCTTCCTGTGGACCAGCACGCCGCTGGATTTGGTGATGGCCGCGTACAGCAGATCCGTGCCCACCGCCGTGGCCGGATTGATGCCGAACCACAGCAGGATCGGCGTCATCAACGAACCGCCGCCGACACCGGTCATACCGACGATGAACCCCACGACCAGCCCGGCAATCACCAGGCCGAAATTTGCCAATTCCATTAAGACGTCCAGACAAACCACAGGAAAAATCCGGCCCGCAGGATAACCAGTTTTCTTATAACGCCCTATATCGATAGGATCTATCGTTATGCCATTTCATCAGTATCAGTGCTGTCGTCGGCCTGGTTTGAAACTGTGAGTGCTATTGAGCCAGACCGTCGCCAGCGCGATCAGCGACAGGATCAGCAACGCCCACGGAAACGACATCGCCCCCGTCCGGTCCAGCAGCAAACCGCCGAACAATCCGCCGCCGGCAATCGCCACGTTCCATGAAGTGGTGAGCATCGCCTGCACCACATCCACATGTTCTCCGGCGGAGTCCGCTGCGGCGGTGAGCAGCAACGTCGCCGAGCCGCCGAACGACAGGCCCCACACCGCCATGCACGCATAAATCAGCCAGGGCGACGGCGCGACCAGTGCCAGCACCAGCGCGGTCACGGCAAATATCGCGAGGCTGATCAGGGCCAACCCGCGCAACCAGCGATCCACCAGCAGACCGATGATCCAGATCCCCAGCAACGAACACAGGCCGAAGACCAGCAGCACCAGATCGACCCGCTCGCCAAGACCGGCCTGCGTCAGGAACGGGGCGATGTAGGTGTAGAGAATGTTGTGGCCGAGCATCCAGGTCAGCACCACGAACAGCACCGGGCGCACGCCAGGCAGACGCAGCGACTGCATCAGTGGCAGACGCTCGGCGCGGGCCTGGCCCGGACGATCCGGCACGGCGATAACGATCCACGCCGCCAGTACCAGCGCCAGTGCCGACATGATCCCGAACGAGGCGCGCCAGCCGATCACATTGCCCAGCCAGGTGCCGGCCGGCGTGCCCAGCGACAACGCCACCGGGGTGCCGAGCATGGCAATCGCCAGCGCCCGGCCCTGTTGATGCACCGGCACGATTCCGCGCGCGTAGCCAGCCATGATCCCCCAAGACAGCCCCGCCGCCATCCCGGCCAGAAACCGCGACGCCAGCGTCAGTCCGTAATGGCTGGAAAACGTGGTGATGGTGTTGAACAGCAGAAACCCGCCGACCGTCATCAGCAGCACCCGCTTGCGCCCCCAGCCACGGGTGGCGACCGTCAGCGGAATCGCCGCGACAATCGAGCCCAGCGCATACAGCGTCACCAGTTGCCCGGCCAGCACTTCACTGACGTTCAAGCCGGCGCCGATCTGCGGCAACAAACCGGCCGGCAGGGTTTCGGTGAGGATGGCGATGAAGCCGGTCATGGCAAACGCCAGCAACGCGGCGTAAGGCAGTTTGTCGATGCGGGTGGCACGTTCCAGGCGGGTGAATTCGGCGCTTGCGGGGTCGGTCATGACAGGTGCAGCTCCCTTTGAGTCAAAATCGGACGACAGATTGTATACAAACACAGTCGTCCGCCACTCTACCCGACTTGGCTCACTGCACTGGCAAAAAATTCAAAAACAGCAGGCTCTGGGCGTAATTCAAGCCGATACGCCGGTAGCGCTCGTCGAGCATCTGGGTCAGCAAATCCAGACGCGCCACGACTTTGCCGAACTCCGTGGCAAAGCTCAGGTTGCTGCCCTCCTCGGAAATTTCGTTGGAAAACAGCAGCGGCTGGCCTTCCTTGTTCTGCCGTTGGGCGAGGATCCACGTGGCCTTCTCGATGTTGCGTGCGGCGTTATTGACGAAGGTCGGGTTGATCGCATCGGTCATGTAGAACTCGGTGCGGTTGCCGTGGGCGGTGACCAGCATGCTGCCGATCGCATAGATGAACGCGCCGACCCGGTCGCCGAGGAACTCCGGGCTCATGGCGTAGCTCAGCGCTGCGAGGTCTTTTTTGCCGCCGAGGGTCGGCAACGGTTGTTGCTGTTCGATGGCCAGGCGCACTTGTTTGACCGCGGTCTTGACGTCGAGGAAGCCGGATTTGCGCAGCTCTTCAGGGTTGCGCAAATACAGCTTGCCCATCAGCAGGTAGAGGCTGTCGAGGTTGTCGCGCATCGCCAGTGTGGCCATGCGGTCGACGCTGGTCTGGAGAAATTCCTGAGGCCTGCCCTCGCGCATCTGGTTGATGAAATTGTTGCCGTCCTGATGGCTGCAACCGCCGAGCAACAGCGTCGACAAAAAGGCCAGCAGCAGGCACGGGCGATGAATGAATGCAGCGATGGGGTGCAAAACTCTCGGCATGAATTCTTTGACGGACACATTCCTGTGCGGCGGAAGTCACCGCACCCTGGCCATGGATAGAGCCGGGGATTTCGCAAAAGTGCAGTGCCGGCGTGGATTCCCGACCTTCGGCGCAAACTGTTCAAGGCATTAAGTCCGACTTTATTTTTGCATTAATCGTTTCATCCGCTATAAATCTTCACGCAACCATCAATTAGCATGACTATTTAGAGATTTTTAAAACAACAACAAAAAAGGAAGGTCAACCATGCTTCAATCCCGTCACTCACTCTGCGGCCTCGGACTGTCCCTGATGATCGCCACCCTCTCCGCCCAGGCTGCCGGCCTGTCCAGCGAACACAAAGCCTTCGGCAAAACCAATGACGGCACGCCCGTCGAGCAATACATCCTGCGCAACAGCCACGGCATGCAAGCCACAGTCATCACCTACGGCGCGACCTTGCAGGCGCTGCAGGTGCCGGACAAACACGGCAAGCTCGACGACATCGTCCTCGGCTTCGACGATGTGCAGGGTTACCAGAAAGGCACCGCGTACTTCGGCGCGACCATTGGCCGCTTCGGCAATCGCCTGGCCGACGGCGCCTTTGAACTCGACGGCAAACGCTACCAAGTGCCGCAGAACGACAAGACCAATGCCTTGCACGGCGGCACTCAGGGCTTCGACAAAAAGGTCTGGAAAGCAAAGGAAACCAAAGACCAGGATTCGGTCGGCGTGACCCTGACCTACCTGTCGGCGGATGGTGAAATGGGTTTCCCCGGCAACCTCACCACCGAAGTGACCTACCGCCTCACCGACAGCAACGAGCTGCGCATCGACTACAAGGCCAGCACCGACAAACCGACCGTGCTCAACCTTACCAACCACAGCTACTTCAACCTTGCCGGCGCCGGCAATGGCGACATCCTCAAGCAAGTCGCCACCCTGCACGCCAGCCATTACACCCCGGTCACCGCCAAGCTGATCCCGACCGGCGAACTGGCCCCTGTGGCCGGTACGCCGATGGATTTCACCAAACCGACCGCCATCGGCCAGCACATCAAGGCTGATCACCCGCAGTTGAAATTCGCCGAAGAAAAACACGGTGGCTTCGATTTCAACTGGGCGCTGGACACCAAGGGTGACGCCAGCAAACTCGCGGCCGAAGTCAGCGACCCGCAATCCGGTCGCCACTTGCAGTTGTTCACCAACGAACCGGGCGTGCAGTTCTACACCAGCAACTTCCTCGACGGCACGGTCAAGGGCAAGGGTGGCAAGGTCTATCCGCACTGGGGCGCGTTCACCCTGGAAACCCAGCACTACCCGGACTCGCCGAACCAGCCGAACTTTCCGAGCACCCGCCTCGATCCCGGCCAGACCTACACACAGAGCGTGGTGTTGAAGTTCTCCGCCAGGTAAGCACCCGACCTCCTTTCTGGAACCGGACGGAACCCGTGGGCTATCCTGCTGCCCACCCAAGGTATCGACCGTTTCAGAAAGGAGGTTTGAATGCGTACCCTCGAATTGGCTGGCGTGCAGGTTCCGGTGATTGGTCAGGGCACCTGGCGCATGGGCGAAGACCGCTCGGCGCACAAGCGTGAAGTGGCCGCCCTGCGCAGCGGCATCGAGCTGGGCATGACCCTGATCGACACCGCCGAAATGTACGCCGAGGGCGGTGCCGAAAGCGTGGTCGGCGAAGCCATTGCCGGCCTGCGCGATCAAGTGTTTCTGGTGAGCAAGGTCTACCCGCACAACGCCAGCCGCAAAGGCATTCCCCAGGCCTGCGAGCGCAGCCTGCGCCGGCTCGACACCGACTACATCGACCTCTATCTGCTGCACTGGCGCGGTCAGTATCCGTTGGACGAAACCGTCGAGGCCTTCGAACGTCTGCGCGAGGACGGCAAGATCGGCCGCTGGGGCGTGTCGAACTTCGACGTCGATGATCTCGAAGAACTGTCTTCATCGGCCTGCGCAACCAATCAGGTGCTGTACAACCTGGAAGAGCGCGGCATCGAATTCGACCTGCTGCCGTGGTGCCAGCAACAGCGCATGCCGTTGATGGCGTACTGCCCGATCGGCCAGGGCGGCGCCATGCTTGCCGAGCCGGTGCTGAAACAGATTGCCGCTCGTCACGGCGTGACCCCGGCACAGGTTTCGCTGGCGTGGATTCTGCGTCAGGATGGGGTGATTGCGATTCCCAAGGCCGTGCGCCCGGAACACGTGCAGCTCAATGCACAAGCCGCGCAGCTGCAACTCGAGGCCGGGGATCTGGCGGCGCTGGACCAGGCGTTTCACGCGCCACAACGCAAGCAGCGGCTGGCCATGGTCTGAGCCACCGCCGACTGACAGAGGGCTTCGCCATGAGAAGCACTGATCAGGACGATCCATTCAACCTGCAACGCTTCGTGCTCGCCCAGGACCCGGTGTTCGAACGGGTCCAGCGCGAGCTCGGCGAGGGCCGCAAGCGCAGCCACTGGATGTGGTTCGTGTTTCCACAGTTTGCCGGGCTCGGTGGCAGCGAGATGTCGCGGCGGTTCGCGATCAGCTCGGCGCCGGAAACCCGCGCCTACCTCGATCATCCGTTGCTCGGCGCCCGACTGCGGACCTGCACGCAGCTTGTGCTGAACGTACAGCAACGTTCGATTGCCGAAATCTTCGGTCATCCGGACGACCTGAAATTCCACTCATCAATGACCCTGTTCGCCCAGTTCGCTGACGACGACAGCCCCTGGCATCAGGCGCTGGAGCGTTACTTCCACGGCATTCAGGACGAATGGACCCTGCAACTGCTGGACTCAAAACAGGCCCAGTTGCCCCCCGATCAGGGTTGAGAAATCGTCGTCGACAAACGGCAGGATCGCATCCGCCACCGGTTGCAGCTGGCGGGTGATGTAGTGGTCGTAGTCGATGGCCGCGCGGCGCACTTCCAGCGGTTCGGGCCCGGCCAGGGTGATGACGTAGCTGATCCAGCCGCCGTTCTGGTACTGGCGCGGGCGACCGTGTTGCGCGTTGTAATCGTCTGCCAGCCGTGCGGCGCGCACGTGGGGCGGCACGTTGCGTTCGTAGTCGTCGAGGGTGCGGCGCAGACGCTTGCGATAGACCAATCGCTCGTCGAACTCGCCGGCCAACGTCTTGCGCACGTACTCACGCACGTAATCCTGATACGGCTTGCGCTGGAAGATCCGCTCGTACAGTTCCTGCTGGAATTGCCGGGCCAGCAGCGACCAGTCGGTGCGCACGGTTTCCAGGCCTTTGTAGACCATTTCTTCGCTGCCGTCGGCACGAGTCACCAGGCCGGCATAGCGCTTTTTGCTGCCCTCTTCCGCGCCACGGATGGTCGGCATCAGGAAGCGTTTGTAGTGGGTTTCGAACTGCAATTCGAGGGCGCTTTCCAGCCCGTATTGCTCACGCACATGCTCGCGCCACCAGTCGTTGACGTGTGCAACCAGCGCCCGGCCAATGGTCGCCGCCTCTTCCTGACCGTGGGGGCGACGCAGCCAGACAAATGTCGAGTCGGTGTCGCCATAGATCACCGCATGCCCCTGAGCCTCGATCAATTGCCGGGTGCGCAGCATGATTTCGTGGCCGCGCAGAGTGATCGATGACGCCAGTCGCGTATCGAAAAACCGGCAACCGCTGGAACCGAGTACGCCGTAAAAGGCGTTCATGATGATCTTCAGCGCCTGGGACAGCGGCGCGTTGTGCTCGCGCTTGGCGGTCTCGCGACCCTCGGCGACCCGGGCAACGATGGACGGCAGGCAATGCCGGGTGCGAGAGAAACGAGCGCCGCGAAAACCCGGCACCGAGTCGCTGTCGTCAGGATGCTGCAAGCCTTCGATCAGCCCAACCGGGTCGATCAGAAAGGTGCGGATGATCGACGGATAAAGGCTCTTGTAGTCGAGCACCAGCACCGATTCGTAAAGCCCCGGTTGCGAGTCCATGACAAACCCGCCGGGGCTGGCCTGCGGTGGATTGGTGCCGAGGTTAGGCGCTACAAAACCCTGGCGGTGCATCAACGGCATGTACAAATGGGTGAATGCCGCCACCGAGCCGCCGCTGCGATCCGCCGGCAGACCGGTGACGCTGGCGCGCTCCAGCAAAAACTTCAGCAGCTCGGTCTTGGCGAAGATCCGCGTGACCAGTTCGCAGTCCTTGAGGTTGTACTTGGCCAGCGCCGGTTTGTCCTCGGCGAACATGCGGTTGATCTCGTCCATGCGCTGGTACGGGTTGTCGATGGACTTGCCCTCGCCGAGCAACGTCTGGGCGACGTTCTCCAGACTGAACGAGGGAAAGCTCCAGGTCGCCGAACGCAGGGATTCGATGCCATCGATGATCAGCCTTCCTGCCGCTGCCGCGAAGTAATGATTGCGGCTGCCGTGTTCGCGCCACTGCATTTCCTCGCCGCCACGCCCGAGCTTGAGCGGCACGCCGAGGCGCCGGGCGTGTTCGTGGAGGATGCGCAGGTCGAACTGCACGAGGTTCCAGCCGATGATCGCGTCGGGGTCGTGGCGGGCGAACCAGTCGTTGAGTTTCTTGAGGATCAGGGTGCGCGATTCGCAGTACTCGAGGTCGAAATCGACGATGCTGTCATCGCCGTTCGGCGCGCCGAGCATGTACACCTGCCGTTCGCCGCAGCCTTCGAGCGCGATGGAATACAGCTCGCCCTGCTCGGTGGTTTCGATGTCCAGCGAGACCAGCCGCAGTTGCGGACGATAATCGGGCGCTGGCTTGAGGTGGGCGTCGAGCAGCACACCGTCGGCATCGGGCGTGCCGCTGAACCACACCGGCGCGGTGATGAAACGCTCCATCAGGTAACGCTCGGGCGGTCGCACATCGGCTTCGAAGACATCGACACTGTGACGGTTGAGCGCGGTTTCCAGACGCATCAACTGGCCGTGCTGCTGGCAATACAGACCGAGCACCGGGCGATGCTCGAAATCCTGCAAGGCCAGGGGGCGCAGTTCGACGTTCTTTTCGTCCGCCAGCACCCGCTCGGCCTGCTCGCGCTGCGCCGCCGGGATGAACGCCACCGACGGCTGATGCGGCAGGCGCACACGGCGCGGCCCGGCGTCGGTTGCCAGCCAGAACTCGACTTCGGTGCCGGCCGGGGTGTCGCGCCAATGCCGGGTCAGGACGAAGCCCTGCTGTAAATCCACCACTGCAGCCTCAACAATTGAACCAGAGTGGCGAGTTTACGCGTCTCGGGGCGATATTGCTGACGAGCGCCAAAGCCTGGGCACTGTCAAAGTTGACAGGTTACCCGTCACATCAATGTTGATAGCATTCGCATAGGAACTGCCTCGAACACTCATTGGTGCGATGCATCGCAGGATTGGGCAAATTGAATGCCTCCGTACATCACCGTACGCCTTCACTCATCGTTATGGACGGGCGAGGCCTGACGGTTCGCGAGGTGTCCTGTTTGCGCACGACGGCGGGGGCACCGACAGAGTCACTGATTACCCGAAATCACTACGACTCCGCTGGCCGCCTGGTGGAGTGCTGGGATCCCCGCCTCTTTGGCAGCGCACCCAAACCCAATCTGGTGACCGTGCATGGGTTGAAAGGGCAAGTGCTCAAGACCGAGAGTGTCGACTCCGGTGATCGTGTGATCCTGTCCGGCTTGGCCGATCAAGTGCTCACCCGCTGGGATGGACGCGGCAACGTATGGAACAACGTCTACGACAGCCGCTTGCGCCTGCTTGCCGTCGGAGTGAATGACCAACCCGATATCGAAACACTGACCTACGGCCAGGCGGACGCTGATCCCGGGCAAAACATCCGCGGACAGCTCATTCACAAAGTCGACCCTTCAGGATCAACGGACTTCGGACCATTCAGTCTGTCGGGGTTGCCGTTTGCAGAAACCCAAACGCTCGATGGCGGTACCTACACCACCCGATGGCACTACGGCGCCGACGGCAAGCCACTCAGCCAGACCGATGCCGGTGGTCACTTGCAAAAATCTCGATACGACGTCGCCGGACAACTGATACAGGTGACGTTGCAACTTGCTGGCAGCCACTCCGTCCAGGACATTCTCAAAGGCTGTCGTTACAACGCAGAAGGACTGCCCGAGGAACAGACATTGGGCAATGGGGTGGTTCGAACCTGGGATTATGACGATGCCAATGGCTGGCTGACCAGCATCAAGGCTGGCGTGCCCGGCCAGCCCCTGCGCCAGTATCTGGAGTATGGCTATGACAATACCGGTAACGTGGTCAGCATTCAGGATCACACCTTTCAACCGAAGTTTTTTGCCAACCAGCTTATCAACGGGATACGTCACTTTACCTATGACTCGTTGTACCGACTGATCAGCGCTACCGGTCATGACGCCTTGCCTGCGACCGGCACCCCGGGCCGCCCGGTGCCGAGCGATCCCGCCCATCATCTCAATTACCGCCAGACTTACAGTTACGACACAGGCGGCAATATGACCCAGATAGTACATACCCGCGCGGTGGGTGGGTATACCCGACAGATGTTCATTCAGCCTTCAAGCAATCGGGGCGTGCAATGGCAGGCAGGAGATCCCGACCCGGACTTTCCCGCGCTGTTTGATCGTCATGGCAATCTTCAGCAGTTGCATCCGGGTCAACCCCTTGAATGGAACCTCCACGACCAACTGAGCAGCGTCACGCTGATTGAGCGCAGTAGCGAACCGGATGACAAGGAAACTTATCGCTACAGCGGTGGCAGGAGGGTTTCCAAACGGCATGAGACTCACACCCCGTCCACCTCTCACTTTCAACAGGTTTACTACCTGCACGGCCTGGAAATCCGCACGCGGGAAACCGGCGAGGTCTTGCATGTCATTACCTTGCCGAACGCGATTGGCAATGTGCGCTGCCTGCGCTGGATCGCCGGACGCCCCGCTGAAGTCGATAACGATCAAGTGCGTTACTGCCTCGACGACATCCAGCACTCCGGCATGCTCGAGCTCGATCAGCGGGCCCGCCTGATCAGCCAGGAAGACTACTACCCTTTCGGCGGAACGGCCGCGTTGACGGCAGGCTCGGCACGGGAAGTGAGTTACAAGACCCTGCGTTACTCGGGCGAGGAGATGGACGAAACCGGGCTCTATGCCTATGGAAGGCGCTACTACGCCTGGTGGTGCCTGCGCTGGATCAGTGCTGACCCGGCTGGCGCGGTGGATGGATGGAATCTGTATGCGATGGTCAGGAACAATCCCGTCAGCGCTGTAGACGTGCTTGGGTTGACTGGCGAAAGGCTCAACCAGCGAGTCAGTGGCCGAACGACCGCCATGATAACGGCGGGCAACACTGCAGCGGCAGGCACCCCTGCACAGATCAAGAAAAGACTGGCGGCAAACCCGGATTCTCGATTCTCGAAGAAATTTCGAAGCAACGTTGCCGTGGCACACGCCGGCGCACTGATCCCGGGGGAAGGCGCGGAAGAGGACGTAATCCTCACTGACTTCATCAATATCCCATTGACGGAAACCCTGACGAGTGCCGAACACGGGATCCATCTGTCCAGACCGGTCGATTACACCCTTGGAGACGACAATCTCGCTTCTCTGGGCGTCTATCAGATCACTGACTTCGGGCTTTTCAAAGACCATATGGAGAAGCAATACACCAATCGCCTGAAAGACAGAAATTTCGCAGTCAAAGTGTACGTAGGCGCATCAACCGAGCCCACCAGTCTCGCAGGGATGGAGTACGAAGTGCCCGCTATCCACTCTCAAATACTGGAGCGCATGGAGCTGCATATCAGAGCCAGCGATATGAAACTGCCCGCCAGTCGAGGCCTGCCGGGGGCTCATGCAGAAGTGCAGGCCGCCAGTGCCGCCCTCTACATCCAGAAAACACTGTTCCCATATGCCGACCTCGATCCCGAGTCGATCTCCCTGGTGACGCAACGACTGCAAAACGTCGAACACGCTCAGGCTTTTGAAGCCTGCTTCAGTTGCGCCGGGCATTTGGTGGCCACTTACGACAATGCAGTCAAACCCTTCAACGTTTTGACAGGCTCCACCGGCCTGACACACGAGATCTGGAAAAACCAGCTGGATGCACTGCAATAAGCGGCGTGCAGGTAGACGAAAGCCGGTCAGGGTGAGCCTGAGCGGCGATTATCTCGCGACGGCCTATGCCGCTTTGTTCAACGCATCCAGCGTCAGCGTTTTCAATAACCCCTTACGCTCCTCGGCCAATGCCAGCAACTCTCGCTCGTACACTGGCTGCGTCAGCGCCCCCGTCACATGTCGCGCGAACAACGCCTCCTGCCTTGTATTGAATTCCAGAGCATTCTGCCCAAACGCTTGCGGATGCCGTCTTTTCAGATATTTGCGCCAGAAGCGTTGCTCGATGATCTGGTTGACCAGCCCTTCACCCGCCTCAAGTCCCAGGATGGAGTCATAAGCCTTATCAATCTGGGCATCCGTGACCTCGCCTATCTCCCGAAACAACATGCCCCGCGATTGCCACGGCAGTTCCAGCCGTTGCGCCAGGCCGGTCTGGAACGCCAGATAAATTTCCACCTCATCGATCGTGCCAGTCATGTCCCCGTCTTCATCCACTGCGATAAATGTTTCACCAGCCTGCAGACGGGACCTGACAGTGGCCCGTGCAATCTCATTGACCTGATCCAGTCGGGATTTGCCTTTGGCCAGCGTTATCAGTGCAGCTTCAATCTGCTCGGGAGTGCCCGCCATATGAGCTTCGCGGATCAATACCTTGATGCCCATTTCATTGAATATCTGCGCACCGGCATCCGCGCACGATTCTGGATGGATGGCCATGCCAAACAGCTCCTCGCGCAACGGCGCGTCTTGCGTAGCCGCATCAATCATTCGCCAAACCCGCTGCGTAAGCTCCGCACGGTTCGCAGCTTCGATGTAATCAGCCGATTCGACCAACTGCTCCAGAACTTCGAAAAAACCCTGGGAGTCAGCTTGCGCCTCAAGCTGATTCCACCTGGTTTGCCTGTCCTGCAGTTCCGAGCCGTTCACGCCCTCCAGCCAGTGCACACTGGTATTCTCACCCTTGGGCGGGTAGCTGCGCGCAGGGTCATAACCGACTGAACGCATGCAGGCCTGAAACTGCTCACGAACCGGGTCAGGCAATCGATCACGGCTCAAACGTGTACGGGCAACCAGTCTGGCCTGTTCGGAGCCAGGTACCACTTGAGGTATTCGAGCAATCGGATTGTCCAGCAGATCCAGTTCGAAGCCCCGCGGCCTTGCCAGGGCAAACAATCCTTGGGGCCAATCCACCAGACCGCTGCCATGCAGATCCAGCGTCACAAGCTCAGACAGGCGACTGATGTCCGGTGGCCGCGACAACGCTGGGTTATTCCCAAGACTCAACGTTTGCAGATGAGTCAGAGCCGCCAGTTCCGCGACACTTTCAGCGCTCAGGCTCAATTGGTTGGCGGACATATCCAACGACTCCAGCCCCCTCAAGCTCCCCTTCAGACTCGGCAGTGCAACAAGGTTGTTGTCGCTTAAGTCCAGTGATTTCAGATCGGGGAAATAATCCAGAAATCCATCGATATCGGTACGCAACTCCGCACTGCGAAACCGCAAGGCGCTGACATGCGGGAACTCGACGTCCAGCGTCGGCAGATATTCCAGGAAGTCACTGGTCCAGTGAAAGTCCAGATCCAGGGTGTAACCGTTCGCCGAAGGTGTATGCGCGGCTTGCCAGCAACGCTTGATCGCCTCGGCAAAGCGTCCCTTGTGGTAACGCTGATCCATGGGCAACAAATCACCCTTCTCGATGGCCACCCACCCGTCCAGGGTATCGCTCATTGCCTGATAGTTTTGCTCTAGCTCGCCAATCCGTTGCAGTGCCTGAGCTGGTGTGCCTGACTTGCGGACAAAATCAACGAAGGTCTGTTCGGTCGACTGTGGATAGAGCGCCTTGAAGCGCGCCTCCAGACCTGGCATGTTTCCCGTGCCGAGTGGTGTCTCATCGACGCGTTCGTGATCTTGCGCAACGGTCGTTTCCGGCTCCGAGGTACGCAAACGCGATCGACCATCGCTCGACTCCACGACTTCCATTCGCTCGATCAATGGCGATGACTTGAGCGGTTTCAAGGCAGTCAGCACCTCACCTGCCGCTACCAGAGCGCCCAACTGAATAAGGTCTTCGACCACGCCGAGGACGTGCTCTGCCGCTTCAATGCGCTGCCCTTCAGACCACTCCACAATGCCTTCGAAGGTTTCATCCAGCAGCTGATAAGCGGTGTAGGCCAGCATCAGCTCGCCCAAAAGAGGCGCAAAGGGTGCGGCAACGAAGAGGCCAACCTCAAGCACAGTTAGAGCGACCTTCTGAAAACTGTCCCAACGCGCCCAGCGCGACTTCGCGTCTTCATCGCCAGTTGGAACGGCCCGAGTCCTGGCGTCGGCGAACAACTGATTCAAGTGACGTGTAAAGACGTGGTCCCAGACTTCACCGGCAATTCTTGCACCGGCCAGTCTCAAATCCGGATTGGCCACCGGCTCGGGGCGCCACGTCGGCTGTTGCGTACCAGGATCGGACGCATGCCATTTCAGTTCTACAAGCCGCTCATTGAGCTGAAAGAAGAAATTCCCACGGTGCCGATGGGGAACGAAACGACTGAAAAACTGCTGGTAATCCGGATCCCGCAACTGTTCGGTCAGCACCGCCGCGAAACGGGCAGCCGAGGGATATTGCCTGACCGGATGCCGGGGATCATGAGGGACGTAGGCAATGACAGGCTCGACCGAGCGGCTGCCCTCAAGGTCTGCCGCGATCAGAAGGATTGAACTCAGATCGATCCCCATCATCGTGACCGTATGGCAATGCAGGTTTTTTACGCCGAGCGTTAATAATCGGTCTCCTTGTGTCAGCCGCAAAAGCAGCGCATGGGTCTGCGAATCAATGTCTCCTTTCAGGAGCGCGAGTTCGCTGGCTACCACCAGAGCGTCTTTTTCACAGGTCTGAAACGCCAGTTGCAGCCGTGCCTTGACCACCGGTTGGGTGAAGTCGAAAAAACCGTTCAGACAGGTCTGGTATTGGCGACCGATATCCAGTTCACGACAGAGTGAGGCAAAGGCCTCGACTGACAGCCGAGACTTGACGGGGACGATCTCGAACTGCCCCGTCGCCGAAGGTCGGGTGATGAACTGGCTGGCTGCGTCGAAATAACCGCCTCGTGTTTCCTCGACTTCGAAGTTGTTCAGCGCCGCTTCGAGCAAGGACACTGTCCGCATTTCAAACCCACCGGCCAACCCCGTTGAACGATAGGTTCTGAGATAAGTCGTTCTGATATCGACTGTGATGCCGAATCGGGTCTTGAGCGCTTCGATCAATAACGACTCGGCGAACGCTTCGATTTCCTTGAGACGGCAAAAGATCCTGTCGGACTGGTTGCGTGATTGCCAACTGGCCTCAAGTGCCTTTTTGAGGGCCATGCGTTGCGCTGCCGACGCCTGGTGATACCAGGGCAGATCACGCCCGGCTGCTGTCCGCATGGCGAGACGATGAGCGTCTCTGGACTTCAACAACCAGGAAGGAATTGAACCTGCGATGGATCGGGCTGCTGCGTTGTCGGGCGATTGTTGGCTGCTGATCCGTACGTTTTGCATGTTAAAGCTGTCATCCATGACATTAAGGGCCCTGGAGTCTACAAAAAACGCAGCGCTGTTCGTTTCGGGCTCTGTTTCGAAACATGTGGCGGCTTGTGGTCGCACCTGCAATCGGCAAAGGGTTTGAGTCATTTACCGGGAAATGACGTTTTTTGCGTGTTATCTGCCGTTTTGCGGCCTTGCTCTGTGCGCCTGCGTCTACGATGCTTGGAGAACAACGACAACACCTGAGTAACCGCCATGAAAACCGTCGCCCAGCTGCTCAAGCTCAAAGATCCGAAAAATCAGGAAGTGCACCAGATCAAGCCCGATCACATGGTGCTCGAAGCGCTGATGAAAATGGCCGAAAAGAACGTCGGCGCCTTGCTCGTGGTGGAAGACGACAAAGTGGTGGGCATCATCAGCGAGCGCGATTACGCGCGCAAACTGGTGCTGCACGGGCGCTCTTCGGTGGGCACGCCGGTGCGCGACATCATGGTGGCGAACGTGATCACGGTGGACACCCACCAGACCGTCGACACTTGCCTTGGCATCATGTCCGACAAACGCCTGCGCCACTTGCCCGTGGTGGAAGACGGCAAACTGATCGGCCTGCTGTCGATCGGCGACCTGGTTAAGGAAGCGATTGCCGAACAGGCCGAGCTGATCAAACAGCTGGAGCAGTACATTCGCGGGGAGTAATCAGCCAGGCCAATGCCGCGCAAAGACCGGCGCCAGCACCGGGTGCCGGTCGATGCGCTGCAGCCACGCATGGAAACCGGGTCGAGCCTGGCGCAGGTGTTCGCGGGCACCGGCCCAGCGCGTGACCACCGCCGCCAGCACATCCAGTGCGCCCGGTGTTTCATCGTCCAGGTACAGCTCGGCCGAGAACTGATCGGCAAACACCTCCCAGCTCCAGTGCAGTCGTTCCCGCGCCCCCGCCATCAAATTCTGCCGCGAGGCCTCGTCCGGCATCACCAGCCAGCGTTCCGGGTAATCAATAATCCCGATGGCCGCATAGCAATTGCTGACGATGTACACCAGGCCCCGAATCGCCTGATCGCGGTCAGCGCCGTTGGCCGGCAGCAGGCCGGATTGCGCAAAGCTTTGCCCCAGATGAATCAGAATTGCCGCACTTTCGGTGATGACACTGCCGTCCGGCAGTTGCAGGGTCGGGATCTGTTTGAGCGGATTGAGCCGCGCCAGCTCCTGCGCCGCTTCCGCACTGGCCTCGATATCGATGAAGCGGTAAGCCACCTGGCACAGCTCGAGCGCCGCCTCGATGGCCGCTGCTCCTGAGTTGCGGTGTCCGTAGAGCTGATACATATCCCCTCCTCCACTGCGAAAGGCATCCCGCCTGGCCCTATTTATAGCTGTTGTATCGAATTTGGCACGGATTGCGCATTCATCGGCAGCTTGCGAATCCCTGATCTCGCAAAACAGCGCTGGCGGTGCCCATCCCGCACCAAGAGCAATCAGCGAACGCTATCCGCGTTCTTGTAAGGTGCGATACCGAACCAAAAGTTCGCGTATCCGAGCTGGCAACAAGGAGTTCACCGCGTGAATCTTCATCTGCTGCGCCACACTCTTCTCTCCGTGCCCTTGTACCTACGCCGTGTTCGTCCTGCGAACTGTCCGTGCATTCCCTTTATTACCTGAACACCTGCACTATTTATTTTTTAAATAGCACGCAAGCAGTCATTGCGTGCGCGCTGCATTAATGAATGCCAGAACAGATTGTTCGACAATAACTTTCAGACAGCACACCCGTACAACTTTTGCTGTTCGGCGTTAATGTCCGAAGCGCACCAAAACTGCACTTTCAACCATTACACCGAACAAGCGGAACAACCGACTTTACTTAGACAAAAACAAGGAACATCGCCTGTGACCCGCTAAAACACTGACCCGCACCAAATCAGTCCGCCACGCACCATCACGCGCCCTGGCCGACACGAGAACAGCTGCTCTATCTCGCTGAACAGCGCGATACCGCGCCAGGTCTGTCTCGCCCTTGAAAAAGCCTTGCAAACAGGGCCGTCGGGAGGTTATGCGCCCATGAAAACCGGCGTGCCTGATGAAACTTATATAAATGCGACATACGTATCATCCGTGAAATAACCGCTACACATTTGTTTACTGTTTGGCACAGCGGTTGCTATTGCATCCACCATGAGGGCAAGAACGATGTTCGCCACTCAATTGCACACTCTCTTATAAAAGAACAGCCACGGACCGGATCAATGAACCATCGAAGTCGGCACTACTGAAGCAACAAGCTGCACAAGCCCTGTTCAATAGATAGTTCAACTATCGGCTTCTGCACACCTGTATGAAAGTTGCGACCACTCACTCGAACAACGCTGTGTTGTTCGAACGGCACCTTATTGCCCTTCATCCACCCGAGGGAGCTTTAATGAACGATGCGGTAAAGCACAGAACGCCGCCGGGGCCAGTACCGAACGCAGCGCTTGCGTCGGTGGCGGGTCGGCCCGTCTACAAGGCCAACACTTCGCAGCCCGGCGGCCTGAACAAACAGCAGATGCTGTTGCTGGTGGCAGTGTCGGCGCTGATACACGGCGGCGCCTGGTGGTTTTTCCAGCAGGCGCGGGCCGAACCGCTGCCCACGCCACCGGAAATTCCGGAAATGACCGTCGAGCTCACCAGCCCGACACC
>NZ_JAIHBA010000059.1:0-23165 GCF_019718735.1 Pseudomonas sp. RIT778 | reverse complement strand
GTGATCGAACCACCTTCTGCCACGGTGCCAGTCGCGCTGAGCGACAGGTTGGTGGTGTCGACGGTGTCGGTGACGGTGGTCGAAACCGGGGTTTTATCAGCCACCAGATTTTCGTAGTTACCACCACTCACGCCGGTGATTGCGTTGGTCAGCGGCGCATGACCGGTCAACACGTCGTTCGGCGCGGTAGTGGTCACGGTGCCGGTAGTTTTGCCGACTTCGATGGTGATCGACTGACCGTTCGACAGGGTCACGGTGACTGGCGAGCCAGTTACTGGCGCGCCGACGGTGGCGGTGTAGACAACGTTGCCACCTTCAGCAGCTGTTGCGGTTGCAGTCAGCTTCACCGTGGTGGTGTCGATGGTGTCGGTGACGCTGGTCACCGCTGGCGTGGTGCTGGTCACCAGGTTTTCGAAGTTGCCGCCCGTCGCGTTGGTGATCGTGGCCTGCACGTTGCCGGCGTCTTTGTAGACGTCATCGGCTGGCGCTGCGACGGTCACGGTGCCCGTGGTTTTACCGGCTTCGATGGTGATGACAGCGCCATTGCTCAAGGTCACGGTCACCGGGGTGCCCGCAGCGTTGGTCAGGGTCGCGGTGTAGGTGATCGAACCACCTTCGGCCACGGTGCCGGTCGCGCTCAGCGACAGGTTGGTGGTGTCGACGGTGTCGGTCACGGTAGTGCTGACCGGGGTCTTGTCGGCCACCAGATTTTCGTAGTTGCCGCCCGTCACGTTGGTGATCGCGTTGGTCAGCGGCGTGTGGCCGTTGAGCGCATCGTTAGGCGCCGTGGTGGTCACGGTGCCGGTGGTTTTACCCACTTCGATGGTGATGCTCTGGCCATTCGACAGGTTCACGGTCACTGGCGAACCGGTCACAGGCGCGCCCACGGTCGCGGTGTAGGTGACAGTGCCGCCTTCAGCCGCCGACGCGGTCGCGGTGAGTTTCACCGTGGTGGTGTCGATGGTGTCAGTGACACTGGTTACTGCTGGCGTGGTGCTGGTGACCAGGTTTTCGAAGTTGCCACCGCTGGCATTGGTGATCGTCGCCTGCACGTTGCCGGCGTCTTTGTAGACGTCGTCGGCTGGCGCGGCAACGGTCACGGTGCCAGTGGTTTTGCCGGCTTCGATAGTGATCACGGCGCCGTTCGACAGAGTCACGGTCACTGGCGAGCCAGCGGCGTTGGTCAGGGTCGCGGTGTAGATGATCGAACCGCCCTCGGCAACCGAATTGGTGGCGCTGAGGGTCAGGTTGGTGGTGTCGACCGTGTCGGTGACAGTGGTCGAAACCGGGGTTTTGTCGGCGACGAGGTTTTCGTAGTTGCCGCCCGTCACGCCGGTGATCGCGTTGGTCAACGGCGTGTGGCCGGTCAGCGCATCGTTCGGTGCGGTGGTGGTGACGGTGCCAGTGGTCTTGCCCACCTCGATGGTGATCGACTGACCGTTCGACAGAGTCACGGTGACTGGCGAGCCGGTCACAGGCGCGCCCACGGTGGCGGTGTAAGTGACAGTGCCGCCTTCTGCCGCCGACTCGGTCGCGGTCAGTTTGACCGTGGTGGTGTCGATGGTGTCGGTGACTTCCGTTACGGCTGGGACAGTGCTCGGAACAAGGTTCTCGAAGTTGCCACCGGTGGCGGTCGAAATGGTTGCTTCGACTTTGCCGGCGTCTTTGTAGACGTCGTCCTTCGGCGCATCGACGGTCACAGTGCCGGTGGTTTTACCCGCCTCGATGGTGATCACGGCGCCGTTGCTCAAGGTCACGGTCACCGGGGTGCCCGCAGCGTTGGTCAGGGTGGCGGTGTAAGTGATCGAACCGCCTTCGGCCACCGAGTTGGTGGCGCTGAGGGTCAGATTGGTGGTGTCGACGGTGTCAGTGACGGTGGTCGAAACCGGAGTCTTGTCGGCTACGAGGTTTTCGTAGTTGCCGCCAGTCACACCCGTGATCGAGTTGGTCAGCGGCGTATGGCCGTTGAGTGCATCGTTCGGCGCGGTGGTGGTGACGGTGCCAGTGGTTTTACCCACTTCGATGGTGATCGACTGACCATTGGCCAGGGTCACGGTCACAGGTGAGCCGGTCACTGGCGCGCCAACAGTCGCGGTGTAAGTGACGGTGCCACCTTCAGCGGCCGTTTCGGAAGCGGTGAGCTTCACGGTCGTCGTGTCGATGGTGTCGGTGACTTCCGTTACGGCTGGAACGGTGCTCGGAACCAGGTTCTCGAAGTTGCCACCGGTTGCGTCCTTGATGGTCACTTCGACTTTGCCGGCGTCTTTGTAGACGTCATCGGCTGGCGCGGCAACGGTCACGGTGCCGGTGGTTTTACCGGCTTCGATGGTGATGACGGCGCCGTTCGACAGAGTCACGGTCAGCGGGGTGCCGGCCGGGTTGGTCAGGGTCGCGGTGTAAACGATCGAGCCACCTTCGGCCACGCTGTCGGTCGCGGTCAGCGACAGATTGGTGGTGTCGACGGTGTCGGTCACGGTGGTGCTGACCGGAGTCTTGTCGGCTACGAGGTTTTCGTAGTTTCCGCCAGTCACGCCCGTGATTGCGTTGGTCAGTGGTGCGTGACCATTCAACGCATCGTTCGGCGCGGTGGTGGTGACAGTGCCGGTGGTTTTGCCCACTTCGATGGTAATCGACTGACCGTTGGACAGCGTTACGGTGACTGGTGAACCGGTCACAGGCGCGCCCACGGTGGCGGTGTAAGTGACGTTGCCGCCTTCAGCTGCCGATTCAGTCGCGGTCAGTTTGACGGTGGTGGTGTCGATGGTGTCGGTGACTTCGGTCACGGCCGGAACGGTGCTCGGCACCAGGTTCTCGAAGTTGCCACCGGTGGCGGTCGAAATGGTTGCCTCGACTTTGCCAGCATCTTTGTAGACGTCGTCTTTCGGTGCATCGACGGTCACGGTGCCGGTGGTTTTGCCGGCTTCGATGGTGATCACAGCGCCGTTCGAAAGGGTCACGGTCACCGGAGTGCCGGCCGGGTTGGTCAGGGTCGCGGTATAAACAATCGAACCGCCCTCGGCCACCGAGTTGGTGGCGCTCAGGGTCAGGTTGGTGGTGTCGACGGTATCAGTGACGGTGGTCGAAACCGGCGTTTTGTCGGCCACGAGGTTTTCGTAGTTGCCGCCAGTCACGCCAGTGATCGCGTTGGTCAGCGGCGCGTGGCCGTTGAGCGCATCGTTCGGCGCGGTGGTGGTGACGGTGCCCGTGGTCTTGCCGACTTCGATCGTGATCGACTGTCCGTTGGACAGCGTCACGGTCACAGGCGAACCGGTCACAGGTGCGCCGACGGTAGCGGTGTAAGTGACGTTTCCGCCTTCAGCCGCCGACTCGGTCGCGGTCAGTTTCACCGTGGTGGTGTCGATGGTGTCGGTGACGTTGGTCACGGCCGGAACGGTGCTCGGCACCAGGTTCTCGAAACCGCCACCGGTGGCGGTCGAAATGGTTGCCTCGACTTTGCCGGCGTCTTTGTAGACGTCGTCTTTCGGCGCATCGACGGTCACGGTGCCGGTGGTTTTACCGGCCTCGATGGTGATGACGGCGCCGTTCGACAGGGTCACGGTCACCGGCGTACCCGCCGGGTTGGTCAGGGTCGCGGTGTAAGTGATCGAACCGCCCTCGGCAACCGAATCGGTGGCCGTCAGGTTCAGGTTGGTCGTGTCGACAGTGTCCGACACCGAGGTGTCGGCGGACTTGCCGTCCACCGCCAGATGTTCGTAGTTGCCACCGGTGGCCTTGTCGATGGTCACGCTCAGCGAGCTGCCGCCCGCCAGCGGGCTGTTCGGCGCGACGAAGTTCACGGTGCCGGTGGTCTCGCCGACGGCGATGGTGATGGTCTGGCCGTTGGACAGGGTCACGACGACCGGCGAGCCCGTCACTGGCGCCGTCACGGTCGCGGTGTAGACCACGGTTTCGCCTTCGGCGACGTTGGCGGTGGCGGTCAGCGACACGGTGGACGTGTCGATGGTGTCATTGACGGTGGTGACCGCCGGGGCGGTGCTGGTGACCAGGTTTTCGAAGTTGCCACCGGTGGTGGTCGAAATGGTCGTCTCGACTTTGCCGGCGTCCTTGTAGACGTCGTCCTTCGGTGCATCGACGGTCACGGTGCCGGTGGTTTTGCCGGCCTCGATGGTGATCACGGCGCCGTTGCTCAAGGTCACGGTCACCGGAGTGCCGGCGGCGTTGGTCAGGGTCGCGGTGTAGGTGATCTGGCCACCTTCGTTGACTTCCGGCGTGGCGCTCAGGGTCAGGTTGGTGGTGTCGACGGTGTCGGTCACGGTGGTGCTGACCGGCGTTTTGTCGGCCACGAGGTTTTCGTAGTTGCCGCCGCTCACGCCGGTGATCGAGTTGGTCAGCGGCGTATGGCCGTTGAGTGCATCGTTCGGTGCGGTGGTGGTGACGGTGCCGGTGGTCTTGCCGACTTCGATGGTGATCGACTGACCGTTGGCCAGGGTCACGGTCACAGGCGAACCGGTTACCGGGGCGCCGACGGTGGCGGTGTAAGTGACAGTGCCACCTTCAGCCGCCGACTCGGTCGCAGTCAGTTTCACCGTGGTGGTGTCGATGGTGTCAGTGACTTCGGTCACGGCCGGAGCAGTGCTCGGCACCAGGTTCTCGAAGTTGCCACCGGTTGCATCCTTGATGGTCACTTCGACCTTGCCGGCGTCTTTGTAGACGTCGTCTTTCGGCGCATCGACGGTCACGGTGCCGGTGGTTTTGCCGGCTTCGATGGTGATCACGGCGCCGTTCGACAGGGTCACGGTCACCGGCGTACCCGCCGGATTGGTCAGAATCGCGGTGTAGATGATCGAACCGCCTTCGGCCACCGAGTCAGTGGCGCTCAGGGTCAGGTTGGTCGTGTCGACGGTGTCGGTGACGGTGGTCGAAACCGGGGTCTTGTCGGCTACGAGATTCTCGTAATTGCCGCCAGACACGCCAGTAATCGCGTTGGTCAGCGGGGTGTGGCCGTTCAACGCGTCGTTCGGCGCAGTGGTGGTGATGGTGCCGGTGGTTTTGCCCACTTCGATGGTGATCGACTGACCGTTGGCCAGGGTCACGGTCACAGGCGAACCGGTTACCGGGGCGCCAACGGTGGCGGTGTAAGTGACAGTGCCGCCTTCAGCTGCCGACTCGGTCGCGGTGAGTTTCACCGTGGTGGTGTCGATGGTGTCGGTTACATCGGTGACAGCCGGAACAGTGCTTGGCACCAGATTCTCGAAGTTGCCGCCAGTTGCATCCTTGATGGTGACTTCGACTTTTCCGGCGTCTTTGTAGACGTCATCTTTCGGCGCATCGACGGTCACGGTGCCGGTGGTTTTACCGGCCTCGATGGTGATGACGGCGCCGTTGCTCAGCGTCACGGTCACCGGGGTGCCGGCCGGGTTGGTCAGGGTCGCGGTGTAAACGATCGAACCGCCCTCGGCCACCGAGTCAGTGGCGCTGAGGGTCAGGTTGGTCGTGTCGACGGTGTCGGTGACGGTGGTCGAGACCGGCGTTTTGTCGGCTACGAGGTTTTCGTAGTTACCGCCAGACACGCCAGTAATCGAGTTGGTCAGCGGGGTGTGACCGTTCAGCGCGTCGTTCGGCGCAGTGGTGGTGATGGTGCCGGTGGTTTTACCCACTTCGATGGTGATCGACTGACCATTGGCCAGGGTCACGGTCACAGGCGAACCAGTGACAGGTGCGCCAACAGTGGCGGTGTACGTAACGGTACCGCCTTCAGCTGCCGACTCGGTTGCGGTGAGTTTCACCGTGGTGGTGTCGATGGTGTCAGTGACTTCGGTAACGGCCGGAACATTGCTCGGCACCAGGTTCTCGAAGTTGCCACCAGTCGCATCCTTGATGGTGACTTCAACCTTGCCGGCGTCCTTGTAGACGTCGTCTTTCGGCGCATCGACAGTCACGGTGCCGGTGGTTTTACCGGCCTCGATGGTGATGACGGAGCCGTTGCTCAACGTCACGGTCACTGGAGTGCCAGCCGGATTGGTCAGGGTGGCGGTGTAGGTGATCGAGCCACCTTCGGCCACGGTGCCGGTCGCGGTCAGTGTCAGATCGGTGGTGTCGACGGTGTCGGTCACGGTGGTGCTGACCGGCGTCTTGTCGGCCACCAGGTTTTCGTAGTTGCCGCCGCTCACGCCAGTGATCGAGTTGCTCAGCGGTGTGTGACCGTTGAGTGCATCGTTCGGCGCGGTGGTGGTGATGGTGCCGGTGGTCTTGCCGACTTCGATGGTGATGGTCTGACCGTTGGCCAGGGTCACGGTGACCGGCGAACCAGTCACTGGCGCACCAACAGTGGCGGTGTAGGTGACGGTGCCACCCTCAGCCACCGACGTATCGGCGCTCAGCTTCACGGTCGACGTATCGATGGTGTCAGTCACTTCAGTGACGGCCGGAACGGTGCTCGGAACCAGATTCTCGAAGTTGCCGCCGGACGCATCCTTGATGGTCACTTCGACCTTGCCGGCGTCTTTGTAGACGTCATCGGCCGGAGCCGGAACGGTCACGGTGCCGGTGGTTTTACCCGCTTCGATGGTGATCACCGAGCCGTTGCTCAGAGTCACGGTCACTGGCGTGCCAGCTGGATTGGTCAGCGTGGCGGTGTAAACGATCGAACCGCCTTCGGCCACGGAACCTGTAGCGCTCAAGGTCAGGTTGGTGGTGTCGACGGTGTCGGTGACTGACGTCACGGCCGGAGTCTTGTCGGCGACCAGGTTTTCGTAATTGCCGCCGCTGGTGCCGTCGATCTTCACGCTCAGCGTGTTGCCGCCGGCCAGTGCATCGTTCGGTGCGGTGTAGTTGACGCTGGCGCTGCTGGCGCCGACCGGGATGGTGATGGTCTGGCCGTTGGACAGGGTCACGACCACTGGCGAACCGGTCACCGGTGCGGTGACGGAGGCGGTGTAAACCACCACGCCGCCTTCAACAGTGCTGGCCGTGGCGCTCAGGGAAACGGTGCTGTTGTCGATGGTGTCGGTGACGTCGGTCACCGCCGGGGTCTTGTCGACCACCAGGTTTTCAAAATTGCCGCCCGTGGTCTTGGTGATGCTGGCGTCGACTTTGCCGGCGTCCTTGTACACGTCGTCGCCCGGTGCGGCGACGGTGATGGTGCCGGTGCTCGCGCCTTTGGCGATGTTGATCACCGCGCCGTTGCTCAGGGTCACGGTCATGGCCGTGCCGGCCGGGTTGGTCAGGGTCGCGGTGTAGACGATCGAACCGCCCTCGGCGACCGAACCGGTGGCGCTCAGGCTGATGTTGGTGGTGTCGACGGTGTCGGTGACCTTGGTCACCACAGCCGTACGGTTGGCATCGACCTGTTCGAAGTTGCCGCCGCTGTGGCTGGCAATCGCGGTCTGCACCTTGCCGCCATCGATGTAAGGCGTGTTGGCCGGCGCAGGGAAATTCACCGAACCGCTAGTGGCACCGGCGGCGATGTTGATCACCGCGCCGTTGGCCAGGGTCACGGTCATGGCGGTGCCGGCCGGGTTGCTCAGGGTCGCGGTGTAGGTGATCTGGCCACCTTCGCTGACGGTGTCGCTGGCGCTCAGGGTCAGCGTGGTCTTGTCGATGGTGTCGTTGACCGTGGTGCTGACCGGCGTCTTGCTGACGTCGAGTTTCTCGAAGTTGCCACCGCTGGCATCGGTCATGGTCACGGTGAGCTTGCTGACATCCTTGTAGACGTCATCGCTCGGCGCCGGGATGGTCACCGAACCGCTGGTCTTGCCGGCCTCGATAACGATCGTCTGGCCGTTGCTCAGATTGACGGTCACCGGCGTCTGCGCGGCGTTGGTCAGGGTCGCGGTGTAAGTGATCGATGTGCCTTCGAGCACATAGCTTTCGGCGCTGAGAGTCAGGTGCGTGGTGTTGATGGTGTCGGCGACGTTGGTCACCGCTGGTGTCGGGTTGGCCACCAGGTTTTCGAAGTTGCCGCCGGAAGTGTCCTTGATGGTCACTTCGACTTTGCCGGCGTCTTTGTAGACGTCATCGGCTGGTGCGGGAACGGTCACGGTGCCAGTGGTTTTGCCGGCTTCGATGGTGATGACGGAGCCGTTGCTCAACGTCACGGTCACCGGGGTGCCGGCCGGGTTGGTCAGGGTGGCGGTGTAGACGATCTGCCCGCCCTCGTTGACGTTGCCGGTGGCGGTCAGCGATACGGTGGTGGTGTCCACGGTGTCGGTGATGGTGGTGCTGACCGGGGTTTTGTCGGCCACGAGGTTTTCGTAGTTGCCGCCGCTGACGTTGGTGATCGAGTTGGTCAGCGGTGCATGGCCGGCCAGTACGTCGTTCGGCGCTGTGGTGGTCACGGTGCCGGTGGTTTTACCGACTTCGATGGTGATCGACTGACCGTTGGCCAGGGTCACGGTCACCGGCGAGCCGGTTACCGGGGCGCCGACCGTCGCGGTGTAAGTGACGGTGCCGCCTTCAGCCGCCGATTCGGTCGCGGTCAGTTTGACGGTCGAAGTGTCGATGGTGTCGGTGACCTGGGTCACGGCCGGAACAGTGCTTGGCACCAGGTTTTCGAAGTTGCCGCCGGTTGCGCCGGAAATGGTCGCTTCGACTTTGCCGGCATCCTTGTAGACGTCATCTTTCGGTGCATCGACAGTCACGGTGCCAGTGGTTTTGCCGGCCTCGATGGTGATGACCGCGCCGTTGCTCAAGGTCACGGTCACCGGAGTGCCGGCCGGATTGGTCAGCGTCGCGGTGTAGATGATCGAGCCGCCCTCGGCCACGGAATCGGTGGCGCTCAGGGTCAGGTTGGTGGTGTCGACGGTGTCAGTGACGGTGGTCGAAACCGGAGTTTTGTCGGCGACCAGATTCTCGTAGTTGCCGCCGCTCACGCCGGTGATCGCGTTGGTCAGCGGTGCGTTGCCGGCCAATGCGTCGTTCGGTGCGGTGGTGGTGACGGTGCCGGTGGTTTTGCCGACTTCGATGGTGATCGACTGACCGTTAGCCAGGGTCACGGTGACCGGCGAGCCGGTTACCGGGGCGCCAACTGTCGCGGTGTAAGTAACGGTGCCACCTTCAGCTGCTGACTCGGTCGCGGTCAGTTTGACGGTGGTCGTGTCGACGGTATCGGTCACGTCGGTAACAGCCGGAACGGTGCTTGGCACCAGGTTCTCGAAGTTGCCGCCGGAGGCGTCCTTGATGGTCACTTCGACTTTGCCGGCGTCTTTATAGACGTCATCGGCAGGGGCCGGAACGGTCACGGTGCCAGTGGTTTTGCCCGCTTCAATGGTAATGACGGAGCCATTGCTCAACGTCACGGTCACCGGGGTGCCGGCCGGATTGGTCAGGGTCGCGGTGTAAACAATCGAACCACCCTCGGCGACGGTGCCGGTGGCGCTCAGGGTCAGGTTGGTGGTGTCGGCAACGTCTGTCACCGTGGTCGAAACCGGAGTCTTGTCGGCCACCAGATTTTCGTAATTACCGCCGGAAACGCCGGTGATCGAGTTGGTGAGTGGTGCATTGCCGGTCAACGCATCGTTCGGCGCAGTGGTAGTCACGGTACCGGTGGTTTTGCCCACTTCGATGGTGATCGACTGACCGTTGGCCAAGGTCACGGTGACCGGCGAACCGGTCACTGGCGCGCCGACAGTAGCGGTATAAGTGACAGTGCCACCTTCAGCTGCCGACTCGGTCGCGGTGAGTTTCACCGTGGTGGTGTCGACGGTGTCAGTGACTTCGGTAACGGCCGGAACAGTGCTTGGCACCAGGTTCTCGAAGTTGCCGCCGGTGGCGTCCTTGATGGTGACTTCGACTTTGCCGGCGTCTTTGTAGACGTCATCGGCTGGTGCCGGAACGGTCACGGTGCCGGTGGTTTTGCCAGCCTCGATGGTGATGACGGAGCCGTTGCTCAACGTCACGGTCACCGGGGTGCCAGCAGGATTGGTCAGGGTTGCGGTGTAGACGATCGAACCGCCTTCGGCCACGGAACCGGTAGCGCTCAGCGACAGGTTGGTGGTGTCGATGGAGTCGGTGACGGTGGTGGTCGCTGGCGTCGTGTTCGGCACCAGATTCTCGAAATTGCCGCCGGTAGCACCGGTAATAGTGGTGCTGACGGTGCCGCCGTTGTTGTAGACGTCATTCGGTGCGGTCGGCACGTTGACGCTGCCGGTGGTCTGACCGGCGCCGATGGTGATGGTCGAGCCGTTCGACAGGGTGACGGTCACCGGCGTCTGCGCCGGGTTGGTCAGGGTCGCGGTGTAGGTGATCTGGCCACCTTCGACCACGGTGCCGGTAGCGGTCAGGGTCAGGCCGGTGGTGTCTCGCGAATCGACGATCGTGGTAACGGCCGGTGTCGGGTTCGGCACCAGGTTCTCGAAGTTGCCGCCGGTGGCACCGGTGATGGTGGTGGTGACGGTGCTGCCGTTGTTATAGACGTCATTCGGCGCGGTCGGCACGTTGACGGTGCCGGTGGTCTGGCCGGCGCCGATGGTGATGGTCGAGCCGTTGGACAACGTGACGGTCACCGGCGTCTGCGCCGGGTTGGTCAGCGTGGCGGTGTAGGTGATCTGACCGCCCTCGGTCACGCTTGGCCCCGCCGTCAGAGTGACGGTGGTGGTGTCGATGGTGTCGGTGACCTGGGTCGTGGCCGGGGTGGTCGGCGGGGTCACGGTGATGCCGCCGCCGCCGGTGGTGCCGGTGACCGTCACGTCGATCTGGGTCGGGTCGTTATAAACAGTGTCGTTCGGTGCCAGTGGCACGTTGACGGTGCCGGTGGTGGAACCGGCCGGTATCACGATCACCGCGCCGTTGGACAGGGTGATGGTCAGGTCGGTCAGCGGCGCCTGGGTCAGGGTCGCGGTGTACACCAGCACGCCGCCGGCTTCGGTGATGCTCGGCGTGGCGCTGAGGCTCAGGGGCGATTCGCGCAGGGCATTGGCGTTGGTGTCGGTGGTCTGGCCGCCGGTGATGTTCTGCGCGGCTTGGCCGGCAGCGTTGATGCCCGCAGTCGGGAAACCGATGGTTGGGTCGACGCGGCCGGCGGTCGCATCGAGCATCACGAAGCTGTGACCGCCACCGGCGGCACCGCCAGTCCCCGCGGCGCTCGGGCCGGCAGCGGTGGCATCAAGAGCGGTGGTCGGGTCGACGCCCGCGGCGATGGCTTGTTGCAGTTCTTCTACCGACGGCGCGGCTTGCGCGGTGGCTTCGGCCAGGTCGGTGCTGGAGTCCGGGGTATCGGCGCTCCACTGGGTGTCACGGCCCAGATCGATCGTGCGGCCATCGGCCAGTTCCAGGGACACGGCGCCGGAAACGCCGGTGTCGACCTGATCGCCGGCAAACAGTCGGTCGCCTTCAACGAGTACGCGACGGACGCCCTCTGGGGACACCACGAAAACCTGACCGACAATGCTTTTGACGATGGCAACAACACTGCTCATTGAAGACTCTCCGGGTGTCACGTTCAGTTGACTTCCATAGACCTGATGGCTGTCTGCGCCGATTCAGTCTGGACGTACTTTTTAAAAAAGATGAAACAAAGTTGACGCTGCTGTTCGTCAATATTTTGGCTAGATTCTTTCGCTATTAACTTTATGCCAAACTATTGACCTTCTGGGTGCCATCCTAAACAATCGTCCCAGTAATGTCACATTGATATTTATGCGGCGACCTGCCCTTCAGCGTGTGATCCAGTTCCGGTTTTAAACTTTCCGACATACGGTCATTCCGGTTGCCATCTTCCGACGCAGCTCACCAATTTGCTGTGATTCAAGACAAGAAGTTCTGGGAAATCTTTACCATGCGTTCGCACCTGTTCAAGGCTCTACCCTTCGCTCTCGCCGCCTCTTTCGTACAAGCACAATCCTTACCAGAAGCCATGCAGCAGGCGCTGGATGTCCATCCGGAAATCCAGGCAGGGGTCAACAGTCGGCTGGCCGCGGATTATCAATTAAAGGCTGCAAAAGGTGGATACCTGCCCAAGGTCGATCTGCTGGGCGGTTATGGTCGTGAAGGCACCGACAGCGTGACCACCCGCGCCAATGGTGGCGGCAATCACTGGGAAACCCTGAACCGCAGCGAGTCAAGTTTACGTCTGTCGCAAATGGTTTTTGACGGTTTTGCGACGTCCAGCGAAGTCGGGCGTCAACAAGCCACCGTCAACTCCCGCGCGTATTCCCTGCTCGGCACTTCCGAACGCACCGCGCTGACCGTGGCCCAGGTTTATCTGGATGTGCTGACCCGTCGCGAATTCGTGCGTCTGGCCGAAGAAAACCTCAAAAGCCACCAACGCATCTACGACCAGATCCAGCTGCGCACCCAGCGCGGCGTCGGCAGCGGTGCCGACCTCGATCAGGCCGAAGCGCGGATGGCCCAGGCCCGCAACAACCTGATCACCGAGCAGACCAATCTCGCCGACTCGGAAACCAACTTCCTCAGCGCCGTCGGCCAGATGCCCGATCAACTGGAGCGTCCGGCGCCGTTCATGGCGATGATGCCGGCCAACCTGAATGAAGCCCGCGCGCAGATGCTGGAAAACAGCCCGATCCTGCGCTCGGCCGAGTCCGATATCGCCGCTGCCGAGAAGCAGTACGAGACCGCCAAGTCGACCTTCTACCCGCGCTTCGACGCCGAGCTGGGCCGCACTGCCGACAACGACCTCGACGGCCAGAACGGTCACAACAACGAATGGCAGGCCATGTTGCGCATGCGCTTCAACCTGTATTCGGGCGGCAGCAACAAGGCGGATCTGGAATCCAAGTCCTACCTGTCGAACCAGGCGCTGGACATCCGCAACAACGCCTTGCGCCAATTGAATGAAGAACTGGGCCTGGCCTGGAACGCCCTGAACAACGCCAATGCCCAGGTGCCGATCGCTCAGCAGTACGTTGATCACAGCACCTCGGTGCGCACTGCTTACCAGCGCCAGTTCAGCCTCGGCGAACGGACCCTGCTGGATTTGCTCGACAGTGAAAACGAGCTGTTCACCGCTTCGCGGCGTCTGGCTGAAATCAAAAACATTCAGTTATTTACTCAGTATCGAATCAAGGCGACCATGGGCGAATTGCTCAAGAGCCAGGGAGTGGTCGCACCATTGGCATCCGTTGTGCAGAACGACGTGAAGCCCAAGGTCCAGCTGCCTGGGATGAATTGAGTTGTCCCTTTTCAACTGCTAAAGAGTGTCGAGCGTGGAATCAGAAGTCAGTCGAGTTCATCTCAGTCATGATCCACGCGCGTTGCACGACGATCCGTTACTGGATGGTCTGCTCGCTCTTTGCATGCTCCACCAGAAACCCGCCAGCGCGGCGATGCTGACCACCGGCCTGCCGCTGCCCAAACAACGCCTGAGTGTCGAGCTGTTGCCCCGTGCAGCGGCGCGCGCCGGGCTGCAAGGGCGGGTGCTGCAGCGCAAGCTGGAAGAAATTCCGACGATTGCCATGCCGGCGCTGTTGCTGCTCAAGGATGGCCGCAGCGCTGTCCTGCTCGGCTGGCAGGGTGAGAACGACGCGCGGGTGCTGCTCAGCGAAAGCGACGGCGGCGAGTCCCTGGTCAGCCGCGAGCTGCTGGCCGACGACTACACCGGCAAAGTGTTCTTCGCCCAGCCCCAGCACAAATTCGACGTCAACCACGGCACGCTGATCCCGCGTGCGCGCTCGTGGTTTCGCGACACCCTGAAGCGTTCGCGCTGGCTGTACGCCGACGCCATCGCCGCCAGTTTCCTGATCAACATCATCGCCATGGCCGCGCCGCTGTTCGTGATGAACGTCTACGACCGCGTGGTGCCGAACCAGGCCGAAGCGACCCTGTGGGTGCTCGCGCTGGGCATCACCGGCGCCTATATGTTCGACCTGATCCTCAAGAGCCTGCGCAGCCTGTGCCTGGATCTGGCCGGCAAGAAAACCGACCTGATCATCTCCGCCACGCTGTTCGAACGCATCGTCGGCATGGCCATGAAATACCGCCCGGCGCGGGTCGGCAGCTTTGCCCAGAACATCCACGAGTTCCAGAGCCTACGCGACTTCCTCGCCTCGCTGACCCTGACCAGCCTGATCGACCTGCCGTTCACCATCCTGATCTTCATCGTCATCGCGATTCTCGGCGGGCATCTGGTGTGGATTCCGGTGCTGGCCTTCCCGATTGCGCTGCTGATCGGCTACGCCTTGCAGAAGCCGCTGGTGGCAACCATGGAACGCACCATGGCCCTCGGCGCCGAGCGTCAGTCGAGCCTGATCGAAACCCTCGCCGGCCTCGACGCGGTGAAGGTCAACAACGCCGAAAGCGAACGCCAGTATCAGTGGGAACAGACCATCGGCACCCTCAGCCGTCTCGAGCTGCGGGTGAAAATGCTCTCCGGTCTGGCGATGAACATCACCCTGCTGATCCAGCAACTGGCCGGGGTGATCATGATCGTCTTCGGCGTGTACCAGATCATCGCCGGCAACCTGAGCATGGGCGGCCTGATCGCCTGCTACATGCTCAGTGGCCGCGCCCTCAGCCCGCTGGCATCGCTGTCCGGTCTGCTGACCCGCTACCAGCAGGCGCGGGTCACCATGACCTCGGTCGACCAGATGATGGAGTTGCCGCAGGAGCGCAATTTCGAAGAGCGCCCGTTGAGCCGCAAGGTTCTGCAAGGCGCCATCGAATGCCGCCAGCTCAACTTCACCTACCCGGAACAACAGAACCCGGCGCTGAAGAACATCAACCTGGTGATTCGTCCCGGCGAGAAGATCGGCATCATCGGCCGCAGCGGTTCCGGCAAAAGCTCACTGGCGAAACTGCTGGTCGGCCTGTATCAGCCGGACGACGGCGCGTTACTGGTGGATGGCGTCGACATCCGCCAGATCGACGTCAGCGAGCTGCGCTACAACATCGGCTATGTGCCGCAGGACATCCAGCTGCTGGCCGGCACCCTGCGCGACAACCTGGTTTCCGGCGCCCGTTACGTCGAGGACGAGCTTGTCCTGCAGGCCGCCGAATTGGCCGGCGTCCACGAATTCGCCCGTCTGCACCCGCAGGGTTATGAGCTGCAAGTCGGCGAGCGCGGGCAGAACCTGTCCGGCGGTCAGCGCCAGAACGTCGCCCTGGCCCGGGCGCTGTTGCTCAATCCGCCGATCCTGTTGCTCGACGAACCGACCAGTGCGATGGACAACACCGGCGAAGAACGCCTCAAGCAACGCCTCGCGGCGGTGGTGGAAAACAAGACCGTGGTGCTGGTGACGCACCGGGCATCGCTGCTGTCGCTGGTCGATCGCCTGCTGGTGGTCGACCGTGGACAGATCCTCGCCGACGGCCCGAAAGCGGCCGTCATGGAAGCGTTGAAGAAGGGGCAGATCAGTGTTGCTTAAGTCGGGTTTCAAGGATTCGATCCGCCGCTACTTCAAGGGCTCGGCATCGCTGCAGGGCCAGCCGCTGCCGGAGGTCAACAAGGCCTTGATCGAGGACGCGCCGCGCGTGGTGCGGCTGACGATCTGGGCGATCATCGGTTTCTTCGTGTTCCTGATGCTCTGGGCCAACTTCGCCGTCATCGACGAAGTGACCAAGGGCGACGGCAAAGCGATTCCCTCGTCGAAGATCCAGAAAATCCAGAACCTCGAGGGCGGGATCGTCTCCGAGCTGTTCGTCAAGGAAGGCCAGATCGTCGAAGCCGGCGCGCCGCTGGTTCGCCTGGACGACACGCGATTTGCGTCCAACGTCGGTGAGACCGAGGCTGATCGACTGTCGATGTTGCTGCGGGTCGAGCGTCTGAGCGCCGAGGTCGATGACCGGCCGCTGAATTTCCCCGAGGACGTGCTCAAAGCCGTGCCGGGTCAGGCGAAAAGTGAAGAATCGTTGTACATCAGCCGTCGTCAGCAATTGCACGACGAGGTCGGTGGTTTGCAGGAACAGTTGATCCAGCGTCAGCAAGAACTGCGCGAGTTCACCTCGAAGCAGGCGCAATATCGCCAGCAACTGGGCCTGCAACGCCAGGAAATCAACATGTCCGAGCCGCTGGTGGCCCAGGGCGCGGTGTCGCCGGTGGAAGTGCTGCGACTCAAGCGTGCCGAAGTGGAAACCCGTGGTCAGCTCGACGCCACCACCCTGGCAATTCCGCGCGCCGAATCGGCGATCAAGGAAGTGCAGCGCAAGATTGACGAGACTCGCGGCAAGTTCCGCAGCGAAGCCCTGACTCAGCTCAACGAAGCGCGCACCGACCTGAACAAGGCCCAGGCCACCGGCAAGGCGCTGGAAGACCGGGTCAGCCGTACGCTCGTCACCTCGCCGGTGCGGGGCATCGTCAACAAGATGCTGGTCAACACCATCGGTGGCGTGATCCAGCCGGGCAGCGACCTGCTGGAAATCGTGCCGCTGGATGACACTCTGCTGGTCGAAGCGAAGATCCGCCCGCAGGACATCGCGTTCCTGCATCCGGGCCAGGAAGCCACGGTGAAATTCACCGCGTATGACTACACCATCTACGGTGGTCTGAAGGCCAAGCTGGAACAGATCGGCGCCGACACCATCACCGACGAAGACAAGAAAACCACCTACTACATCATCAAACTGCGCACCGAACGCAGCCATCTCGGCACTGACGAGAAACCGTTGCTGATCATCCCCGGGATGGTGGCGTCGGTGGACATCATCACCGGCAAGAAGACGGTGCTGAGCTATCTGCTCAAGCCGATCATCCGGGCGCGGGCAGAGGCGCTGCACGAGCGGTAAATCTTCACGGACGCCTTCGCGGGACTCGCGGAGGCGTTCGTCGCACCAACACATTCCGTCCAGAAGTGACATAAATGGTCACTCACCATCCAGTCCATTCCTAAGCAATCGCCATATCGTTATTCGTTAACAGTATTTAAATTCCGCTTCTTATAGCTATAAAGTCAGCCTCCTGCGTACCTGCCGACCAATCGGCGCGCCGCACGACACGAACCAACACGCAATCCAGCGTGAGTTTCTGATCGACGCGCGCGCCCTTGAGCGCGCCGTGCGTGGGAGATTGATTGATGTCCGCAGCTACTGCTACCCCAAGCGCCGCGACTGTCGCGACGCAAACTTTCGAGATCCGCCCGTTCAGCGGTGCCGTCGGCGCCGAAATCATCGGCCTCGACCTGACCCGCCCGGTCAACGATGAAGACTTCGCCCGCATCCACCGCGCGCACCTCGATCACCACGTCGTGGTGTTCCGCGACCAGCGCATCACCCCGCAACAGCAGATCGATTTCAGCCGCCGCTTCGGCGTGTTGCAGATCCACGTGCTCAAGCAGTTCCTGCTGGCCAATCACCCGGAAATCCTCATCGTTTCCAACATCGTCGAGAACGGCCAGAACATCGGCCTCGGTGATGCCGGCAAGTTCTGGCACTCGGACCTTTCCTATAAAGAGCTGCCGAGCCTCGGCTCGATGCTGCACGCCCAGGAGCTGCCGTCCGAAGGCGGCGACACCCTGTTCGCCGACATGCACAAAGCCTGGGACAGCCTGCCCGACGCGCTGCGCAAAGCCGTCGAAGGCCGCTCGGCCGCGCATTCTTACACCGCGCGCTACAGCGAAACCAAATTCGAAGGCAACTGGCGCCCGACCCTGACCCCGGAGCAATTGGCTCAGGTCGCCGAAGTCGTGCACCCGGTGGTCCGTACCCATCCGGAAAACGGCCGCAAGGCGTTGTTCGTCAGTGAAGGCTTCACCACTCGCATCGTCGGCCTGCCGGAAGACGAGAGCAAACAACTGCTCGACGAGCTCTACGCCCACAGCGTGCTGCCGCAGAACATCTATCGCCATCAATGGCAGCCCCACGACATGGTGTTCTGGGACAACCGCTCGCTGATCCACCTTGCCGCCGGTTGCCCTGCGCACCTGCGCCGCAAGCTGTATCGCACCACCATCCAGGGCGACGCGCCTTTCTGATTTGCCGGAGATCCGATCATGTCCAAACGTCTTCCATTCGCACCGCTGGCGGCGGCCATCGGCCTCGGTTTCAGCCTGATCGCCGGCAGCCTGGTGGCGCCGACCGTGGCCCATGCCGAAGGTGAAATCCGTATCGCCGAACAGTTCGGTATTGTCTATTTATTGCTCAATGTGGTGCGCGATCAGGGACTGATCGAGAAGTACGGCAAGCAGGAAGGGCTCGACATCAAGGTGGACTGGACCCAGCTGTCTGGCGGCGCGGCAGTCAATGATGCGCTGCTCTCCGGTTCCATCGATATTGCCGGCGCCGGCGTCGGGCCGTTGCTGACCATCTGGGATCGCACCCATGGCAAGCAGAACGTCAAAGCCGTGGCCTCGCTCGGCAACTTCCCGTACTACCTCGTCAGCAATAATCCCAAGGTCAAAACCATCGCCGACTTCACCGAGAAGGACCGCATTGCGGTGCCGGCGGTAGGGGTGTCGGTGCAGTCGCGGTTCCTGCAATACGCGGCGGCCAAGCAGTGGGGCGACAAGGAATTCAATCGCCTCGACAAGTACACCATCGCCGTTCCGCACCCGGACGCCACTGCTGCGCTGATTGCCGGCGGCACCGAGCTGACCGGGCATTTCTCCAACCCGCCGTTCCAGGATCAGGCGCTGGAAAATCCGAACGTGCACGTGGTGCTCAACTCCTATGACGTGCTCGGCCCGAACTCGCCGACCGTGCTGTTCGCCACCGAGAAATTCCGCAACGAGAACCCGAAAACCTACAAGGCGTTCGTCGAAGCCCTGACCGAAGCCGCGCAATTTGCGCAGAACGATAAAGGCGCGGCGGCGGACACCTACATCCGCGTGACCAAGGCCAAGATCGACCGCGCCGCGTTGCTGAAAATCATCGACAACCCGCAGTTTGAATTCAGCGTCACGCCGAAAAACACCTACCCGCTCGCCGAATTCCTCTACCGCGTCGGCGCGATCAAGAACAAACCCGAATCGTGGAAGGACTACTTCTTCCAGGACGCCAAACCGTTGCAGGGGAGCTGATCGACATGAACGCCCCTTTGCAAGGCCACGCGGCCAGCAACCCGATCGCCACCGCGCAAGCGCTGTTGGCGGTCGACCAGGTCAGCCTCGAATACCGCACGCCGCAGCGCGTCGTGCGCGCCACCCACCAGGTCAGTTTTGAAGTCGATCAACAGGATCGCTTCGTGCTGCTCGGCCCGTCCGGCTGCGGTAAATCCACCTTGCTCAAAGCTGTCGCGGGGTTCATTGCGCCGTGTGAGGGCGAGATCCGTCTGCAGGGCCAGCGCGTCGACGCGCCGGGGCCGGACCGGATCGTGGTGTTTCAGGAGTTCGATCAGCTGCCACCGTGGAAAACCGTCAAACAGAACGTGATGTTTCCGCTGCTGGCCTCGCGCACTTTGAAGAAAAAGGAAGCCGAAGAGCGTGCGCTGCACTATCTGGAAAAGGTCGGTCTGGCGGCGTTCGCCGATGCCTATCCACACACCTTGTCCGGTGGCATGAAGGCGCGGGTGGCGATCGCCCGGGCGCTGGCGATGCAGCCGAAAATCCTGCTGATGGACGAGCCGTTCGCCGCGCTGGACGCCCTGACCCGGCGCAAGATGCAGGAGGAATTGCTGCTGCTCTGGGAGGAGGTGCGTTTCACCTTGCTGTTCGTCACCCACTCGATCGAAGAAGCGCTGGTGGTCGGCAATCGCATCCTGCTGTTGTCGCCGCACCCGGGCCGGGTGAGGGCGGAAGTGCACAGCCATCAGTACGATCTGCACAGCCTTGGCGGCGTGGCGTTTCAAGAGTCGGCACGGCGCATTCACCGTTTGCTGTTCGATGAAGGGCAGTCGCTGGAAACCGAGCGCGAGCACGATTTCAACGACATTCGCATCGCTTATTGAGCCACCCGGAGGATTGCCCGATGAGCCATTCATCATCCGTACGTCAAGAATTCGAAAATGATCTGCAACCGCTGACCAGCGTCCCGGTGGAGCGCGAGCTGCCGCTGGGCCAGCGCCTGTGGCAACAGGGCTGGCTGCGTAAAAGCGTGATTCTGATTTTGCTCGCTGTGCTCTGGGAAGTGGTGGCCCGGGTGCAGAACAACGATCTGCTGCTGCCGAGCTTTTTGCAAACCAGTCATGCGCTGTACGACGGCCTGCTCAGTGGCGAACTGCTGGGCAAGGTGTGGATCTCGCTGGTGGTGCTGCTCAAGGGTTATCTGATCGGCATCGTCCTGGCCTTCGCCCTGACCACGCTGGCGGTCTCGACCCAATTCGGCCGGGACTTGCTGAGTACGCTGACCTCGATGTTCAACCCGCTGCCGGCCATTGCGCTATTGCCGCTGGCATTGCTGTGGTTCGGGCTGGGACAGAACAGCCTGATTTTCGTGCTGGTGCATTCGGTGCTGTGGGCGCTGGCGCTGAACACGTATGCCGGATTTCTCGGCGTCTCGGAAACCTTGCGCATGGCCGGCCGGAACTACGGTTTGAAGGGCATGCGCTTCGTGCTGTTCATCCTGATTCCGGCGGCGCTGCCGTCGATCCTCGCCGGGCTGAAAATCGGCTGGGCCTTCGCCTGGCGCACCCTGATCGCCGCCGAACTGGTGTTCGGCGCCACCAGCGGCAAGGGTGGTTTGGGCTGGTACATCTTCCAGAACCGTAATGAGCTGTACACCGACAAGGTGTTTGCCGGTCTGGCGGTGGTGATCCTCATCGGTTTGCTGGTGGAGAACCTGGTGTTCGACACGCTGGAGCGGGTGACGGTGAAACGCTGGGGCATGCAGCGCTGATTTTCTGATCTGCTAGCATTGCGTGCGAATCAATCCTGATCGGTCACGAGTGCTCAGCATGCAACTCCCGGACATGAACCTGTTGGTCGCCCTCGACGCCTTGCTCGACGAGGGCAGTGTGGTCGGCGCCGCGCGGCGGATGAACCTCAGTTCGGCTGCCATGAGCCGCACGCTGACGCGGATTCGCGAAGCGATTGGCGATCCGATTCTGGTGCGCGCCGGTCGCGGTCTGGTGCCGACGCCCAAGGCGCTGGAGTTGCGCGAGCAGGTGCGCGATGTGGTCGAACAGGCGGCGTTGCTGTTCCGCTCGGCGGACGCCGTGGAATTGGGGACGTTGCGCCGGCGCTTCAGCATTCGCGCCAACGACTTCTTCGTTGGCGTGTACGGCGGCAAGCTGTTCGACACCCTCGATCAACTGGCGCCGCACTGTGAGTTGCGTTTCGTCCCCGAGGGCGACGGCGATGATGAAGCCCTGCGCGAAGGGCGGATCGACCTGAGTGTCAGCAACACCCGCCCGGTGACCCCGGAAGTCAAAATACAGAACCTGTTTTCCACCCACTTCGTCGGCCTGGTACGCGAGGATCACCCGCTGCTGGATGGCGAGATCACCGCCGAGCGCTATGCCGGGTTCTCCCACATCAGCATGTCCCGCCGGGGCATCGCCCGTGGGCCTATCGACACCGCTTTGAATGCCTTGGGGTTGGAGCGGCGAGTCGCGGTGATCGCGCCGAGTTTCCATGCGGCGATGTTCGCCCTGCCGGATTCCGACCTGATTCTGCCAGTACCCAAGGAAGCGTTGCTCAGCGTGCGGCGGCTGGGCTTGAAGCTGCGCTCGTTCGACCTGCCGATTCCGCTTCCGACCCTGATGCTGACCCAGGCCTGGCACCCGCGCTTCGACAAGGATCCGGCCCACCGCTGGCTGCGCGAAACCCTCAAGACCTGCTGCGACGAAACCTGGCTGGCGGCACAGCCCTGACGATTGCGTCTGATGCACTTATAAACTGCCGAGAAGTCAATTTTCGTCAGCACTAAGCCCTACTACTATGCTCCGGTATTTTTCCCTCCGGAGTTTGCCTGCATGACATCCCTGACGGTCACGGCGCCGATGGCCGCTGCCGCTCCGATGGCAGCCGCGCCACCGGTGTTCGGGGCGCGGATCATCATCGGTCTGGTCGGCGTGCTGCTGGCGGTGCTGGTGTCGGGTCTCAACGAGATGGTGACCAAGGTCGCCCTCGCCGACATTCGCGGCGCCCTGAGCATCGGCTACGACGAAGGCACCTGGCTGGTCGCCAGCTACACCGCGACCTCGGTGGCGGCCATGGCATTCGCGCCGTGGTGCTCGGTGACCTTTTCCCTGCGTCGTTTCACCCTGTGCGCCATCGGCGTGTTCACCCTGCTCGGGGTGCTCTGCCCGTTCGCCCCGAACTACGAAAGCCTGCTGCTGATGCGCATCCTGCAAGGCCTGGCCGGCGGTGCGTTGCCGCCGATGTTGATGACCGTTGCGCTGCGGTTTCTGCCGGCCAACATCAAGCTTTACGGTCTCGCCGGTTACGCCCTGACCGCCACCTTCGGCCCAGGTCTTGGTACGCCGCTGGCCGGGTTGTGGACCGAATACGTCGGCTGGCAGTGGACGTTCTGGCAAATCATCGTGCCGTGCCTGATCGCCATGGCCGCTGTCGCCTATGGCTTGCCGCAGGATCCGCTGCGTCTGGAACGCCTCAAAACATTTAACTGGAAAGGCCTGCTGCTGGGGTTTCCGGCGATCTGCATGCTGGTGATCGGTCTGTTGCAGGGCAATCGGCTGGACTGGTTCGAGTCGAACCTGATCTGCGCTTTGCTCGGTGCCGGTTCGCTGTTGCTGGTGGCGTTTCTGATCAATGAATGGTCGCAGCCGATTCCGTTTTTCAAGTTGCAGATGCTCGGCATTCGCAACCTGTCGTTCGCCCTGATGACCCTGGCCGGCGTGCTGGTGGTGCTGCTGGCAGTGGTGCTGATTCCGTCGAGTTACCTGGCTCAGGTGCAGGGTTACCGACCGGTACAGACCGCGCCGATCATGCTGATCGCGGCATTGCCGCAGTTGATCGCGCTGCCGCTGGTGGCGGCGTTGTGCAACTTGCGTTGGGTCGATTGCCGCTGGGTGCTCGGCATCGGTTTGAGCATGTTGACGCTTTCGTGCCTCGGCGGCTCGCAGCTGACCTCGGAATGGATTCGCGACGATTTCTACGTGCTGCAATGGCTGCAGATTTTCGGCCAGCCGATGGCGGTGCTGCCGTTGCTGATGCTGTCGACCGGCAGCATCCAGCCGCAGGACGGGCCGTTCGCTTCGGCGTGGTTCAACACCGTGAAAGGCCTGGCGGCGGTGGTCGCCACCGGCGTTATCGAAGCGCTGACCACTTCGCGCCTGCATTTTCACTCGACGATGCTGGTCGATCGCCTCGGCAACTCGCCGCTGGCCGCGAGCAACGACCCCGGCCTCGCCCATCGCCTGCACGAACAGGCGGTGGTGCTGACTTCTTCGGATCTTTATCTGTGCATGGCTGGCGTCGCGG
>NZ_JAIHBA010000058.1:0-24227 GCF_019718735.1 Pseudomonas sp. RIT778 | reverse complement strand
GAATTTCTTGACGACCATAGAGCGTTGGAACCACCTGATCCCATCCCGAACTCAGAAGTGAAACGATGCATCGCCGATGGTAGTGTGGGGTTTCCCCATGTGAGAGTAGGTCATCGTCAAGATTGAATTCCGAAACCCCTGTCTGCTAACGCAGACAGGGGTTTTGTCGTTTCAGTACCCACAAAAATCCGATTTTCAAACCGCTCTGCGTGCCTTGCTGCTCCGACGAGCCTGCCATTTGCGCCACCAGATGTAGACGCCAGTCCCCGACAATCCCGCAATCAGAACACCCAATACCGCGATCATCACTTGTCCGGTGAAGCCTATGATCCGTCCCCCGTGTATCGGCAACTGCAACCGATAAAACCGCTCTCCCAACGTCCCTTTTCCTGCGATCTCCTGCCCCAGTAATCGTCCGTCAGTACCGTGGAAGAACAACCAGGATTTACCGTGGGCCTCGGTGTCATGCTGTCCAAACCCCGCACCGTAGAAGTTGTATTCAAAGCTGTAATACAACTCGCCGATCGCCGCTGTCAGCCCCAACCTTTTCCCCTCCTGCTGTGCCCTTTCGTATGCTTGTTGATAACTCAATCGGGTGATCCCCAGCTCTTCGGCAGGCATCCGCCCTCGAGCCTCATACACGCTCGGTTCAATCGGAGAAAACAGCGACACCGCGGGTTTGAAGACCTGGCTCGGCAGGTTCATCGCCACGCTGCTGACGGCTATCGGCAGCAACAACAACCACAGCCACAAGCCCCCTGCCCGATGCAGATCGAAGTTGAGTCGATAGGCATGCCCGCCCTTGATCTTCCAGGCCTTCGACCACTTCTTCCAGAACGGTTTACCCCGCGGTAACGTCAGCCAGAGGGCGATGAAGCAATCGATTACCCAGGCGATGGCCACCAACCCCATCAACAGCAAACCCCAGTTACCGGGCAGTGTCAGGTTGTAGTGAAACTCGAGAATGAACGGAACGAAGTTCTCACGCTGGAAACAGCACTCGCCCCAGTAACGCTGACCTTTTTGCTCTCCGCTGACCGGGTCGAGGTAGAACACTTCATTGCGTTCTTTGAAGGGTTCACCCGTCGCCGGATCATTTCGCGGAACCGCCGCCAGCAATGCCGTGTGGCCTGCCTCATTCGGGTACTCCATGTACCAGACCTGCAACTTCGGATGGGCCGATTGCACCGCATCAACCAGCCCACCTGGCGGCAGACGCTCCCCCTCGGCCGAAGCCGCGTAAAACTCCGGATTCAACCACTCATCCAGCTCATGGTTGAACGCCAGAATGCTGCCCGTGATCCCGGCCAGCAGCAGAAAAACCGCCGTGGCCAACCCGATATACCGGTGCAATAAAACCAGAAACGAACGCATGAAAATTTCCCCCACAGATACCACAAAGCCAGCCCCTGAAATCAGGGGCTGGCTTTTTTATGCACAAGACAAAGGCTTAGAACTGGTAACTGACCGTCGCGGCGACGTTGCGCTCTTCGCCCATGTAGCAGAAGTCCAGACTGGCGCAGGAGGCCACGTAGGATTCGTTGGTCAGATTGTTTGCATTCAGGCGTACGTCGACACCCTTCAGACCGACCTTGCCGAGGTCATAGCCAATCGATGCGTCGAACAATGTGTAGGACGGCACCTTCATGGTGTTCTCTGCATCCGCCCAGCTATAGCCGACATAACGCACACCGCCGCCCAGTCGCAGACCATCGAGTGCCGCGCTGTCGAACTTGTAGTCGGCCCACAAGGACGCCATATGTCGCGGTGCCTGAGTTGGCGAATTGCCTTTGTTCTCGATCACATTGGTCGGTGTGCTCAAGGTGCTGGTCATCGACTTCGAGTATTCAATGTCGGTGAAGGTGTAGCTGCCGAGCACTTTCAGGTTGTCGGTCAACTGCATGTGCGCTTCCAGTTCCAGACCCTGAGAGCGGACAGCGCCTACAGCGCGATAGAAGTTTTCCTGCGGCAGTTTGGTTGCCAGGTTCTCCTGATCGATGCGGAACAACGAGGCGGTGAACAGATTGTCGGTACCTGGCGGCTGATACTTCAGGCCCATTTCCCACTGCGTTCCATCGGTCGGTGCGAGCGGATTGCCGGCGCTGTCCGCGTAGGAATTCGGGTTGAACGACTCGGAATAGCTGACGTACGGCGCGAGGCCGTTATCGAACAGATACAGCGCGCCGGCACGACCGGTGAGCTTGGTGCGTCGATCGTTGATCTCGGTGCCGACCGGACGGCCCGCTTCGGCGATACGGTTTTCGTCGGAGGTTTCCACCCAGTCCTGGCGCAGTCCCAGCGAAAAGCGCCACTTGTCCATCTCGATCAGGTCTTGCAGGTATACGCCGGTCTGCTCCAGGCGCCGCAGATAGCTGGTCTCGCCGTATGGCGTAATAGCCGAATTGCCATACACCGGGTTGAACGCATTGATTGGCGCCAGGCCACCACTGGTCCAGTCAACCACGGTTTTGCGTCGCTGGTAATCCGCCCCCATCAGCACCGTGTGCTTGGTCGCGCCGGTGAAGAATTCAGCCTGGAGCATGTTGTCGACGATAAACGCGTGCAGACGCTCGTCACCGCCGGTGTAGTAGCGATTGAGCTCATTGCTGGTCGGTGACGTCCAGCCATAGGCGTACACCTGATCCATGTTCACTTTGGAGTCGAGGTAACGGAAGTTCTGCCGCGCGGTGAAGACGTCGTTGAAGCGGTGTTCGAACTGATAACCGAACGACTGCTGATCACGGGAGTAACCGTCGATACCCGGCTCGCCTTCGAAGAAGTGCGGCGAGATGCGATTGCCGTTGCGCTGATGAATCGTGCCGTCGGCCGGCACGCCACCGTGGTAGCCGCCATCCGGGTCATGTTGCAGATACGCTTGCAGCGTCAGCGAGGTGTCCTCGCTGAAATCGATGCTGACGGTTGGTGCGAGGGCGAAGCGCTTTTCCTTGTTGTGGTCGAATTGCGTGTCGGACTGATCCGTCAAACCGATCAGACGATAGGCGATACGCTTGTCGTCATCGACCGGTCCGCTGAAGTCAAAACCGACACCGCGCTGGCCCTGAGTGCCGACGGTGGCCTGTACCTGATGATAGGCCTCGTACAGCGGTTTCTTGCTGGTCAGTGCCACCAGACCGCCCGGCGAGCTACGGCCGTAGAGCACCGACGAAGGGCCCTTCAGAATATCGACACGCTCAAGGAAATATGGGTCCACCTGCATAGTGCTGTAGGTGCCGCTGTCGCCCATCGACTTGAGGCCGTCGAGGTAGATGTTGTCCACCGAACCGTCGTTGAAGCCGCGCATCGCCACATAGTCGTAACGGTGCGTGGCGCCGTAAGGGTTGGTCAGCACACCGGGGGTGTAACGCATGGCCTGGGACACGGTTTGCGAGCCCTGGTCGTCCATTTGCTCACGGGTAACCACGGACACGCTTTGCGAAGTTTCCAGCAGCGCGGTACTGGTCTTGGTGGCGATCTGGCTGTGCGTCGCGTTGTAGCCGTCCATGCTGCCCAGCGCGTTGCCGAGGGCGAAGCCTTTGATGTCGGTGGTCGGCAGGGCCAGTGCTTCGGTTTCTGCGACGGAGCGCAACACATAGCTGCTGCCGTCCTGGCTGACCGCCTCCAGACCTGATCCGCCGAGCAAGTGGCTCAAGGCCTGATCGGTCGAATACTCACCCTGTACACCCGGTGACTGCCGGCCTTGGGTTTGCTGCGGCGTCATCGACAACGTGATGCCCGCCTGGCGTGCGAACTGGTTGAGCGCATCGCCCAATGGCCCTGCGGCGATGTTGTAGCGGTGGCTGCTGACCTCGCTGGCATTGGCCGCGACGCTCAGGTTCGGCAACACGCCAACACCCAGGGCGGTAGAAAACAGCGCCGCCCGAACGGCGTGGCGCAACAGGCCCGATTCGGCAGAGAAATTCAGAGGGTTCTTACAGGTAACGCGTGCAGTCATTGTAGGTTTCCGTAGGCAGTCGCGAAGGCTGAGTTGAAGTGCTTACTGACTAAGCCGGACTTGCCACGAAACCCCGCCAAAATAATTTCAGGCCACAGACTCCAGCGTCACCCACCAACGGGTGCGGTAGCGCAATTGCACCGGCAGGGTCTGCGGCAGGATCGCCAGCAGCTTGTCGGTGTCCTCAAGACGGAACACGCCGGACAGGCGCAAATCCGCAATGTCCGACGCACAGCTCAGAAATCCCTGACGATACCGGCCGACTTCGCTGAGAAAGTCGCCCAGCCGCATGTTGCGAGTCACGATCAGCCCGTCGACCCAGGCACCGGCGTCCATGTCCAGCGGCGGCGCCGGGCGAATTTGATGGTGATCGATCAAGTAGCTCTGACCGGCGATTGCTTCCGTCGAGTTGCCGGCGGAGTGAATCGCGACCCGGCCACTGGTGACGCTCAGGCGCGTGCATCCATCTTCCTGGCGCAGAATGAATCGCGCCTTGAACGGCTCGTAACTGCCATGACGACTCTGCACCCGCAGTGGTCGGTCAAAGGACGCACCTTCATCGGCACCGCCACAGGTGACGATGATTTCGCCACGGGTCAGTTTGATCAGTCGTTGCTGCGCGGTGTAATCGAGATCCACGCTGCTGGCAGTGTTGAGTTCGATCCGTGTGCCGTCCGGCAACTGGAAGCCACGGCGCTCGCCGGTGGCGGTGGCGTAGTCGGCGCTCCACTGTTGCCAGGCGGAAGTGTCGCTGGCCAGCCATCCTGCGGAGCCCATCAGCAGCGCGCCGGACAACAGCTTCAACGCCTGACGTCGACCCAACCCCTGCGCACTGTTTTCCAGCGTGTTGAACGCCACCTGCGCAGCGGGCACGGCGCGCAGATTGTGGGTCAGTTCGGCCTGCAGTGACTGCACCCGTTGCCAGGCCAGTTCGTGATCATGGTGTTCAGCGCGCCATTGTTCGCACTGGCGATTCAGGCGCGGATTGCCATGGTTGTTGCGCAGGCGCAGGAGCCAGTGAATGGCCTGTCGGACGACTTGTTGCGGTGGCTCGGCGCGTCGGCCAAGCGAGAGGTTATCCACCGGCATCAGTTTTCGTACCGCAGCACGTAGCAGTGATACAGCGCATCGGCGACGTAGCGTTCCACCGAGCGCAAGGACAGGCCCATTTGCTCGGCGATCTGCTTGTGGGTCAAACCTTCGCACTGCGCCAGCAGAAATGCCTGACGCACTTTCGGCTTCAAGCCTTCAAGCATGCGGGCAATGCTTTCGAGCAGTTCGATCACCAATGCGCGGGATTCGGCACTCGGGGTTTCGGCTTCAGGCAAATGGGCGATGGTTTCCAGATAGGCGCGTTCAATTTCTTCACGGCGCCAATGATCGATCAACAAACCCCGAGCAACCGTGCGCAAGAATGCGCGAGGTGCCTTGAGTTCCAGACGCTCGGTGCGTTGCAGCAAACGCACGAACGTGTCCTGGGCCAGATCCGCCGCATCGGCGGCATTGCCCAGCCGCGCGCGCAACCAGCCGTTGAGCCAGCCGTGATGACTACTGTAAAGCGCCTGTACTGCAAACTCAGGAGAGGACATGAACGCGACAGCCCGAACGTCACAAATGATAATTAGTCGCATTGTCATCAAGGGTTACAGAATTTGCAACCGGCGCTGCAAAACAGTCATCAAAAAATGACAGGCGAACGCTCTGGCACGCCGTTCGGCGGGAATCTGGCAGAAATGCCGTCCATTTCCTGCAAAGCCCTAAGTTTTCTCCAAAGCGTGCCGACAGACTGGTGAGACATGCGTGCACCAAAGTAGAGCAGCCCTCAGAACGCTGCCTGCGCTGTACATGGAATGTTGCATCCGGAACGCATCCCCACTTTTCGCATAAGAAGTCCCATGAAATGAATCTCAAGTTCAGCCATAAAATCCTGCTGGCCGCCTCGGGCGTCGTGGTCCTGGCGTTCGCGCTGTTCACTTTGTACAACGACTATCTGCAGCGAAACACCATTCGCCAGAACCTACAGTCCTCGGTCCAGCAGGCCGGTGACCTGACCGCCAGCAGTGTGCAGAACTGGATGAGCGGGCGGATTCTGGTACTGGAAAACCTCGCGCAGAACGTCGCCCATCAAGGCAAGAATGCCGACTTCCCGGGCCTGGTCGATCAACCGGCCTTCACCTCGAACTTCCAGTTCACCTACGTCGGCCAGGCCAACGGTGTGTTCACCCAGCGCCCGGACGCGAAGATGCCGGACGGCTACGACCCGCGTCAGCGCCCGTGGTACAAGCAGGCCGTGGCCGCTGACCAGACCATGCTGACCCCGCCATACATGGCCGCCGTTGGCGGTCTGGTGGTGACCATCGCCATGCCGGTGAAAAAGAACGGCGAGCTGCTCGGTGTGGTGGGTGGTGACCTGAGCCTGGAAACCCTGGTGAAGATCATCAACTCGGTGGACTTCGGTGGCCTGGGCCACGCGTTCCTGGTCAGCGGTGACGGTCAGGTGATCGTCAGCCCGGATAAAGACCAGGTCATGAAGAACCTCAAGGACATCTACCCGAACACCGGTGTGCGCATCGAGAAGGGCAACCAGAACGTAGTGCTCAACGGCCAGGAACGCATCCTGTCGTTCACCCCGGTCACCGGTCTGCCGAATGCCGAGTGGTACATCGGTCTGTCGATCGACCGCGACAAGGCCTACGCCGCACTCAGCCAGTTCCGTACCTCGGCAGTGATTGCGATGTTCGTCGCGGTGGGCGCGATTGCAGTCTTCCTGAGCCTGCTGATCACCGTACTGATGCGTCCGCTGATCACCATGGGCCGTGCGATGCAGGACATCGCTCAGGGTGAAGGTGACCTGACCCGTCGTCTGGTAGTGGAAAGCAAAGACGAGTTCGGTGAGCTGGGCAGTTCGTTCAACCAGTTCGTAGAGCGGATTCACGCTTCGATCTCCGAAGTGTCTTCCGCGACTCGCCACGTACACGACCTGTCGCAACGGGTGATGGCATCGTCCAACGCCTCGATCATCGGCTCCGACGAGCAAAGCGCACGCACCAACAGCGTGGCCGCCGCGATCAATCAATTGGGTGCCGCCACCCAGGAAATCGCCCGCAACGCCGCCGATGCTTCGCAACACGCCAGCGGCGCGAGCGAGCAGGCTGATGATGGTCGTCAGGTGGTAGAGCAGACGATTCAGGCGATGACCGAGCTGTCGCAGAAGATCAGCCTGTCGTGCACCCAGATCGAAACCCTGAATGCGAGCACCGATAACATCGGCCACATTCTCGATGTGATCAAAGGCATCTCCCAACAGACCAACCTGCTGGCGCTCAACGCGGCCATCGAAGCGGCCCGTGCCGGTGAAGCCGGACGCGGTTTTGCGGTGGTGGCGGACGAGGTGCGTAACCTCGCTCACCGCACCCAGGAATCGGCGGAAGAAATCCACAAGATGATCACCTCGCTGCAGGTCGGCTCCCGTGAAGCGGTGACCACCATGAACGCCAGTCAGGCGTCCAGCGAAGAGAGCGTTGAAGTGGCGAACCAGGCCGGTCTGCGTCTGGTCAGCGTGACCCAGCGCATCGGCGAAATCGACGGCATGAACCAGTCGGTGGCCGCGGCTACCGAAGAGCAGACCGCCGTGGTGGAAACCCTCAACGTCGACGTCAACCAGATCAACCTGCTGAACCAGCAGAGCGTGGCCAACCTCAATGAAACGTTGAAGGATTGCGATGCGTTGTCGCAGCAGGCCAACCGTTTGAAACAGCTGGTGGACAGCTTCAAGATCTGATTGCTTGCGGTCAAAAAACAGCCCGCTGCGGAGTGATCCGCAGCGGGCTTTTTCATGCCTTACACAAACAGCTTCAGCACATTGCCCATCGCATCATCGGCGAACCCCTGCACGAAATCCTTGAACCCCGGCAGCGCCTCAGGACCGCCGCTTGCCGGCTCGGCGATGATCGTCCAGGTCGCCCGCGACTTGCCTGCGCCCAGCGATTCCACATTCATCGCCGCCCACAGATTGGCCACGCCCAGCGTGTTGTAGATCGTGGTCCAGGTCATGCTCAGCGCCTGGTCGTCCCGGGAGTTGAGTTGCTCGACCACCACGTTGCCATCCTTGAAGAACTTCTTGCGCAGCGAAGACACGCCTTCGCCGGTCATTTCGATGTGCGACAGGGCCGGAATGAAACGATCGAAGCCGTCGAATTTGCCGACCACCGCCCATACCTGTTTGGCGTCCACCGGCACTTCCACCGAAGACACGACGTGGCAGCCGTGAGGGTTTTTGATCAGGGTGTCGGGTTGAAGATTGCTCATGGTGTTGCTCCTTGGTTGATGAGTCAGATGAAGTTGATTTCTTTCAGGTAGTCGCAGCCGCGACGCAGCAGCGCCGGGGATTTTTCCGGGTAGTGCGCGCCCATCTGCTGCACGCCGGCCTGGGCGTTGGCGTGGCCGATCAGGGAGATGTCGCCGATGTCTTCCTCGAAGCCGTTGAGGTAGAAACCGAGTACGCCGAACAGCGCGTTGTCGGCATCTACCCGGCCCAGTTGCTGTTGCCAGTCGGCGACGCTGACCAGCGAGAACTCGCTGCCGGTTTCGCGGAACGACGCGACATAGGCGTCCCAGCTCAGGGGCTCCGGGTTGTGCAGGTTGAACACCGCTCGTTCGGCCGAATAACGGCTGGCGTGGAAGGCGATGAAACGGGCGAGGAAATCCACCGGCATCAGGTCGAAATTCAGTGCGAAGGCCGGCACCTGACCGAGCTGGATCGAGCCCTTGAGCATCAGCATCAAACGGTTCTTGTGCGGCTGACAGACACCGCTGAGGCTGTTGAAACTGATGTTTCCGGGCCGATAAAGATTGACCCGCACCCCACGCTCCCGCGCCCGTTCGAGGATGCGTTCGCCGACCCATTTCGACAGGTTGTAGCCGTTGCGGATGTAGATCGGCGGCGTCGGTGCGGCCGGCAGTTCCAGCACCCGGCCTGCGTCGTCGACGGTGCTGGAGGCCGACAGTGTCGAGACGAAATTGAACACCTTCTTGCTGCGCCCTTCGCACAGCCGCAGCAGTTCGAAAATCGGCTCGACGTTGTCCGCTGCCAGCGACTCGTAGTCGAGCACGTGATTGACGTTGGCCGCGTTGTGCACCAGCGCGCCGAACTCGCGATCCAGTCGCTCGAAATCCTCATTGGCCAGGCCCAGTTGCGGCCGGGTGATGTCCGCCGAATAGACCCGCACCCGACTCAGGTCCAGATGCTCCAGGCGGTTCTCTCGCAACGACTGGGCAAAGCGCTGCGCCGCCGTTTGCCCGCCGCCGTCGCGCACCAGACATGCCACTTCGCTGGCGCCCCACCCCAGCAGCGCCTCGACGATGTGCACACCGACAAAACTGTTGGCGCCGGTGACGATCACCTTGTGCACATCGCCCATGCGGCTGATCGGCAGCGGCTCGATTTCCAGCGCTCGCTCGGCGTCGGCCATCGCCTGGGCGCTGAGCACCGCACTGTCATCGGTGCCGCGTACCAGGGTGGCGAGCTTGGTGATGGTCGGCAGTTCAATGAAGCGGTTGATCGAAATGCTGCGGCCGAATTCCTCCCGCAGACGCAGGAGCATGCGTGACAGCAGAATCGAATGACCGCCGAGATTGAAGAAACTTTCATCGGTGGAAATGTCGCTGGTCGGCAGCTCCAGCAACTCGCCCCAGATCTCCAGCAGCAGCGCTTCGTCGGCGTTGGCCGGCAGGCATTTCGGGCCGCTGTCCTGCACGCTCACCGGCAGCTCCAGCAAGGCCTTGCGATCGACTTTGCCATTGGCGGCGAACGGCATATTCGGCAGTTCCGTCCACGCCACCGGTTGCATGTAGTCGGGTAAAAACTGCTGCGCGTGAGCTTTCAAAGACTCGCGCGCGGCATCCGATTGCGGCTGGGCGAGGAACGCCAGAATCCGTCGCTGACTGTCGATCACCACGGCGATTTGCCGATACAGCTGACTCTCGCGCAGGCACCGCTCGATCTCTTCCGGCTCGACCCGGAAGCCGCGGATCTTCACCTGATTGTCGCGGCGTCCGCACAGTTCGATGCCATCCTCGCCCCACTTGGCCATGTCGCCGCTGCGGTAGGCGCGCAGACGCTGACCGTCCGGCAACTCCAGATCCAGATAGCGCTCCGCCGTCTGCTGCGGATTTTTCAGGTAACCCAGGCAAACGCCGGGGCCGACGATGAACAGCTCGCCCACGGTTTGCTCCGGCACCGGTTGCAAATCGTCGTCGAGGATCAGTACCTGACTGTTGGCAATCGGCCCGCCGAGGGTGCGATTGCTGTCGCCCGGTTGCAGTTGTCGCGCGGTGATCAGCACCGTGGCTTCGGTCGGGCCGTAGAGGTTATGCAGCTTGCCTTGGCGCGTCAGCTGCTCGATCACGAACGGCTCGCAGACGTCGCCGCCGGTCATGATTTGCCCGACGCTTTGCAGTTGCTCCAGCGGCAGGATGCTCAACAGCGCCGGCGGCAGGAACGCGTGAGTCAGTTGCCGACGGCGAATCAGCGCCACCAGTTGCAGCGGATCACGCCGCTGGTTGTCGTCGGGCACCACCAGTTCCGCGCCTTCGAGCAAGGTCGGGAAGATGTCGATCAGCGACGAGTCGAAGCTCAGCGATGAGAACTGCAACACCCGGCTCTCGGCGCGCAACTGCACATAGTCGGCGTACCACGCGGTGAAGTGCGCGAGGTTCGCCTGACTCAGCAGCACTCCTTTCGGATGCCCGGTAGTACCCGAGGTGTAGAGCGCCATGCACGGCGCATCGAGCTCGGGCCGACGACGCATCAACGGTTGCGACAGATCGGCGTCGGTGCGGTTGATGCGACAGACATCCAGCCCTGGCATCGAACCGCTCAGCGGGTGTTCGCCGTCGTGCAGCAACAGCACCGCCCCGGCGTTTTCCAGAATGTACTGCTGGCGCTGAAGCGGATGGCTCGGTTCCAGCGGCAGATACACCGCGCCGCTGCCGAGAATGGCCAGAATCGAAGCAAACAGCGCATCGCATTTCGGCAGGCAAATCCCCACCACCCATGGTTGCGGTTGTGTCTCCAGCATTGCCAGCAAGCGTTGCTGGATTGCACGGCTGTGATCATGCAACTGGCGATAGCTGATCGACTGCTCGGCGAGGTGCAGCGCAGGGCGCTCCGCGTGCTCGATCAGACTTCGTTGCAGCCGCTCGATCACCGGGATCTGTGCCTGTTGCAGCAACCCCGGATTGGCCGTGGCATTGAGGCGATGGACGTAGGCCAGGCTGTCGAGAAACAACAGGTTTTCCACCTGTTCGAAGTCCGGCGCACGGGCCGTCGTCGCATGCTGGAAATACTCGGCATCGCGGGAAAAACGGCTGGCCAGCAGCGCCACTTCGTCCACCACCTGCGCCAGTGTTCGCTGGCGCAGGGCCTGACCGTTGCCGGACGGTTCGTCGGCGATCGGCACGCGGCTCAGCAGCGTCGAGTTGCAGAGGCACAGCAGATCAAGCACCGGCAAACCGCCGGCGCCCGTTGCACCGATACCCAGGCGTAAAGTCAGGTGCGGTGTCGTGCCGTGATCCTGCGGCGCAAGACTGCCGTCATCGATCACCAGATCCACCGACGGAGCAGTCCCTGTCAGCAATGAATGACCGTGTTGTTCGAGCTCCTGCGCTAGGTCGGTCAAGGCCTGGCTGCGGCCCCTCAGCAAAATGTCGAGACGTCTCATGTCAGCCTCCTTGTCAAACCAGGTAGTCGCGCAGGGCGTGCTGCACGCACGGTGTGTCGAGCAGCGAGCTGTTGTGGAAAAACCGCACGATGTTGCCCACCAGCGGGTGGTGGCGATTGATCGGGAAGGCCAGCCCGGCCATCTCGTCTTTCAGGGCGCGGCGGGTTGCGTCGTTGACCGGCAAGGCGTCGATCAGGCGCAGGTCGAAGGACTTCTGTATGTCGTTGGTCAGGTAATGGCCGATGAACACCGGCAGGATCTGCGCGATGCATTCGCGATCTGCATCACTCGCGGTGTGCCAGTAGATGCGCACCATCCGCGCCCAGAAACTCGAGTGCCGGCCCTCGTCGAGCAAGTGATCGGCCATCAGCCCCTTGATCGACGGCTTGACCGTGTCGTCCCGTGCAAATGCTGCGACATCGCCGGTCACGGTGTTTTCGGCGATGGCTACGCAGATCAGTTCCACGGCGCTGCGCAAGTGTTGCGGGGCCAGTTCGACGGCGGCCGGAATCGCCCGGCTCAGTTCGATTTCGTTCGGCAACTCGATCGGCTCGATGCCGGTCATGGCCACCGTCTGTTGCATGAAATCCATCGCCACCAGCGCGTGGTAATCCTCGTCCACGACCACGGTCATGGCGTCGTAGCGACAGGCGAACGGGAAGGCCACGGCGAAGCGGTTCTTGGCGATGCTGCGCGCGGTCTTGTCGACGATCTCGGTTTCGAAAATCACCACGTCGTTGATGAATTTGTACAGCGTCTGCACCAGGGCGAAATCACGCTGTTCCGGGCATTCGCGCAGGAAGGTTTCGCTGAGCACCAACGGCTGGCGGCTGAGCGGATAGATCAGCCGCGCGTCATCTTCCAGCACGCGGCGCGGCCGGGTGCGGATGGTCGCGCGGCTTTCCCAGGCATCGGCGAAAGACTGGTAGTCGGCGGCGTTCATTGGGCCACCTCCGCCAGCGGTTCGCGCATGCTCAGGCGCAGACCGTCCCACAGGGCGATGCGGCTTTCCACGGCGGCGATGGCACTGGCGTAGACCTCGGCTTCGCGCTGCGGATCGCCGTCCACCAGCCGGTCCAGCAGTTGTTCTGCGGCGGGGCCGTGGTCTTCGGAGTCGACTTCGATGTGTCGCTCCAGGTAGTAACGGAAGGTCGGCGCCTGTTCGACGCCAATGCCCCACGCATCGAGCATGCGCTGGAACATGGTCGGGATCACGCTCTCGCGACCATGCAGGAAGGCGGCGGCAACGCTGTGACCGGGTGCATTCAGTGCGGTGTGCAGCGTGTCACGGACGAACCGCGCAGCCGCCGGATCGACCTCGACGCTTTGCAGGGCGACGTCGTAACTCACGCCTTCCTGCTGCAGCGTCACGAAGCGCTCCACCGCTGTCGTGTCCGCACCGACTTCGCGCATCGCATCGAGGTACAGTTCGAAGTGACTGTAATGCCCGTGTGACAGCCGGTCGTCCGATTCTTCCCCGAGCACGATTTCGTTGATCAGTCGTGCCGCGTGCGGATCCCGTGGCGGCAACCACGGCAGACGCGTGCAAGTCAGTTCCTGCTGCAGGCGCTTGGTCAGCGACATGAAGTCCCAGACGGCAAATACATGGGACTCCATGAAACGGCGCAATGTCGCCAAAGAATCGATTTCGGAGAAGATCGGATGAACGCTGAGTTCGGCTTTCTTTAGTGTAAGTTGCTCTTTAGTTGGCATGGTTGCGAGACTCTGGCTAATAGGGAATAGGGATTGCTCAATCAATCGCTAATAACGCTGAACAAGTTTCTCCAGGCGAACGACAGCCTCATTCGGTTTCGATGAAAGCAGGCAATGTCTGAAGGGCCCGAGACAGCAGCGGACGGTCAAACCGTCGCAATCGAGGCCGTACTGCAAGGTTGTGCCGGGTTTGTCATTTCGGATCCAAACTCGGCGAAGAAAAACTAATACATCGCAAAACAACTTAACAAGTTTATTTTTAATTATTTTTAGTTGGCTGTTTTTTGAAGTGTGAGTGGGTCTGATAAAACTTATAAGTTAAGTTTTATTTGGGCGTAGTTGCTCCTTTCGGCGTTTAATGGCCAAAATTGAACGACAAGAGTGAATGCCTCACTCGAAGCAACTTTCCAATTGAGTAATTGAATGAATATGAGGGGATGAAGTCGGGCTGTAACGGCGCCGTTTCTTCCTGTTCCCGTGACAAGGCTCCTTCCGTAGGTTCCTGGTGCGGGGACTGCTGCCGGGGCGGCGCGTCCCCGTTCTATATTGGGTTGGCGTTTCAAGGGTGCGCGTAAATCGGCGCCGCGGCTATCGTCGAAAATGACTTCCTTGCGGTGCAAATTCCGGGCTGTTCAAAGCAGGGGGGAGGTTAGAGCGCAGGCGTCGATGTGCCACGGCAAATGACCGTGACCGGTGGGGGGATTTGTAAGCGGGTTATTCGCCGGGTGAGTGGAGGCTCACCCGGGAGGGAGGATTCAGCGCGCCGCTTTGCGGCTTTGGCCGGCGGAGCTGGCGAGGTAACGGGTGATCACCTCGACACCGCGATTGAGGTGCTGCTCCAGCAGTGTCACGGCGTGCGGGGTGTCACGCTCTTTCACGGCCTGCAACAACGCACGGTGATCGTCCTGGGAGAGCTTGCCCAGGCCCATGGCCTCGAGGTTGAAGCGCAGGAAGCGTTCTTCTTCATTCAGGCCGTCTTCCACCAGCCGCAACAGCCGGCCATTGGGCGCCTTGCTGTAGAGCGCCATGTGAAACAGACGGTTGAGCCGACCGATTTCGGTGTAGTCGTGTTCGATTTCCAGCTCTTCGATGTAGCCGGCCGCGCGTTCGTGATCGGCCGGGGTCAGCAGCGGGATCGACTGGCGCAGCGCTTCTGACTCCAGCAGGATGCGCAGCTCATAGGTTTGCGTTGCATCGCCCTGAATCAGCGGCGCCACCACGGCGCCCTTGTGGGCAATCACGCTGAGCAGGCCCTGGGCCTCGAGCTGACGCAAGGCTTCGCGCACCGGCATGCGGCTGACACCGAACAGGTCGGCCAGATCCTGCTGGCGCACGGCGGTGCCGCAGGGCAGGCGCCCGTCGAGAATCGCGGCGCGCAGGGTTTCTTCGATGACCGAGCGCGCCAGATGCGCGGGAATCGGGCCGTCGACTTTGATGCTGTGGAGTGGCTTGGGCTTCTGGGTCACAACTGCACACCCTATGACTGCGGATTTGGATCCAAAGGACACTAGTGATTGCTCTACAGGTTGTCAAACCGTGTAGAAGAACCCTGTCACATCTGAAGTTTAGCGCGCCAGCGATGATCTCAGGGTGCCATTGTTTTTTGCTGGGCTAACCTTCACCATCAAGCGCTTTCCTCTCTGCCCTGGATGCCTTGCATTGGCGGTACGTTTCGCAATCCCACGGATTGCGCGCTGGCTTGCCTGCGCGCTGCTGCTGGCCGGCATCATGCTGGGCGGCCTGCATGCCGATTGGGATTTTTCCGCGATCAGCCGCAAGGCCACGGCACTGTACGGGCCGTTGGGCGCGGGGCAACAGCGGATCGATGCCTGGCAGAATCTGCTGGCCACGCAGAAGCAGGTCAGCGAGATGGAAAAGCTCAAAGTGGTGAACCTGTTTTTCAACAAACAGATGCGCTACGTCGAAGACATCGATCTGTGGCACGAGGTCGATTATTGGGAAACCCCCATCGAAGCCTTGTGGAAAGGCGCCGGCGACTGCGAAGACTACGCGATCGCCAAGTATTTCAGCCTGCGCCACCTCGGTGTGGCCAGTGACAAGTTGCGTATCACCTACGTAAAGGCCCTGCGCCAGAACCGCGCGCACATGGTCCTGACTTACTATTCCAGCCCTGACGCCATGCCGCTGGTGCTCGACAGCCTGATCGACCCGATCAAGCCGGCCGCCGAGCGAACCGATTTGCTGCCGGTCTACTCTTTCAATGCCGAAGGGTTGTACCTGCCGGGCGCCAAGGGCAACAAGAAGGTCGGTGACACCAAACGCCTGTCACGCTGGCAGGATGTGTTGAAGAAAATGCAGGCCGAAGGATTTCCGGTCGAGACGACTAACTAGGAGCACGCGCTCAGATGTCTTTGTTCAAACAGCTGTTGATCGCTATCTGTCTGTTCCTGGTGGTCGCCTTCACCGGCAGCTTCATGGTCAGTCTGGAGAGCTCGCGCACCCAGTACGTCAACCAGTTGCGCTCCCACGCCCAGGATGCGGCCACGGCGCTGGCGCTGTCGTTGACGCCGAACATCGATGACCCGGCGATGGTCGAGCTGCTGGTCAGTTCGATCTTCGACAGCGGTTATTACTCGAGCATCCGCGTGGTCGACCTGAAGACCGACCAGACCATCGTCGAGCGCAATGGCATTCCGGCGGTCACCAACGTGCCGGACTGGTTCGTCAAACTGATCGGCCTGGAGCCGGCCGGTGGCGATGCGCTGGTCAGCCGTGGCTGGGAGCAGGCGGCGCGGGTCGAGGTGGTCAGCCACCCGATGTTCGCCCTGGCCAAACTCTGGCAGAGCGCACTCGGCAGCCTGGGCTGGTTGCTGGTCTGTGGTGCGGTGAGTGCGGTGCTCGGCGCGTTGTTGCTGCGTCGGCAATTGAAGCCGCTGGATTACATGGTCAAGCAATCCCACGCCATCGCTCGTCGTGAGTTCCTGAGTCTGCCGGACCTACCGCGCACGCCTGAATTGCGGCGCGTAGTGCTGGCGATGAACCAGATGGTCGAGAAGCTCAAGGCACTGTTTCAGGAACAGGCCGAGCGCAGTGAAAAACTGCGCACCGAGTCCTATCAGGACAACCTTACGGGGCTGGCCAACCGGCGTTATTTCGAGATGCAGTTGAATGCGCGGGTGAGCAACCCGGAGCAGGCGAGTTCCGGTTATCTGCTGCTGTTGCGGGTCAAGGATCTGGCTGGGCTGAACCAGCGCCTTGGCGGTCAGCGCACCGATGAATTGTTGAAAGCGGTTGGCGAGCAACTGTCCCGCGAGTGTGCCAAATACCCGGAAACCCAGAACCTCGTCACTCGGATTCGTGGTGGTGAATTCGCCGTGCTGGCGCCGGGGCTGACCCGAGAAGAAGCGTTGCAACTGGCGCAGAGCCTCGACAGTGCGCTGAGCAGCTTGCACGCAACGGGCGCCACCGACGTGGCCGCCGTGGCCTCCATCGGCCTGGCGCCGTTCGCTCACGGCGATTCGCCGCAAGCGGTCCTCAGCCTCGGCGATCAGGCATTGGCCCAGGCCGAAGGGCAGGGCGATCAGAACTGGGCGTGCCTCGATCAGAGCCTGGTGGCGGACGTCGGTGACGATCACCACGCCTGGCACCGTTTGCTCGATCAGGCGCTGAATCAGCGGCGCTTCGAGCTGTTCTTCCAGCCGGTAGTGGCGGCGCAGGACACGCAACTGGTGCTGCATTACAAAGTGCTGTCGCGCTTGCTTGACGAGCAGGGCCAGACCATTCCCGCCGGACGCTTCCTGCCGTGGCTGGAGCGCTTCGGCTGGACCGCGCGACTGGACCGGTTGATGCTCGAGCGGGTGCTGGAGCAAATGGCCGGTCATGAAGAATCCCTGGCGCTGAATCTGTCGTCGGCGACCCTGGCCGATCCGCAGGCGTTGAACAAAGTGTTCGAGATCCTGCGGGCGCATTCCAACCTCGGTGCGCGCCTGACCCTGGAAATCGGCGAGGAACAATTGCCGGAGCAAGCGGTGCTGGAACAGCTGACCCGGCGCCTGCGCGAACTCGGTTTCTCCCTGAGCCTGCAGCGCTTCGGCGGACGCTTCAGCATGATCGGCAACCTGGCGCGGCTGGGGCTGGCGTACCTGAAGATCGATGGCAGCTACATCCGGGCGATCGATCAGGAAAGCGACAAGCGCCTGTTCATCGAAGCGATCCAGCGCGCGGCGCACAGCATCGATCTGCCGTTGATTGCCGAGCGGGTCGAGACGGAAGGGGAATTGTCGGTGATTCGCGAGATGGGGTTGTATGGGGTGCAGGGGCAGCTCTTCGGTGAGCCCAAGCCTTGGCGGTGAGCCTGATCGTTCCCACGCTCTGCGTGGGAATGCCGCCCGTGACGCTCCGCGTCACAACGGTGTCCGACGCAATGCCGATGGTGTGACTGGAACGCGGAGCGTCCCTTGATGCATTCCCACGCGGAGCGTGGGAACGATCAACTCGACTTCAAACGGATCAGATCAACCCGCCCTCATCCTCATCAATCAACTGACTCAACCCGCCCAGCGCTTCCCGCGCCTGGGTCCGGTCCATCAACTTGGCCTGGGCTGCCGGCGGCAGGTCGGTGACGCGGATCACGCCTTTGCTGGTCAGCACCTGAATCAGGTCGTCGAGTACCCGGATCATTTCCAGGTCGCTCTGCTTGAGCTGTTTGAGGCTGTTCTCCACGGCCTCGTTGGCGTACCAGGCCTGGATTTCGTGGTGGTCGGCCGGCAGCGTTTCCGTGGCCTCGGCGTAGGCCGCAGCTTCCACGCGAATCAACTGACCCTGCGCATCGCGTTGCACGTAAAACATTGAGCATCCCTCGGAAATGGACCAGCGTCATGCTGTCAGCAGCATAGCCAACTGCGCGCGAGTATGCGGTGCGCCGACGCAATCGTCACCGGTTCAAGCACCGCAAACGTGACGGCCGCCCCAAGTGGGGCGGCCGTTGTTCACGCATCAGCTGTTGTTGTGGTCGACCTTGATGGTCGGATCGCTGCCGGCAATCAGGTTGTGAATGTTGGCCGTGGACCAGTTGTTGCCTTCCAGCTTGATCGTCACGTCCGGTGTGGCGGCTGCGGCATCGCCCGAGTTGAACTTGCCGCCCGAGCTGACTTGCAGCGACGACACGCCGTCGACCGTGGTGATCTTCAGGAAGTTGTCGATGGTGCTGCCGGTCTCGCCCTGCAATAGGTCGCGCAGGTCGATGCGGTCGCCTTCGCTGGCCTTGAAGTCCTTGATCACGTCGTTGCCGGTGTCGCCCGCTTTCCAGACGAAGGTGTCGGCACCCGAACCACCGATCAGGATGTCGTTGCCCTGACCACCGATCAGCGTGTCGTTGCCGGTACCGCCGAGCAGGATGTCATTGCCCTTGCCGCCGTCGAGCAGGTCGTTGCCGCCCGAGCCGAACAGGATGTCGTTGCCCGCGCCGCCCAGCAGTGTGTCGTTGCCATCGTGGGCACCAGACACATCAAACGCCTGATAGTGCTCGGTGATGTACTGGTGCACGTTGCTGGTGGTGACTTTACTGACGTCGACCCCGGTTTCCTTGGCCACGAACGCCTGCATCGCCTGATAACCCTCGCCGGCAATGCCGTTGAAGCTCACCAGGTCGCCGAACAGGATGTCGTTGCCGTCGCCACCGCTGACGGTGTCGTTGCCCGGCATCGTCGCTTCGGTGTGGCCGATGATCGAGTTGGCCAGGTCCTTCGGATCGATGTTGGTCTGCGGCGCGTGGTCCGAGTCATACGGCTTCAGGTCGTTGAGGCTGACGCCGTTGTTGATGCCGATGGCCTCGACGGTCGACAGTTTGTCCAGCAGTGCGAAGCTGCTGGTGGAGTTGTCGGTGGTGGTCGAGCCGGTACTGTTGCCCGAACCTGCCAGGCTTGAGAACTCGTAAGTACCGTCGCCCTGGGCATGCAGGGTGCCGAAGTTCTGGTACGACCAGCTGCCGCCGGACTTGGTCCAGACCGTCACGTAGCCCGAGGCACTGATGTCGATCTGGTGCGTGCTGTCCGGGTACAGGCTGATGGCTTTGCCCAATTGATAGTTGCTGGTCGTGATCAGGCTATCGAGGGTTTTGTTGCCGTACAGCGTCGGGTTGGTCGCCTCGTTGCTCTGGTAGTAGGTCGGCTGGCCGTCGGTGATGAAGTACGTAAGGTTCTTCGCCCCGGTATTGGCCACGGCCTCGGCACTCTGGAACCAGTTGGCGGTGGTCTTGAACACGTCTTCGTAGTTGGTGCCGCCGCCGGACGACATCGAGTCCAGCACGGCCTTGAGCAAGGTCAGCGCGTTCGGGTCGTTGAGGTTCACCGACACCGACTTGTTGACCTGGGTATCGAAGTCCACCAGGAAGATGTTCACCGTGCCGGAGTTGCTGCCCAGGCTCTGCTTGAGGGTATTGAACACCGACGTCAGCGAGTCCTTGGCGGCGTTGATCGACGAGGCGCTCATACTGCCCGAGCTGTCGACCATGAACGCGATGTTGTAGTTGGTGCCCGGCACCACGGTCAGGCCGCCGATGTCGGCGACGATGATGTCGTTGCCGTCGGTGCCGGTGACGGTATCGTCGGCCGAGGTGGCGACAATCGAGTTGTAGACCGCCGGCACCACGGTGACCGGAATGGTCGCGGTGGTGCTGGCCGAGCCGCCCACGGCCTCGGTGGAAGTCGAGGTCACGGTCAGGTTGAACTGGCCGTTGTAGTAGGTCGGCGGGGTCACGGTTAGGGTGCCGAGGTTCCAGCCGGTGACGTTGGCGTCGCCGCTGGTGGCGGTCACGGTGAAGCTGTGGCCTGCGCCGTCGCTGAGCACCGAACCGACCGGTGCGCCGCTGATCTTGATGCTCAGGGTTTCCGAGCCGTCGGTGTCGGTCAGCGCGGTGCTGATCGACGACAGTTTCACCGTGGTGCCTTCGGCGCCGGTGTTGAGTTTGTAGCCGTCGTAATAGCCTTCGCCGTTGTTGCCGTGCAGATCGGAGACGGTCACGCCGGCATTCACCAGATCCTGCACGCCGGTGTAGATCGGCACGCCGGCACTGCTCAGGTCGATCGGCGTGCTGCCGTTGACCGACAGGTTGACGTCGTAGCTGCCCGGGCCGCTCTGGTTGTGGTGGTAAATGTCCAGGGTGTAGTAACCGCTGGTGGTCGGGGTGAACGAACCGTTGAGGTTGCCGCCCGCGCCCCACGTCGTGGACGCCACGTTCTTGCCGCCGATGGTCACCAGCAGGCTGTCGTCACCGGTACCGCTGAAGGTGTAGGTCTTGCCGGCTTCCAGATAGATCAGGCCCGAGGTTTTCGACGCAGTACCGGCGGTCACGCTGCCGTCGGACTGCACGTTGTTCACGGTGCCGCTGGTGTTCGGCTTGCCCGCGCCGTCGATCACGTTTTTCAGGGTGGTCGAATTCGCGCCGCTGCCGTCGGTGCCCAGGCCCGACAGACCGGTCCAGACTTCCTTGATCAGCCCGGTGGACTTCACGCTGTTGTCGGCGACCGACAGGGTCGGTGCATCCGCCACCGGCGTGATGTCGATCTTCACGGTGCCGGTGTTGCCCAGCAACTGGCCGTCGGTTGGCTGGAACTTGATCTGCGCGTAGTCAGCCTGGTTGTTGCCCAGGCCGGTGCCGCCGTAACCGTTCACGCCCGACTCGTTGGCATCCGGCAGGAAGCGCAGCTTGCCGGCGTCGATATCGGCCTTGCTGAAGGTCTGGTTGGTGGCGACGTCTTTCCAGGTCGAGCCGTCCAGGTACTGCAGTTTGCCTTCGCCCGGCAGCTGGGTGATTTTCACGCCCAGGCTGCTGGCCGGGCTGTCGACGTCGCTGACGCCGAAGGTCGACCAGCCGAGAACCAGCGGGGTGTCTTCGGTGCCGGTGACGTTAACCGGTGCAGCGACCGGCGCATCGTTGACTGCCACCACGTTGACCGTGGTGGTCGCAGTGTTGGAGTAGTTGCCGCCATCGGTCACGGTCACGGTGATGATCCGCGGCACGGTGCTCGGGTCTTCACTGCTGTTGGTGAAGCTGATGTTCTTGATGGCCTGCATGTAGTCGGCGAGCGTTGCGTTGCCGGACAGGGTCAGGGTGACGGTGCCGTTGGTGCTGTTGGCATTGATGGTGATGCCGTTGACGCTGTTGCCCAGGTTCAGCGCATCGCCGTCCTGACGGTTGGTCAGCACGACGGTGGCGCCGGTCAGCATGGTGCTGTCCGGGTCGGTGATCTTGATATCGGTGTCGGCAATTGATACGCCTGCGCCCGGGGTGTTCTCGGTGAAGGTCACCTTGTAGTCGGCACCCGTTGCACCGCTGGAGTTGTTGGCGTCGAGGTCGATGACCGGCGGTGCATCGTTGTCGATGATCGAGGTGCTGACGCTGCCATTGGTGCTGCTGACCGCCAGGTTTTCGAAGTTGCCGCCGGTGGCCGAGTCGATCTTGACCACGAAGTTTTCGGTGCCTTCGGTGATCTTGTCGTCGATGGTCGCAACGTTGAACTGCGCGCTGCTGGCACCGGCCGGGATCTTCACGGTGTACACGCCGGTGAAGTCCGAACCGTCGGCGGCGGTGCCGCTGTAGACGATTTTCAGGGTCACTTCGGTCTGCGCCGGGTGGGTCAGGCTGACGGTGTAGCTGGCGGTCTGGCCTTCGGTCACCGAGGTGCTGCCGGTGATGCTGACGGTGGTGGTGTCGATGGTATCGGTGACGCTGGTCACGGCTGGTGTGTTGCTGGTCACCAGGTTTTCGAAATTGCCGCCGGTGGCGTTGGTGATCGTGGCCTGCACGTTGCCGGCGTCCTTGTAGACGTCGTCGGCTGGCGCAGGAACGGTCACGGTGCCGGTGGTCTTGCCCGCTTCGATGGTGATCACCGAGCCGTTGCTCAGGGTCACGGTCACTGGTGAACCAGCGGCGTTGGTCAGGGTTGCGGTGTAAGTGATCGAACCACCTTCAGCCACGGTGCCGGTCGCGCTGAGCGACAGGTTGGTGGTGTCGATGGTGTCGGTGACGGTGGTGCTGACTGGAGTCTTATCAGCCACCAGATTCTCGTAGTTGCCGCCAGAAACGTTGGTGATCGAGTTGGTCAGCGGCGCGTGGCCGGTCAGCGCGTCGTTCGGCGCGGTGGTGGTCACGGTGCCGGTGGTTTTACCCACTTCGATGGTAATCGACTGACCGTTGGCCAGATTCACGGTTACCGGCGAGCCAGTCACCGGCGCACCCACGGTAGCGGTGTAGGTGACGGTTCCACCTTCAGCTGCCGTCGTGGTCGCGGTCAGTTTCACGGTGGTGGTGTCGATGGTGTCGGTGACGCTGGTCACCGCTGGCGTGGTGCTGGTGACCAGGTTCTCGAAATTACCACCGCTGGCGTTGGTGATCGTGGCCTGCACGTTGCCGGCGTCCTTGTAGACGTCGTCGGCTGGTGCAGGAACGGTCACGGTGCCAGTGGTTTTGCCCGCTTCGATGGTGATCACGGCGCCGTTGCTCAAGGTCACGGTCACCGGAGTGCCCGCAGCGTTGGTCAGTGTCGCGGTGTAAGTGATCGAACCACCCTCGGCCACGGTGCCGGTCGCGCTGAGCGTCAGGTTGGTGGTGTCGATGGTGTCGGTGACGGTGGTCGAGACCGGCGTCTTGTCGGCTACGAGGTTTTCGTAGTTGCCGCCAGAAACGTTGGTGATCGAGTTGGTCAGCGGCGTGTGGCCGGTCAACGCGTCGTTCGGCGCGGTGGTGGTCACGGTGCCGGTGGTTTTACCCACTTCGATGGTGATCGACTGACCGTTCGACAGATTCACGGTCACAGGCGAGCCAGTCACCGGCGCACCGACGGTGGCGGTGTAGGTGACGGTGCCACCTTCGGCCGCCGTCGTGGTCGCGGTCAGCTTCACGGTGGTGGTGTCGATGGTGTCGGTGACGCTGGTCACTGCTGGTGTGGTGCTGGTGACCAGATTCTCGAAGTTGCCACCGGTGGCGTTGGTGATGGTGGCCTGCACGTTGCCGGCGTCTTTGTAGACGTCGTCGGCTGGTGCTGCGACGGTCACGGTGCCCGTGGTTTTGCCGGCTTCGATGGTGATCACGGCGCCGTTGCTCAAGGTCACGGTCACCGGGGTGCCCGCAGCGTTGGTCAAGGTCGCGGTGTAAACGATCGAACCGCCCTCGGCGACCGAATTGGTGGCGCTGAGGGACAGGTTGGTGGTGTCGACGGTGTCGGTCACGGTGGTGCTGACCGGGGTCTTGTCGGCCACCAGATTCTCGTAGTTACCGCCGCTGACGTTGGTGATCGCGTTGGTCAGTGGCGCATGACCATTCAACACGTCGTTAGGCGCGGTGGTGGTGACGGTGCCGGTGGTTTTACCCACTTCGATAGTGATCGACTGGCCGTTGGACAGGTTTACGGTCACTGGCGAGCCAGTCACCGGCGCCCCCACGGTAGCGGTGTAGGTGACGGTGCCACCTTCAGCAGCTGTCGCGGTCGCGGTCAGCTTCACGGTGGTGGTGTCGATGGTGTCGGTGACGCTGGTCACCGCTGGTGTGGTGCTGGTGACCAGGTTCTCGAAGCTGCCACCGCTGGCGTTGGTGATCGTTGCCTGTACGTTGCCGGCGTCCTTGTAGACGTCATCGGCTGGCGCAGGAACGGTCACGGTGCCGGTGGTTTTGCCGGCTTCGATGGTGATCACGGCGCCGTTCGACAAGGTCACGGTCACTGGCGAGCCAGCGGCGTTGGTCAGGGTTGCGGTGTAGGTGATCGAACCACCTTCTGCCACGGTGCCAGTCGCGCTGAGCGACAGGTTGGTGGTGTCGACGGTGTCGGTGACGGTGGTCGAAACCGGGGTTTTATCAGCCACCAGATTTTCGTAGTTACCACCAC
>NZ_JAIHBA010000057.1:0-25271 GCF_019718735.1 Pseudomonas sp. RIT778 | reverse complement strand
GGTTGGGTGTTGGTTTCTTCATGATTTTTACCCTGTATGACGGTTATAGCTGGCCCTATTCGGTTTCCAAGCGAATAGGTGGCAGCTGTACGCAGGCTGGAAACCCGGGACAGAGCAACCCGGCAGACACGAGGTCTCCTACGCACAGCCGCCATAACAAAGCGCACACCATGAGGGTGCGCAGGATACGTTATGAATGGCGCTTGTACGCTCTGTTGTTACGCGGGTTTCCATGCCCGATCGCTGAATTGGCAGCGACCGAAACAGGCTAGAGCCCGCGCTTCCGACGGACAACCTGAAAACCTTGTGGGAAGGATCGGCAAAACCGAAACAACTTTTAAACATTCGAGAATGGAACGCGGAGCGTCCCGGGCTGCATTCCCACGCGGAGCGTGGGAACGATCAAAGCAAAAGCAGTCCGCTTTTCGCTTTTCGCTTTTCGCTTTTCGCTTTTCGCTTCTCACCACTCAACACAATGAGCGTTAGCTCGAGTAAAGCTTTTGACGTGCCGGCCCCTTCGGCAGGCTGAGTGGAGGGATTTATCCGGGGGTGGGAGCGAAGCGACCGTTTGGCGAAGCCAAACACATCGAGAGGAGGTGCAGCGAAGCAAACCGGAGGCGATGCCCCCGGATGAATCCCGGAGCGAAGGAACCCCGAGCCCCAGCGAGGGGCCGAACGCCGGGGCCCAGACCTTTGGTTACTTTGGGGCGTTTGCCAAAGTGACCCGCCGTAAGGGCGGAACCGTCAGCGGCCGCATCCAAAGAAACGGATATTCACACCCCCCCCAAAGGAACCTGGTCGGCCCAAAGGCCGCCAAGTTCACTCAGCCTCCGGATCCACCTTGTTCTGAGTCAGGTACCGATTCAAAACATCATCCTGCGAAGGCGTAGAAGCATCCCCCGCCACCTGCCACAACCGCCGCTCAATCCCCTGTGCCACCATATGCCCCACCGCCGCCTCAATCGCCGAAAGCACACACAACTGCGCCGGCTCATTAGTCGTGTACCCAACCTCAGCCTCAAGCAACTTCTTGAACTCGATAAACTTGAAAATCCCCGCACTGCGCGCCACCGAATAAATCGTCTTGCTGGTCATCACATTCGCCAACACCTGCCCGCTGCGAACATCCACTGCGCGCAAGTTGACGGTGACCTGATCGACCCGATACTCACGGGACAGATCAATCCCCAGATACCGCGCCCCTTCCCCACCGCTGCGCACGTTGGTGTCATAAGCGATGATCCCGCCCTCAAGCATCATGTTCGCCGCCTGCAACGGTGGCAGCTCACCCTGAATGTTCACCGGCGTATTCGGCTTCTTCTGAGAGGCACGAATGATCTTGCGTTCAGTCAGCAGGTTCTGCAGCCCCTCGCGTTCAAGCACCACAAACCAGCCGCTGGCCTGCATCGCGTCCATCAACATCGACGCCGCGCCCTGAGTGACGCTGGTGGAAAACGAACTCGCCGGCGTCGGTTTGTACTGCCCGGTCTGGTCACGGAAGCCGTACACCACCGCCATCAGCCGACCCTTGGGTCGCGGCATTTTCAGCAAGTCGTAATAAGTGGAGGCCCTGGGGGTCAGGGTCGGGGTATCGGTGTCCTGCTCGGCCGGCATCGGCTCGCGCAGACTGCACCCTTGTAATGCTGCCAACATCAGCCCTAGCGCTATTATTTTTTTCATGTCCATCACTCCCCGGAACCGTCATCCCGTCATGGGTTGAGGCCGTTCACCTGAATTTCGGAAACTTCGCCGCTCGCTCGGTCGGTCACTTCAATCGTGAGTGCCCCCGAGTCATCAACGACGTTGACGATAAAAGCGTCGGTGGACAGGCTCCCCGTGTTGCCGGTGGAGATGTTGTCCAGCAGTTGCCCTAGCAACCGTGACTGCAATTGACTGGTGAAGCGTTCGAGTGCCGAAGTGCCGGCCACCGTCGAACGCTTCTTGAGATCTGGATCGTCGTGGTCGTTTTGCGCCTGGGCGTTGTTGAGCAGCCAGGTGCCGTTGAGCGGGTTGCCGCCGAACGACGGGTTGACCGGCGTGTAGACCAGTTCGGTGGCCTGGACGGCAGCGGCGCTGGCAAGCCCGATCAACAACCCCGAGATCCAGAATCCGCTGCGCCGTGAGAACGTTGTCGTGTTCATAGTTCGTCCTTCTCAAGGTCGGTGGTGTCCTGCAACAAGGCTTCCAGCTTGCGCCGGACGACCTCCAGTCGAACCGAGTCGGCGGCCTCGTAGGCCTCGTCCTTCAGTTCCACGGTGTTCGGCGGCAGGAAGCGCCGATACACCAGGCGTTGTTGATATTCGACGGTCACCAGGCTCCCCCAGCGTGCGTCGGGGCGCTCGCGCACCACCAGGTTGAAATCCATGCGGCTGGTGTCGCGCAGGCGCTCGCTGAACGAGTAGTAAAAGTCGTGGCCGATGTGCGAGATCGTGTCGTCGACGATGAAGCCCATCATTTCGTCTTCTTCGCTGGCGCTGGCGAAAGACGCCACGGCCGCGAGGACCAACGCGCACCACACGTGGCGGCTCATGGCTGCAACGCCTGCGGCAGAGCCGACTGGCCTTTGACCGGTGACCCGTTGCCAGGGCCGGTGCCATCGAGAAAGGCTTTCTCGGCCACGAACTGCCAGTCCGAATAACGCTGCATGCCTTCGAAATCCGACCACTGCGACGGGAAGTCCGCCTGCTTCAACGGCACCTCGGTGGAGGCACTGTTGATGCCGGTGATGCGTCCGTCGAAACCCCGTTGCAGTGCCCATTCACCGCCGCCGATCGGGTCCGGATAGAGCTGGCGCAGATGGTGGCGGGCTTCCGGAAAACGTTCGTCCTGCAGCAGGTCGACCAGCTCTTTCGGGTACTGCGCCAACCCTGGCGAGCTGCGGTAGTAACTGCGCAGCGCCTGGGCGTACTGGGTGCCGACCCACAGCAGTTGCTTCTCGCGATCGCGGCGCGACACGGTCGACCACAGCTCGCCGGCACTGGCCAGGCCCATGCCCATGATCACGATCAGGAACAGCACGCCCAGGTAGGTGAACCCACCCTGCTCCACGTGCTTACCACTCGGAATACTGGCTGCCATCACGCGCCCTCCCGGTAGCTCCGCTCTTGATGTCGGCAACGCCGCCCGCCACGCCGTCCGGCGGAGCGATCAGCACCCATTGGTCATTGCGTTCGGTGATCGGGTCCAGCGGCGCATTGCGCAGGTAACGGGTTTCCACCAGTTGCTCGATGGAATCGGGATAGCGCCCGGTGTCGCCGTAATAGTGATCCAGCGCCTCGCGCATGGCCGACAGGCTCTGGTGCAACGTGGTCTCTTTCGAGGCCTCGAGGCTGTTGAAGTAGCGTGGCAAGGCGATGGTCATCAGGGTCGCGATGATCGCCATCACCACCATCAGCTCGAGCAAGGTAAAACCCTTTTCCCGGCGCATGAGAATCACCACTCGCGGTACGCGATGCCGTTGAGGCCCTTGCCCCGGGCGTGGGAGTAGACGTCGAACACGTCCTCGCCATCGCGCGGGTTCTGGGCCGAACTGTTGTAGGCGCGCAGGCCCCAACCACCGTTGTCGTCACGTTTGGCCGGCACCAGCGGATCCCGCGGTATCCGGCGCAGAAAGTAGAACTTCGCACCCTTGGCGCTACGCACGTCGCGCACGCCTTCGACCAGCACTTTCAGGTTCGGCGGATAGCCGCTGCTGTTAAGGGATTTCTCGATGTAGCCGGCATCGAAGGCACGCTTGTAGGCGTCGATGCCATCGCGAATCTGATACAGCGCGGTGCGCAGTTCCTGCTCCTTGCCACGCCGTACCAGGGTCTCGGTCAGCGGCGCGGCCATACCGGCCAGCAGGCCGATCAGGGCCAGCGTCACCACGACTTCGATCAAGGTAAAACCGCGCTGGGAGGCGTTCATGATCAAGGCTTCTCGACGGTGACGTGAGTGGTTGCCACGGCCGCTTCACCGACTGCACGAGGCTGCGCGGCAGGCGCCGGCATGGTGTAGTTCTGCGAACGGTCCGGCGCCTGGATGTGCATGCTGGTTTCGGTGCCGGTCGGGAATTCCATGTCCGACGGGCTCTGGTACGGCAGGTTGCGCACGATCCGTGGGGTGATCGAGAGCACCAGTTCCGATTTGCCGATGGTGTCCTTGTTGCTCCCGAACAACCGGCCCAGACCCGGAATGTCGCCGAGGCCCGGAATCTTGTTGCCGGTGGCGCCGTGGTCGTTGCGCATCAGGCCGGCGAGGATCTGGGTTTCGCCGTCATGCAGGCGCAGCGAGGTCTGGGCGTTGCGGGTGTCAACCTGCACCGGGATCGTCCCCTGGCGGGTCGGCTCCAGCGGCGTGGCGTTACTCACTTCCAGGGCAATCTTGATCGCCACTTCGTTGTTCAGGTGCACGGTCGGTTGCACTTCGAGCTTCAGACCGACGTCGAGGTAGGTGACGCTTTCGGTGATCACCGGGCCTTGAGTCGAAGGCACCGAGGTGGCGCTGATGATCGGCACGCGCTGACCGATGTGGATGCGCGCCTGTTCGCGGTTGCTGACGCGGATCACCGGGCTGGCCAGGGTGTTGATGTCGTTGTCCTGCGCGTTGATCTTGGCCTGCGGCGACGGCGAGATCGAAATCCGGCTGGAGTTGATGCCTTTCAGTTGATCGAGAAGGGTCACCGCCGAACCGTCGCTGTTGACCACACCGAAGGTATTCGGCCATTGCAGGCCCAGATCGAGAATGCGCTGGGTGGCGACTTCCATCACTTCCACTTCCAGCACCACTTCGGGGTTGGACTGGTCTTGCGATTGCAGGAGTTTCTCGGCCATGCGCACGGCGTCTTCGGTGTCGCGCATGGTCAGGGTGTTCAGGCGCTCGTCGACGAACACGTCGCGGGTCTTGAGCATGGTCTTGATCATGTTCAGCGCGGTGTTGGCGTCGATGCTGGTCAGGTAGAAGGTGCGCATCACCAGCTCTTGATAATCCTTCAGCTTCTGCGGCGAGTCCGGAAAGATCAGCAAGGTGTTTTCGTTCACCACTTTCTGGTGCAGCTGGTTCTGTTGCAGCAGCAGTTGCACGGCGTCTTCGATGCGCACGTCACGCACGAAAATCGTGGCTTTCATGTCCGGACGCAGGTCCTTGTCGAAGATGAAATTCAGGCCGGCGACCTGCGACAGCACTTCGAAAATGGTCTTGAGGTTGGCGTCGCGAAATTCCAGAGTCACCGGGCGGTCGAGCCGGGTGCGCAGTTGCGGGTACTGAACCACGTTGCGGCTCTGCACCAGCCGGATGTTGCCTTGCAGCTCCAGCGCGCCGTCGTTTTTCGGGTCGAGTTCGAGGATCTGTTTGACCTGGCGGTCGGCGCCATAGATATCGCCCCGGCGCAGGTCGCCACGGGCCAGTTCAAGTTTCTCGTCCATGCTGCGCAGGTAATCGAGCTGGCGCAGGGCATCCTGAGCGCGGCGGTTGTTCGGCTCGATGGTCAGCACCCGGCTGTAGGCGGTGCGGGCCGAAGCGAAATCGCGGCGGGCGCGGTCGGTGTCGCCGGAGGTCAGCAGCGCGGTAATGGCTTTGGCCCGTCCGCTGTTGAGCAGCAAATGCAGTTCGGTGTCGCGAGGATCTTCGCGCAGGCCTTCTTCGATCCGGGCCAGCCCGGCCTCGTATTGACCCTGCTCGATCAGGTCGGAAGCCTCCTTGTTGGCGACCTGCGCGGAACTGCACGCGGCCAGCCCGGCACACAGGCCGAGGCTCATCAGCAAACGGGATCTGTTCATTGCGTACTCCCCACAGACAAGGTCTGCGACAAATGCAAAGGCAGGTAGACCAGGCTCAGTTCCACATCGGAAATCGCCGCAATCTTCCAGGTGTCGTCGATCACATCCCCGCTGCGCACGACGTAGATTTTCTCGCCGTCCTGCAAGAACACCTGCAGGTCGCTGCGGTCATGCAGCCTGCCGACGAACTGAAACGGCACCGGTGGCAGGCTCGGGGCTTGCACCACCGGGGTCGGGTTGATCGCTTGTTCGGTGACCGTCGCCAGGGTCGGCGCGGCCTTCCAGGATTTGCTCGCAAACAGGTCGCCGGCCGGGCTCAGGTCCTTGATCGGCGCCGCATTCGCCTTGGCGCTGCTGGCGGGCAAGGCGCCACGGGCGCTGGCTTTGGCCGGGCTGGCCACGGCGACCTCGGTCGAGTCCGCCTCGTCGCTCGGCGAGAAATATTCCGGCAACCAGGCCAGCGCCGCCGCCACGCCGAAGAACGCCACCCAGCCGGTTATGCGTTTGGTGTCCATCACGACCTCGACAGGTAGAGGGTCATACGGATCCGGCCGCTGAGGTCGGTGTCGGCAATCTTCTTGCGTTGAAACTCGACGTCTTCCACCACCACCGCCGGCAACTGGCCGAGCAAGGCGTGCAGGAAACGGCGCAGTTGCGGGTAGCTGCCGCGCACCGGCAACAGGATCTGGTAGCGCGCCAGATGGGTCTTGGGATCGACGCCGAGGGCGTATTCGCCGCGCGCCAGGGTGATGTGCTCCTGCGCAGCCAACGCATAGATGCGATCGATGGCGACGGTGGCTTGCGGCTGGGCCGGCAGCTTGTTGCGGAAATCATCGAGCTGACGCTGCGGCACCACCGGCGGCGCGATGCTACCGTCCTCGACCTTGGCCAGGTATTCGGTGGCTTCCTGGGTTTGCTGGCTGAGCTGTTGCAGCGATTGCCAGCCCGGCAGCAAACCGCCGAGTGCCCAGGCCAGCGTGACCAGCAGCAGCGCCAGACCGGCCAGGCCCGGTACGCCGAGGCCTTGCAGGTATTCGTGAACGATCAGTCTAGGGATTCGCATCGCCTATCTCCCAGGTCGCCGACAGGTTGAATTGCACCGGTTGCTCCGGCGATTTGACGACGATTTCGTGGCTCAGCAGCGACACGTCGGACAGCTCGTCACTGGCCTCCAGCCGTTTGTGGAAATCCAGCATCGCTTGCAGATCCCGCGCCTCGGCGCTGATCCGTACCTGGCCCTTGCGTGCATCCGGGGTCAGGGTCAGCAAGGCGATGTCGTCGCGCGGCATGGCTTCGAGCATGGCGAACAGGCGTTCCCAGGGGCGGCGCAGTTGCTGCGAGACCTTGCGCATTTCGGCGAGGTTCTGCGCCTGCTCGCGGGTTTCCGCCGGGCTCAGCGTTGTCTTGCTGCCGCTGTCGCCGGTGAGCTGGCGCTGGGTGTGCTGCAAGTGACCTTGCTGTTGTTCGGCCTGATCGCCGAGGTGCTGCTGCACGCCGAAGCACACCAGCGCGAGCAACACACCGCCGCCGAGCAGGCTCCAGCCCAACGGGCCGGAACGCGGACGGGGCTGGAAGTCGAGGTTCAAGGCGCGCATGTCAGGCCACCGCCCGGGACATGACGTACAAGGCGTCACGCACGGTCATCGAGTTGTCTTCGAGAGTGCGCAGGTGCACCCCCGCCACATCCGGTTGCGCATCGAGGCGCGCCGGGGCGTGCAGATAAACGTTGAAGGCGCGTTCGCTGGTGGAGGCTTGCAGTTGCCGTTCACGACCGATCAGCGCGCTGAGTGCCGCGTCGCTGTCGCTGCCGCCCACCGAACGCACCGACGACCAGCGCCCTTCCCTTGCCAGCAGCAACACACTGCGTTGCGGTTCGGCGACGATGAACAGGAAGTCGCCAGCGTCGAGGCTTTTGTCGAAGCGGTTGAACGCGGTCATCAGGTACGGCTGCACCGAGCGCAGGCGCAGGCCGCGACCCGTGACCAGCGTGCGCAGGCGTTCCAGCAAATCCTGCGGCAAGGCACTGGCGATCCGGTCATGCCCGGCCGGCTCGGCCGACAGCACCAGGCTCCACGGTTGGGTCGGGGCGCCGAACAGGTCTTCGAAGCACAGTTGGGCGAAGCCGCGCAGTTCGTCAGGGCTGCTGATCTGCTCGCTCCATGGCACCAGGCAGAAGCGGCTGAAGTGACCGGAGATCACCACGCTCAGCTCGGCACCGGTACGGGTGTGTTCGCCGAGCAGGCGGTCGAGGGTGTCCAGCGCCACCGCGTAGCTCTGGAAGCTTTCGTCGATGTAGCCGACGCTGCCCAGCCACAGTGTGTCGCTGCCCCGGCGCTGGCCGAGGCCGACACCGCTGGCGCCGAGCACGGCGATAAATTGATCACGCGATAAAAGTGACACGATTGATCTCCTCCAGCGTGGTCCGACCGTGCTCCACCAGCTCCAGCGCCGATTCGCGCAACAGGCGCAAACCACGGGCGCAGGCCAGGGCTTTGATCTGGGTGATGGGTTGGCGCTCGACGATCATCTGGCGCAGTTCGTCGTCCAGGTGCAGCAGCTCGGCAATCGCCGTACGCCCGCGATAGCCACTGCCCCGGCAATGGCCGCAGCCCTTGCCGTGGACGAAGTGGTAGTGATCGACTTTCTGTGGATCGAGGCCCGAAGCGCGCAGCTCTTCATCGCTCGGGTTGACCGGCGTGCTGCAACTGCTGCACACCAGCCGGATCAGGCGCTGGGCGAGAATCGCGTTGAGCGCCGAGACCAGGCTGTAGGGGTCGATTTCCATCTGGGTGAAGCGGCCGATCACGTCGAACACGTTGTTGGCGTGAATGGTGGTGAATACGAGGTGACCGGTGAGCGCCGATTGCACGGCGATCTGCGCGGTGTCCGGGTCACGGATCTCGCCGACCATGATCTTGTCCGGGTCGTGGCGCAGGATCGAGCGCAGGCCACGGGCGAAGGTCAGGCCTTTTTTCTCGTTGACCGGGATTTGCAGCACGCCGGGCAGCTGATATTCCACCGGGTCTTCGATGGTGATGATCTTGTCCACGCCGTGGTTGATCTCGGTGATCATCGCGTACAGCGTGGTGGTCTTGCCGCTGCCGGTGGGGCCGGTCACCAGCACCATGCCATAGGGTTCGGCAGCCAGGCGACGCAGTTGGCGCAGGGTTTCGTCTTCAAAGCCCAGCGCCTGAAGCTGCACGCCGCAGACCTTGTCGGCCAGGTCCTGTTTATCCAGCACCCGCAGCACCGCGTCTTCGCCGAAGATGCTTGGCATGATCGAAACGCGAAAGTCGATCTGCCGGCCGCTGATGCCGATCTTGAAGCGACCGTCCTGAGGCACGCGTTTTTCGCCGATGTCCAGCTCGGCCATGACCTTGACTCGCGAGATCACCTGCTCGGCGAACTCGCTGCCCTGGATCTTGCCGATGTTGTTCAGCACGCCGTCGATCCGGTACTTGATCACCAGGCCCTGGCCGGTGGTGCCGAGGTGGATGTCGCTGGCGTGCATTTTCAACGCGTCGTACAGGGTCGAGTTGACCAGTTTCACTACCACGCTCGAGTCTTCGCTGATGCTGGTCAGCGACAGGCTTTGCAGGGTGTCGGTCTCGCTGCCGGCGTCGGCCTGGGCGTTGAGCGATTCGACGGCGTGGAAGCTTTCTTCGTGGCGGGCCAGATAGGCCTTGAGGTCGTCGGCGTGAACGAGATACAGCGGCGCGCCGTGCAGGCATTCGTCGATCCAGGCCAGGCGCGACGTGTCGAAGGGGTCGGCGAACACACCGATGACTTCGTCGTTGTGGCGCAGCAGGATGAATTCACGTTTGAGGCATTGCGCGAGGGTGACCCGGTCGAACACCGGGGTCGCCAGAAACAGCGTGTCGGTGTCGAGCACCGGATAATGCAGGGTGGCGCCGAGGCTGGCAATGAACGGCATCGGCGCCAGTTCGCAGAGCACGGCCAGCGCATCGAGCACCCGTTCCCCGGACGTGGTGGCCCGTGCCCGGGCCTGGGCCAGTTGTTCACTGGAAAAGCGTGGCGGGGTCTGTGCCTCCTGTGGAGGATTGACCGACAGCGGTTCGACGACAACGGACAGACGATCCATGGCTTGCTCTCCAACACCCGGGGCTTGAGGCCCTGACGGCGCGGGAGGCGAATTCGGCGAGTGCCGGAACGTCTATCGCGCCATTACTCCCCGGTGAGCATTTGATCGTCGTCCGGTGCCATGGCCTCCGACCTGTTTCGTCGGCGGTCCGCCAGCACCCAACTGCCATCGTACAACTGCAACGGGAAGCTCTCGGTCCTGCTCTGGCGTCGTTCGACAAAGCCTTCGGATGGGCTCGCACCGGGTTTCGCTTCGCGCTGGATCCCCAGAAGGTCGCAGACAGCTCGGGCAAGTTCCGCCAAAGGAAACGGTTTGAACAGGATGTGACTGACCCCCAGTTGCCGCGCCCGCTCACAGACTTCAGCGGTCGGGTGACCCGTTATCAGCACGAAATGACACGTCCTGTTCTGGCGAACCGCGTCGAGCACCTCGAACCCTTCCATATCGGGCAAGCGGTAATCGAACACCAGCACGTCGGGGGCGAAAGTCTCGGCCAGGCCGATTCCCTCTGCGCCGTCATGTGCAATCCGGACTTCCAGCCCTTGCGCCGACAGATAATCCTGAAGGTTCTGTGCAAGCAGCTGTTCGTCTTCGACAACCAGTACTTTGTTAACCAAGGTGGACTCCCTGAAACCTCAAGTGCCGGCAATTGAAATTCAATGACCCGAACCTGCTGGAGTGCGCCTCACAAGAGGTAACGCACACTTCATGCCAGGCTGAGTGCCGGTAATTTTTTGTCTTCATGTCCTTGAATTGAATGGAAATGCCCGCTCGTCCCGGTACCCCGTTCCCCAGAAACGGGGAAGCACCTGAATGGGCATCGAAGCCATTCCCCACTATTGGGGGGGAACCTTCAGTCGTCGTCAATTCGTTCGATCCTGTTCTCTGCCCGTAATTGCGCGAGCACCTGACGACGAGCCTGGGTCTGTTGCTGTCGGGCGAGGTACGCCCTGACTGTTTCCAGCCCTTGCTCCTCTGGGACATCGGCCGCCTCCTTGTGGTTCTCGACAAAAATCAAATGCCAGCCGAACGGTGTGCGCACCGCCGTGCTGACTTCGCCAGGCTTGAGAGCAAAGGCCGCCGTTTCAAACGCCGGCACCATCTGCCCACGGGCGAAATACCCCAGATCCCCGCCCTGGCTGGCGGTGATATCTTCCGATCCCGATTGAGCGACGCTAGCAAAGGTTTGCCCCCCTGCGATAGCGGCACGCAACTCTTCTAAGCGTAGCCGCGCCGCTTCAACCGTGGCGGCATCGGCATCGCCGGCAACCTTGATCAGAATGTGCCGGGCCTGTACCTGCTCCGGCGCGCCCATTTCAGCGCGGTGTTCTGCAAAAAACGCCCGCACCGTTTGCTCGTCCGGGGCCTGGACTTTAGTCAGCTCGGCGAACATCCGCTGCGCCGCCAGTTCGCGGTGGGTGTACTCGGTGAACGAGGCCTCATCGAAACCGGCGTCCTGCAGACGCTGGAGGAATTTATCGGTGCCGCCGATGGCGGTGCGGGTCTGCTCGACCTGTTCGCGCACGGCTTGCGCATCGATTTTCACCCCGCGCTTGCGCGATTCCTGCCAGAGCAGTTCCTTGTCGATCAGCGTGTCCAGTGCGGCCTGACGCAGTTGCTTATAGGCCTTGGGGTTGCGGATGCTCGCCACGGCGCGGCCCTGATCTTCCAGGTATTCGGCGAAAAAGCGTTCCAGGCGAAACTCGGAAATCGCCTCGCCGTTGACCCGGGCGGCCACCGGTTCATTGTTCGCCAGCGCCAGCGCCACCGGCAACCAGCATGTCAGCAGCAAACACAGGGTTTTGAGCTTCATGATCAGGGCCTCCGGTCAGGGCGTGGCAATAATCGGTTTGTAGGGAGCGACCAGATAAAAACGCTGGTCGGGCAAGTCAACGGTGACCACGTGCGCCCCGCTCAGGCCCAATCGTCGGCCGGGACCGAAGCTCAGGCGCGGGGTCAGGCCGGTGTCGAAGTCGTGCAGGCCTTCGAGCGCCGCCACCAGTTTTTCGCGGCTGGCGTCGCGGCCCGCCTGCTTCATGCCTTCGCTGAACAACAGCATCGAGGCGTAGGCGCCTACTTGCAGCACCGCGTGCTGGGCGCCGAGGCCTTGATGCTCGCGCAACAGCGTCAGCGCCATGCGCCCGGCCTGGGTCCAGTCGCTGGGCACGAACGGATACGCCAGAAACACCCGCCGGGAAAAACCCTCCGGCACCTGCAACAGATCCCCCGCCACCTGGCTCGATGCGGCAAACAGGTACGGCACCTGCCCGGCATTCTGCAACCCGGCCGCCAGCCGGCTGAAACCACCGCCGTTGCCCAGGTAGAACACCGAGCGTGAGCCCAGCGGCAAGCTGTCCGCCGTCGGGTCGTAGGCCTGCAAATGGACTTTTTGCCAGCCGTGATCCTGCAGATAGCGGCCAAGGGTCTGTGCCGCCAGCACCTGGGCCGGGTCATCGGGATAGGCAATCAGCGTCGGCCCTTGCAGCACCCGCAAACTGGCGGTGGCGTAGTCGGCCAGCGCGATCAGTTGCTCGCGCAGGCCCGGCAGCGGTTCGAAAATCTGCGGGCTGGCCTGCACCGGGCCGAGCAGCGACATGGCCCCGATCAGCGGCACGCCGGACTGCTCCAGGCGCGGCGCCAGTTCGCTGTCCAGCGCCGGGGCCAGCGGTGCAATCAGGGCGAAGACTTTCTCTTCCTCGATCAACCGTTGCAGGGCCTGTTCGGCGCTGGCGCGATCCGGGCCGGGATCGGCCACAGTCAGGCGCAACTGCCGGCCGTGAATGCCGCCGGCCTGATTGATCCGCGCAACGCTGCCGTTGAGCACCGCCGCGATGGTGGCGCCCTCCTCGGCCAGCGGCCCCTGGCTGGGCAACAAGGTGCCCAGGTGCAAGGTCTGGTCATCGAGCCCCGGATCGCGGTCATCGGCCAGGCGTTTGAGGTACGCGGTGAGGTTGCGCTGATCCTTCATCGACAGCAGGAAGCGCGGCATGCTCGGGTCGAGGCGATTGTTGCCGGGGTCGCGGCCCTGCTGGATCACCCGCGCCAGACTGCTGTCGGTGTAGGCCGGGTAGTTGCGGCCGTTGACCTGTTGCTGCCCATGGATGCTGGTCAGCCGCGACCAGTTGAGCTCCGGCGGACGCACCCCGCCTTCGGGTCGGCCCAGACCATCGGCGCCGTGGCAGTTGGCGCACGGCAGGCTGGTGGCCGGCAGCAACACGTCCGCCGCGCCGACCCGCGCCATGATCGGCTCGCCGCTGGCGGACAGGCCTTCACGGTACAGGCGCTTGCCGGCGCTTTCTTCATCGGTCAGCGGCAACGCGGCCGCGCCGAGGCTGACGCCAGCGAGCAGGATCAGGGCGAGGACGCGGCCGAGGTTCATGGCGCGGACTCAGCGGCCGGCCACGGGCATTGTCAGCAGCTGCAAGCGCTGGGCAATGGCGGCGGCCGGGGCGTCGGGACGGATTTTGCTCCAGCGTTTGTTGGCCACATCGCCGACGATCAACTGGGTCGAGTGCTGCTCGGGCGTCGGCACGATCTGGCCGATGCGGCCCAGCACCAGGTCCATCTGCGCCTTGTCGCCGGTAAGGAAAAGCCAGTGAGGGTCATCGGCACCCTGCTTCAAGGTGTAAGCCTTGAGCACCGCCGGCGTGTCGCGCAGCGGATCACTGGTAAGGGAAATGAAGGTGATGCCGTCGGCCTTGTCGCCCAGCAGCTCGCGGACTTCCTTGAGCTTGCGGGTGATCAGCGGGCAGGCGTCGTTGCAACTGGTGAAGATCACGTTAAGCAGCACCACGCGGTTGTGCAGCGCATCGCTGTAGAAACGCTGGACGTCGCCGTGCTGGTCGAGCAACGGGGTGTCGGTGAACCAGGTTTTCGCATCGTGGGTGCCTTTGGCCGGTGCGGGCGCAGCGCTAGCTGTGGCGGGTGCGGGTTGCTCGTGGCCTTCGTGAGCCAGGGCCATGGCGCTGAAAATCCAGAAACAGACCGTCAGGGTGATCCAGTCCAGGGTTCTCATGGTTGTTGCTCCATGGCAATCGCGGTGTGTTTGGCGTGGGTGCGCAGGCCGCTGAGTTTCTCGACTTCCCTGGCCAGCAATGCCGGGTCGGTGAAGCCGTAATAGCGCGTCCAGTGGCGACTGTTGCCGTCACCGACGAGGATCAGCGGCTGGTGATTCTTGAAGTCGCCGCTGAAACTGCCGAGGCCCTTGAGGGTGGCGGTGATCGATTGCGGCGAACCGGTGAGCCAGCTCCAGCCCGGGCCTTTCTGGAAGGTGCGGGCGTAATCCTGCAAGCGTTTCGGGTCGTCGCGCTGCGGGTCGATGCTGATCGACACCAGTTGTACTTCGGTGCCGACCCGGGCACCGAGCTGTTTCTGCACCTTGCCCATGATCGACGAGACCACCGGGCAGACCGTGGTGCAACTGGTGTAGATGAAACTCATGACGACGATCTTGTTGTGCACCAGATCCTGTTCCAGGTGCACGGTCTTGCCGTTCTGGTCGAGCAGCGGCACGTCGGCGAACTTGACCTGGGCGTGCTCCTGGCTGTTGGCGGCCGGTGCCGTGTGCCCGGCATGCTCGTCCGCCGAGTGGGCGCTGGCCTGCTGGATACCGACGGCCAACAGGCACAGGGTCAGCAGGCCACGGGATGCAAATCGGTTCATGGTCTTTTCCTCGTCACTGAGTCTGGCCGGGCAGCACCCGGACACTGGCAAATGTCTTGTCGTCGAAACCGGCGCCCAGCGAGGCCGCGCGCACATGCAGGTACCAGGCGCCGCTGCGGTCGAGAGTCACCGGCGCTTCGTACACGCCGTCGGCGACTTCCCGTGCGGCCACTTCGCGGGGCCGGGAAGTCGGCGCGAGGAAGTAGCGCAACTGCACGTCGGTCACGCCGCTGCGCTGGATCTTCTGTTTGCCCTGGACGATGCGAAAGCGCACCACGTACGGGTCGTTGAGGGCCACGGCGGTCTTGTCCAGCAGGAACTCGACTTTCGCTGCGCCCAGGTGTTTTTCCGGCGCACCGTCGGACGCCACCTGGGCGCTGAAGCAATGAATGATGTTCGGCTGGTTGAGCAGGAACGCCACGTCGAAGCGCCCCGCCGCCGGCAGCTTGACCCGGGCGCTGTAGAGCCCCGGCGAGACCTCGCGCAGGCTGCGGTCGATCACCAGCGCGGCGCGGGCGATCTGCCCCCGGTTGGGGTAACCGGACATCGGCGCGTTCATGCCTTCGGCGTAGAAATAGGTGGTGTTGTCCACCGGGTTGACCACGAACACCGCGTTGTCATCGCGCGATACCGCGAGGCTCGACGCCAGCGGCAGATCGCCGGCCAGCCGTGGCGGCTGCGGCCCGGCTTCAAAACCTTGGGTAATCGGCTGACGCCCTTCGCCCAGCGAAGACAGGTTGATCATGGTGACTTTCGGCGAGGCCAGTCCGCGCACGTAGGCATAGGCCTGGGTGAACACCACTTGATAGGGTTCGGCTGAAACCTCCAGATCATGGATCGCCGAATCGTTGGCCGCGTCGATGACTGTGGCGCGGTTTTCCACCGTGTTCAGCACCACACCAAAACGGCCGTCGGCGCTGAAGCCCATCGGGCCGAGGCCCTGTTGCAGCTTGATCACCCGGCGGACGGCGCGGCTGTTGCTGTCGATCACCGTGACGGTGCCGTCCTTGCCATCGGCCACGTACACCGCGCCGGACAGCGGCGAGTACGCCACCGACAACGGGCTGGCACCGGTCTTGACCTGTTGCAGCAGGCTCAGGCTGGCGATGTCGATAACGCTCAGGGTGCCGTCGTCGCGGTTGCTGACGAAGGCGAAACGGCTGTCCTTGCTGAAGGTGATTTCGTGGTGGCCGCGCCCGGTTGCCAGGTGTTTGAGCGGTTTGAGGCTCTGGGTGTCGATCACCGTTACGCCGGATTCTTCAGCCTTGCTCGCGTTGTTGCCGACCCACAGCAGGCGCTCGTCCGGTTGCAGCGCGACCCGCACCGGTTGGCTGCCAGCGGCCACCGAGTCGATCACCCTGAATTGCTCGCTGTCGATCACCGCCACTTCCCCCGCCGTCGGCATCGACACGAAGACCTTTTTGTTGTCCTTGGGCGTGACCCAGTCCATCGGCGACTGCTTGAGTTCGATCCGCGCCAAAGTACTGGTAATGCCGCCGACCGACACTGACGGATCGACCACCGAAACGCTGGCATCGCGGTTCATCACCAGCAGGAAATAGCTGTTGAGGTCGAGCAGTGGCCGCGCGCCGATATTGGATTTGAGGAACGTGCCGACCCGCGACTTGCAGCTCTGGTCACGGCCCTGGGCCTGATCGGCGGCGACGGCTTGCGGATCGATCCACGCCCCCGGCGCTACACCGGACAACGGCTGGCCGGACGCACCGTCGGTGACGCGAAACTGCACGTCGGCGAACTCGCCCTCACGCAGCTGGCCGTCGCTGGCCAGCGGCTTCAGATCGAAGGCGATCGACACGCCGTCGCGGGTCAGCACCTGCCCGGCGCCGGTTTGCGCCAGGGCAATCTCGCTCAGCGTGAGCAGCGCGCCGGCCATCGCCAGCAGGCAGACGCCAATGATGTTGATGATCCTGTTCATACCTCTCTCCCCTACAAACCTTTCCCCACCTGTGGGAGCGGTTTCACCGGTTCCCACAGGTCGCGCATTGGCACCTACTGAGCAGGCGGCGCCGGCTCCGGCTCATTGGTCACCCGCAGCAATCCCCACAGCCCCGAGGTGTTGCCATAGGCGGCGTAATCGCGGAACAGGTAGTCCCCCGGTATCGCGTTGCTGCCCCCGGCGCTCGGGATCATGAAGCTGAAGTGCGCCGCCGGCAGGATGCTTTCGTGAGCGCCGATGTACATCGACATCGGGTTGTAGCCGAAGCGCACCGAACCCACGCCCGGCGTGCCCATCGGGTAGCCGCCGGTGTCGCTCTTCTCGGCCTGGAACGGGTTGAGCGACCAGACGTGTCCGTCGAGCTGGAACGTCGTGCCGCGACTGCCGCCGCTCGGCATCAGGATGTGCGTACGGAAAGGCTGACCCGGTTTGGCATACAGCACCGGCGTTTGCGGATCGCCCCCCACCAGCGCATTGCTGTAGGCCATGTGCGCGTTGGTCATGTCGCCGTAACCCGCGCCATCGGCGCGGCCGAACGGCGCATCCGGGGCGAGGCCGAAGCGATACCACAGCGGTTCGGTCTTGTAGTTGATGGCCATGCTCGAGTTGTCCTGCGGATCGGTCGGCACGCCGAAGCCCTCGGCAGCGATGCCTTCGACCGGCCGGCCATTGGCCCAGCGGGTGTTCAGCGCCTTGTGCCAGACCATCGCGAAGTCGCGGTAAGTCGTCTGCCCCGGTGCGGTGACCGTGGCGTTGACCTTGCGCGCATCGTCGACCCAGGTCGCGCCGATCGGCAGGATGCTCATCGCACCACCCAGGCCTTTTTGCGGTTGCTTGATCACATCCGCCGGGGTGAAGTTCAGGCCACCGAACTCCACGGCCGTGGCGTTGATGTTGTCGACACTGCGGCCCAGTTGCGTGACCGGTTTGCCTTCACGCTCCAGGTGCCCGGCGTAGTACTGATAGGTACGGGTCGGGTAGGCACCGCTGCTGCCGACCCGTGGCGGCACGGTCTGGGTCGGGTTGGCGCCGACGTTGGCACCGTCGGATTTGGTGATGTCGTAGGCCAGCAGTTGGGCGTGCAGCCCCACGTGGCTGGACGGCCGCATCAGGTTGTTGCTGAAGGTGGTCGAGCCCAGGCCGCTGTTGCGGTCGCGCTTGACCATGCCTTGCATCACCGCAGTCTGGGTCAGGTCCGGCATCACGCTCGGCAGACGGTTTTCCAGGGTGATGTTGATGCAGTCCCCGGCCGCTGCGCGCAGCACCAGCGGTTCGACCGGAATGCCGGGTTTGAGCTTGCCGCTGACCGGATCGAGGTCGGATTTGCGCACGTACAGGATCGCCGTCGGATCATGCAGCGGCCCGCTTTGGCCACCAATGGTGATGGTCTCGCCGTCCTCAGGATCAGTGACCGTGACCTGCGGAATACTGACCGTGCGCGAGTTCAGCACCAGGGTGCCGCCCGCCGGATTCAGCGGCCCGCCGACATGCTGACCGAGCCCGGCCGAATCCCCGATGCTCAGGCCCAGCGGATTGCCGAGGATGTCGTTGGCCAGCGCGGCGACCACTTCATAGTTGCGCTGCACCGTCGGACGGGTGCCGATGCCGTTGGGGTTGGCGCTGATCCGTGGGCAACTGCCTTCGAACGCCACGGTATTGCGCATGCCGGCCGGACTCGGGTTGTTCGGGATGGCGAACAGGTCATTGCGTTTGGCCGTGTAGTTGCGCATCACGCCCCAGATCCCGCTCCAGTAGCCTTCGATCGAAGCGTCCATCGAGTACAGATAGTCACCGGTGGTCGCCGCAGAGCTGGACAGCATCGACACAGGTGCGATGAAGCCCATCTGTTCGGAGATGCCGATCATCTGCGAGGCGCGCCAGCCTGAGTTGGAGCTGTTGCCGAAACCGGAACCGCTCTGCAGCCATTTCACGCCGTGCAGGGTGACGTTGTGCTCTTCCTCGTGGCCGCCGGCATGCACCCGCAGCCGCACGTTGTCGCCGGTATAGGTACGCAGCATCGGGGTGAACGGGTCGCCCGGCTCGCTGCCGCCCTTGTTGATGTGCGGCGGGAACAATGTCGTGCCGCCAGTCGGGCCGGTGGCGGCCGTGACCAGGTTCGGCGCCAGGTTCATCGCCGGAATCGCGCGGTCGGTACGGCTTTGCATGGCATAGGCCAGATCGCCGCCGAGGCCGTCAGCCTGCATGCCGCGCTTGCCGTCAGGGCCGACCTTGTTCGGGTCGTAGACCCGCAAGGCCAGCGGCTCGTTGCGATAGTTGACGACGAACATGCCCGGATCATCCACGGAGATCGCTTGCGGGCAAGGCCGGCTCGGGCAGCCCGGCACCTGACCGCCCTGCACTTCCAGCACGCCTTCGAGCAGGGTGCTGGCGTTGTTGCGCACCGGCGGGTTGATCGCGTAGCGGAAGCTGTCAGCCGTGGCCGGGAACGCTTGCGGATTAGGCACGCCGTTGGGGCCGGCGCCCACGTACACACCGGCTTCATAGGCGTGCTGGAAGTCGCTGTATTCGAGGAAGAACTCACGGAAGCTGTCGTTCTTGCCGTCGCCGTCGAGGTCGCCGGTGTTGATCACCGCCTGCCATGAGGTCGGCCCGCCGTCCTGGCGCGCGCCGCTGTACAGAGGCTCGCCGGTTTCGGCGTGGAACCAGGTGGAACCGGCCGGCTCCGCCAGCACCGTGGCATACAGGCCGATCTGCTGGTGAGTCGATGGGCCGAGGTGGTCGTGGGTGAAGATGGTCCCCAGGCCCCGATCCACGCCCTTGGCGTTGACCACCGGATCAACGAACCAGCGTTGCATGGCCGTGCGCGCGCCCATCCAGTCACTGCGCCCGAATTGGCCGAAGAACGGATGCGCCTTGGCTTTCGGGCACGCCTGGGTGCCGTCGCGCGGATCGGTGCCCTCGCACTGGTTGAATTCGCGGATCGCCTGAATGCGTTCCTGAACAGCGCCTGGGGAGAGCACGCCGTCCTCGTAGTTCCAGCCGTTGGAGGAACCGTCGGCAGCCGTCAGGTCCCACTTCGGCAGGTGAATGTGCTGGCCGATCACGTCAGTCGGCGTGCGCACCTGATAGTCGTCCATCTCGTAGGTGGCAGGCACCAGGTTGGTTTGCTGGTATTGCACGCAGTCAAAGGTGTTCATGCGCATCACCAGTGGCTCTGGCGGACGCTGCTTGGTGATCACCGGCCAGGCGTCTTCCCACAGCGCCAGAATCCGGGCTTGCGGGAAGTGATAGCCGACCTTGTTGTAGACCGCGTCGAACTGAATGTTGGCGGCCTTGTAGATGCGCGGGCGGTCGGCGGTGAAGGTCGAGGCGCCGACGAAGGACATGCCGTCCAGCCGGTCGCCGCTGGCGAATTCACCGGTGCCGGCGCTGCTGGTCAGGCGTTTTTGCCGGTCGTCCATGCACGGTTCGTAGTACGGCGCGCCGGCAATCGGCAAGGCGCCGTTGGTGCGGAAGGCCTTCGCCACGATCTGATTGCCGGGCAGCAAGGCAAAGCTTGGGTGATCCTTTTTCGCGTGGAACGCCATCGCGGCCTGTTCCACTTCAGTGCCTTCTTCGGGCAGGTAAATCGGTTTGGCGCGGGTGACTTCCTTGGAGAAGTCCAGCGCGGTGGTCACGGTGTGTGCCGCGCCTCCGGCCGATACCCCGTCGAGGGTGTGACGTTGCAAGCCGCCGTCCCATCCGCCGGACTGATTCGGGTCGAGGTTGGCCCACAGCGCTTTGCCGCTGGCTTTCAACGATTGCGCGGTGGCCGCGTCGAGCATGTCCAGCGGTGGGGTTGGCGGACGCTGACCGACCGAACTTTCCATGCCGCCGATCCAGAATGGATAACCAGGGTTTTTCAGGCTGCCGTCGGCGTTACGGTTGGCTTCGCTGCGATCAACCAGCGCCAGCGAGCCAATGGCTTGCGAACCACCGTTGCCGCCGTGGTGTTCGCCGTCGTCATCGCCCTCTTCTTCCTCATCGTCGTCATCGTTGCCGGCGACCAGGGTTTCGCCGATTTTCGGCACCACCACCACTTTGCCCGGCATCGGGGCCATGGCTTTGCCGGGCAGCGGCACGACGGCAGGAATCGGCGTGCCGGCAATGATCTCGCCATCCGGCAAGGCGCGGGCACCGGCGGCCGGTTTACCGCTGCGCAGTGCGTAAGGTTCGCTGTGATAACCATCGGCGCCCTGTTGCGAGACTTCCAGCCGGGTGCCCTCTTCGAACACATCGTGCACCCGCCACATCGACCACATGCCTTGGGCAAAATGCGGGTAGAAGTGGCAGTGATAGATCGCATCGCCGGCTACCCGGTTGCGGTTGCCGGAGCCGCCGTTGGCGATTTCGTAGGTATAGCCGGCCCCCGGACCAATGCCTTGGGCATCGACGTAATCGGAGTTGTCGTCGTTGGGGTTGAACAGCCACTGATGGCCGTGCAGGTGAAAGATGTGCTGCTCGTGGCCGTTGTGAGTGTTGCGGAATTTGACGAAGTCACCGATGTAGCTGTGGTTGACGTTCGACGGCTCCGACGGATACAGGGCCATGGTGGCCTTGACGCCGACCTGATCGGCGCTCGGGGTCTGGCCGGGGGCGATGTTCTCAAGCCCGGTGTTGGCCGGCACGTCCACCAGCATCGCCACGTCGCCGACGGTGTGCGAGCTGAGGAAGAATTCTTCGTAGGCGCACGACAGGCAGTCGTGCATCGGACCTACGCCGAGGCGGTTGGCGACCACTTCAGCGCCCATGCCGCCGGAACCGTAGTTGATCATGAACGAGTCGCGGGTCGGCTCCAGCACATGGGCCATGACCGGGTCGGCCCAGTAGGCGGGGAACGCCTGGGTAGCGGCGGTTTCGTCCTGGAACTGCGAGGCGAAATCACGAAACGGCTCGAGGCGGTTGGGGATCGCCGGGTTGCGTTTGCCCACCGATTCCAGCGGATAGGTGCTGGGCGCAAAACTGCCATCGGCGTTGCTGCCCATGACGATCGCGTCGCTTTCGCTGGAGATGATTTCGTTGCCGTCGACCATGCTGATGATCGGCGTGCCGGCCTTGCCTTCACGCAACCACGGTTCGCGCTGCGGGTAGCGAGCCTGGTAATCGACGATGGGGTGACCGGCCGGTGTGCGGCCGGTGGTTGCCAGACGCATTTCTTCTTCAGTGAGGGTGTTGCGATAGGTGCGTCCCGATTTCGGCACCACCACGACCTGGCCGAACAGGCCGTTGGCGACGTTCCCGGCCGCGCCCTCCCCGCCGAATGTCGCGCCACGGCTGCTGACGGCAAACGCCCCTTCGCGCTCCGCATACAGAACATACGAACGGCTTGCACCCGGCGGCACCAGGGTGTTGGCGTTGCGCCCGGTGTAGGAAGAAATGTCGTCGATGCTGTTCACCGCTTGCATGCCGTTGACCTGGAAACCGACATGGCGGTCGGCAACCTGCTCGTCGACCTTGAAGTCTTCCGCGCCGCCGGCGTTCTCGATGCCCTCCTCGCCTTCTTCTTCGCCTTCAGGCCCTTCGAAGTGCTTGTTGGGGTTGGCCTGGTAATCGAGCAGGTTTTGCAGATTGATCGTCAGGCAATCACCGGCCGCCACCCGCAGCACCAGCGGCCGTGGACGCTTGTCCGCACGCAGCGAGACCTTGCCCGGCACCGCGCTGCCGCCGTAGGCCAGCGAGACGTCATGGTCATCGACCACGTCGCGGCGCAGCGCGAACATCATCCCGTTGACGTTCTGCGCACCGAGGCGGTTGAACATCAGCGGTTGATCGAAGGCGACCACATTGGCCACCAGATTGCGCTCGCAGCGCACGGCGGCGCTGGCCAGTTCGACGCTGAGCATCGAAACCAGCAACAGCAGCCAGTTCAACAGGGACGGTGCGTGGTGAATGCCAACCATGATCGGAAACCTCGTAGTGGGTGCTCACAGGGAACGATTCTCGATAAACCCCTTGGAGCAATCCGCGTGCCACAAAAAATTGCTTTCCATCTCAACCAGTTACACAAACCACTTGAGAATCCGGGGGATATTCCCCACCCGATTCCCCACTTTTTCCGGGGCCATCGGTTTGCCCCGATAGTGGGGAAACCGGGGAGATCCTTTACAACGGCGCGTCCACCGCCAGCCCCTGCAGGCGCCGGTACTGACGCAGCACGCTCGGGACATAACGCTGGGTTTCGGCGAACGGCGGGATCACCCGGCCCCGGCTGAGCACCGCGTCAGGCCCGGCGTTGTAAGCGGCCACGGCCAGGGCGATGTCGTTGTCGAACATCGTCATCAGGCGCTTGAGGTATTTGGCCCCGCCCTGGATGTTGGCCTTGGGGTCGTAGACGTCGGTGACGCCCATGTCCCGCGCGGTGCCGGGCATCAACTGCATCAGGCCGCCGGCACCCTTGGGTGAGGTGGCGCCGGGGTTGTAGTTGGATTCGGACTTGATCACCGCATGCAGCAAAGCTTCGGGCAGCTGATTGGCGGTGGCGGCGGCTGACACCAGCTCGGCGTAGGGCTGGTTGGCGATCAATTGCGGTTGCCGGTCAAGGCTGACCAGCGGCGCATCGGCTTCGCGGATCACCCGCTCGTAAGTGCGTCCGGGACGGTGGACGTTGGACAGCACGTAGCTGCCCTTGGCGTCCACGGATACGAAGACATCGGCTTGCGCGACACCGCTTAACAGCACGCAGCCGAGCAGTCCTGCAGTGAATGAATGGATCATTGGGCCTCCCCTGACAGGCCCCGAAAAATTGGGGGAAATGCCCCACTGACCCGTCGTCAATCAGCCGTACGCAAGCACTGTGCCGACTCTTGAAAAGCCCGTAATACAAGGGCTTCAGCCCGGCAGTCGAAATTATCGGGGGCTGAGCATGGCAATTGCATAAGCCCTTTCGGCGACACGGCTGCCACTCACGGGAGGTCATCATGAAGCTGCATTTTCGTCCGCGTGCCCAACGCGGTTTCACCCTGCTCGAATTGCTCGTGGTGCTGGTGGTGCTCGGCCTGTTGGCCGGGATCGTCGCGCCCAAATATTTCGCCCAGCTGGGGCGTTCCGAGGTGAAGGTCGCCAAGGCGCAGATCGAAGGCCTGAGCAAGGCACTGGATTTGTACCGGCTGGAAGTCGGCCATTACCCGTCCACCGAACAGGGCTTGCAGGCGCTGGTGACCGCACCGAGCGACGAAGCCAAATGGACCGGCCCGTACTTGCAGAAAAAACTGCCGCAGGATCCGTGGGGGCGTAACTACACCTACCGCTATCCCGGCGAAAACAGCGAGTACGACCTGCTCTCGATGGGCAAGGACGGCCAGCCTGGCGGCGAAGGCGAAAACGCCGAAGTCACCAACTGGCAATAAGCGGAGCACACGGCATGCGATTTCAACTCAAAGCAGTGGGCAAGGCCGGGGTGGTGTCGCTGAGTGTCGAGGCGCCGGGTCAGAGCGAAGCTCGGCGCATCGCCGAGGATCAGGGCTTGCGCGTGGTCAGCCTGCACGCCGAGCGCCACTGGCGTTCGTTGCGCCTGAGCAAGCGTGAAACCTTCAACCTGGTGCTGTTCAGCCAGGAACTGACCACCCTGCTCAACGCCGGACTGCCGCTGATCGATGCGCTGGAAAGCCTGGCCGAAAAAGAAACCGCCCCCGCCGCCCGCAAAACCTTGAGCGAGCTGGTGCGGCTGCTGTACGAGGGCAAATCCTTTTCCCAGGCACTGGGCCAGTTGTCGGCGGTTTTCCCGCCCTTGTACGTTGCGCTGGTACAGTCCAGCGAGAAGACCGGCGCGGTCGGCGATGCGCTGGGCCGTTACGTGAGCTATCGCCAGCGCATGGACGAGGTGCGGCAGAAGATCGTCAGCGCCTCGATCTACCCGCTGTTGCTGCTGGTAGTCGGCAGTGGCGTGGTGCTGTTTTTGATGGGCTACGTAGTGCCGCGCTTCAGTCTGGTGTTCGAAGGGCTGGGCTCGAACCTGCCGTGGCTGTCGCAGATCCTGATGAGCAGCGGCATGTTTCTGCACGCCCATCAGGGTGAGTTTTTCGGCCTGTTGGCGACAATCGTCATCGCCCTCGCCGTGCTGCAGAAACAACCGGCGTTTCGCCGTGGGCTGGATCGGCTGGTGGAGAAACTGCCCGCCGTGCACCAGCGGATTTTCATGTATGAGCTGGCGCGGTTTTACCGGTCACTCGGGATTCTGCTGCAAGGCGGGATTCCGCTGGTGACGGCCATGGGCATGGTGCGCGGCCTGCTCACGGTAGCCTCGCGAGCCCGCCTGGATCAGGCCTGCGAGCGGGTGCGCGAGGGGCAGTCGTTGTCCACTGCGCTTGAGCTCAACCGTCTGGTGACGCCCGTGTCCCTGCGCCTGCTGCGCGCCGGCGAACAGTCCGGCAACCTCGGGCAAATGATGGAACGCAGCGCCGATTTCTACGACGAGGAAATCAGCCGCTGGATCGAGTGGTTCGTGCGTCTGTTCGAGCCGCTGCTCATGACCTTCATCGGCCTGTTGATCGGGGTGATCGTGATCCTGATGTACATCCCGATCTTCGAACTGGCTTCGAGTATCCACTGACCTCGGGAACGGGTCGGATCACACGCAAAACAAGGCACATCCACGTTCCCAATCAAGACAACAAAGACGGAGAACGATATGCACATTAAAAAGCTCGTGCTCGCAATGGCCATCGGCGCAGTCCTGTCGGCGTCTACCGTATTGATTCCGGACAGCCTGTCCGGGGTGTCGAGTGTTCAGGCCAAGGATGGGGGAAGTGGTGGTGGCGGCGGTGGTGGAGGTAGTGGCGGAGGCGGAGGCGGTAAC
>NZ_JAIHBA010000056.1:22317-27926 GCF_019718735.1 Pseudomonas sp. RIT778 | reverse complement strand
AAGCCAGCGCTACGGTAGACCCCGACAAGCTCTTAAACCCTAGCTCCGAGGATTCGTCATGACAATCCTTACCTCGCCAACGGTGATTGGTGTCGATGTGGCCAAGGCCGAAATCGTCGTTTACCGCGAAGATCTGAAAATTATCCAGGTCATCAACAACGACCGCACGTCTGTAGGTCGTTGGCTGAAGACCCTGCCCGCACAAAGCTCGATCGCCCTGGAAGCCACTAATCTCTACCACCTGGACACGGCCGAACTGGCCCATGGTATGGGGCATCGGGTTTACGTCGTGGACCCTTACCGGGTGAGCCATTACCGCGAAAGCATCGGTCAGCGTGCAAAAACCGACCCTTGTGATGCACGTCTTCTGGCGCGTTATCTAACCAGTGAACAGCACCGGCTGCGGGTCTGGAGCCCACCACCACGGCACTACACGGTGTTGAAAAGTCTGCTTAACAAGCGTGCGCAGCTGATGAAGGCCCGAGTCAGTATCATGCTGAGCTGGTCAAACGAACCTCTTCTTGAAGATCTTTTGGCCCATGGGTTGGAGCATTTCAAACAGCTTGATCAGGCCATTCAGGAATTACTTCGCAAAGTCAGCCAAGAGGCCGGCATTAGCGAAAACATCAGACGCTGCAAAGCTATTGAAGGGATTGGCGAACTCACGGCAACGGGCTTGGCAACTACGTATATGCGAGGTGAGTTCGCCAGCGCCGATGCGTTCATCGCCTTTCTGGGAATGGACTTGAAGGCAAAGGACTCAGGCAAGAAACACAGTCCTCGCCACTTGAGCAAAAAAGGTGACGGGGAATTACGGCGTCTTGCACACAATGCAGCTATGGCAGCTTGCCGGTCCCCTGTTTGGAAACCGTTCTATGAATCCTATCTGGCAAGAGGTCTAGCCAGAACTCAGGCTTTGGTCATCCTCGCCCGTAAGCTTTGCCGGGTGGCATTCGCCCTCATGAAAAATCAGAGCGAATACCAACCGAATCTAAGATTGCAGGGTTCCCCTGCAACATAGAATCTCCCACAAGATACGAATGAAAAAGCCCCGCACTGCGAACCGTGCGGGGCTGCTTGTACCGCCAGGAAAATTACAGGCCGGCAGCGGAACGCAGAGCGTCGGCGCGGTCGGTTTTTTCCCAGGTGAAGGTGGAGAAAGTGTCTTCGCCAACAGTCTTGGTCTGCGGAGCACGGCCGAAGTGGCCGTAGGCTGCGGTTTCCTGGTACATCGGGTGCAGCAGGTCCAGCATGGTGGTGATCGCGTATGGACGCAGGTCGAACACTTCGCGGACCAGTTTGATGATCTTGTCATCGCTGATCTTGCCGGTGCCGAAGGTGTTCAGCGAGATCGAGGTAGGCTGGGCCACACCGATCGCGTAGGAAACCTGGATCTCGCAACGCTCGGCCAGGCCGGCAGCGACGATGTTCTTGGCAACGTAACGGCCAGCGTAGGCAGCCGAACGGTCAACCTTGGATGGATCTTTACCGGAGAACGCGCCACCGCCGTGACGGGCCATGCCGCCGTAGCTGTCGACGATGATCTTGCGACCGGTCAGACCGCAGTCACCTACCGGGCCGCCAATGATGAACTGGCCGGTCGGGTTGATGTGGAACTGGGTGTCCTTGCTCAGCAGTTCGGCAGGCAGCACGTGCTTGACGATCAGCTCCATCACGCCTTCGCGCAGGTCGTTGTACGACACTTCAGGGTTGTGCTGGGTCGACAGAACCACGGCGTCGATACCGACAACCTTGCCGCCTTCGTAACGGCAGGTCACTTGCGACTTGGCGTCCGGACGCAGCCAAGGCAGCAGACCCGATTTACGGGCTTCGGCCTGACGCTGCACCAGCTGGTGCGAGAAGGTGATCGGTGCTGGCATCAGCACGTCGGTTTCGTTGCTGGCGTAGCCGAACATCAGGCCCTGGTCGCCGGCGCCCTGATCTTCAGGCTTGGCACGGTCAACACCCTGGTTGATGTCAGGGGACTGCTTGCCGATGATGTTCATCACGCCGCAGGTCGCGCCGTCGAAGCCGACGTCGGAGCTGGTGTAGCCGATGTCGCAGATCACGTCACGAACGATCTGCTCCAGGTCGACCCAGGCGCTGGTGGTCACTTCACCGGCAACGATGGCCACGCCAGTCTTGACCAGGGTTTCCACCGCAACGCGTGCGTGCTTGTCCTGGGCGATGATGGCGTCCAGCACTGCATCGGAAATCTGGTCGGCGATTTTGTCCGGATGTCCTTCAGACACGGACTCGGAGGTGAAGAGGGAGTATTCGCTCATCTCGATGTTTTCCTGAATTTACCGATGGTGAGTGTCGCCAGCCGGTCGCTGAAAATGGCGGACCTGGATCTGGAAACCATTACGTAAGCCTACATAGAGGCTTTCCCCGGGAACGAGTCCCGCAGCGGTGGCCCAACGGGCCAGATCGTCCTGTTCAAACCCCAACCACAGATCACCGCAGGCCTCCCTGGCCCAACTCTGGTTGTGGCTACATAACTCTGTCACGAGCAGGCTACCGCCCGGTTGCAGCAGGCTGGCCATGTGCTTGAGCGCTTCGGCCGGCGCGGCGAAATGGTGCAACACCATGTTCAACACCACGCAATCGGCCTGAAGGCTTGTGCCATTCAATGCATCGGCCAATTGCAGGCTGACGTTAGCCAGCTTTTCACGTTCACATACCTGGCGGGCCAGTTCGAGCATCGCCGCGCTGTTGTCCAGTGCGGTTACGGTGCCGAAGCGACGCGCCAGTTCCGGCAGGAAAGCTCCATCGCCGGGGCCGACTTCAATGGCCGTGGCAGCGCCATTGAAATTCAGTTTGTCGAGCAGGGCCAGCACGCTTTCACGGTACTGCGGCAGGCCGGCAATCAAATCCTGCTGGGCGCGGAATTTCTCCGCGACCCGGGCGAAAAAGTCCTGGCTGTTGGCCGCGCGTTGCCCGTGAACCTGTGCGATCCGGGCTTCCACGTCGGCCGGCAGCGCCAGATTGTCGACTTCTTCTAACAACGCCGCGTGCAACTTGCCGCCCAGCAACTCGGTGTGCGGCAGGGCGCGGCGATAGAACACCGCATTGCCTTCACGGCGAGTCGCCACCAGATCCGCCTGCGCCAGCACTTTAAGGTGGTGGCTCATGCCGGACTGGCCGATATCGAAAATCTGCGCCAGTTCCAGTACGCCGAACGAGTCGTTGGCCAGGGCGCGCAATACATTCAGCCGCAGCGGATCGCCGCCGGCCTTGCACAGGGCCGCCAGCTCGTCGCAATCGTCATGGCGAATGGAAGGCACACGTAAGTTCATAGGGCTGGCAGTCTAGTGACGGCCGGAAAGCATCGCAAGGTCTATATCAAAATGTTTTGATATTGCTCGATGGATGGCGCATTCGATTGCACTTCTCACCGCCCGGTTAACTCTACAAACGAACAGCGGAAAGGTTTCACCAACCGAAACCGATGTTATCCATGGGAAAAACGCCTCCGGATGACTATCTGTCATTGCCCCGAGGAGCTCGGGTGAGGGAAAATGCCCTCCTTTTTTCCGTTTCAATCTATTCACACCCAGGAGATCAGCGATGCCTAGCCGTCGTGAGCGTGCCAACGCCATTCGTGCCCTCAGCATGGATGCCGTGCAAAAAGCCAACAGCGGCCATCCCGGTGCCCCTATGGGTATGGCAGATATCGCCGAAGTGCTTTGGCGCGACTACCTCAAGCACAACCCGAGCAATCCATCGTTCGCCGACCGTGACCGCTTCGTGCTGTCCAACGGCCACGGCTCGATGTTGATCTACTCGCTGCTGCACCTGACCGGCTACGACCTGTCGATCGACGACCTGAAGCAGTTCCGTCAATTGCACAGCCGCACCCCGGGCCACCCGGAATTCGGTTACACCCCGGGCGTTGAAACCACCACCGGCCCGCTGGGTCAGGGTTTGGCCAACGCTGTGGGCTTCGCCCTGGCAGAAAAAGTACTGGGCGCGCAGTTCAACCGTCCTGGCCACAACATCGTCGACCACCACACCTACGTGTTCCTGGGTGATGGCTGCATGATGGAAGGCATTTCCCACGAAGTCGCTTCCCTGGCCGGCACTCTGGGCCTGGGCAAGCTGATTGCCTTCTACGATGACAACGGCATCTCCATCGACGGCGAAGTCGAAGGCTGGTTCACCGATGACACGCCGAAGCGTTTCGAGTCGTACAACTGGCAGGTGATCCGCAACGTCGACGGTCACGACCCGGAAGAGATCAAGACCGCCATCGAGACCGCTCGCAAGAGCCCGCTGCCGACCCTGATCTGCTGCAAGACCACCATCGGTTTCGGTTCGCCGAACAAGCAAGGCAAGGAAGATTGCCACGGCGCCCCGCTGGGTGACGCGGAAATCGCCCTGACCCGTCAGGCACTGAACTGGAACCACGGCCCGTTCGAAATCCCGGCCGACATCTATGCCGAGTGGGATGCCAAGGAAAAAGGCCGCGCCGCCGAAGCCGAGTGGGATCAGCGTTTCGCTGCCTACTCCGCCGCTTTCCCGACCGAAGCCAACGAACTGATCCGTCGCCTGAGTGGCGAGCTGCCGGCCGACTTCTCCGAGAAGGCCGATGCCTACATCGCTGAAGTCGCGGCCAAAGGCGAAACCATCGCCAGCCGTAAAGCCAGTCAGAACGCCCTGAACGCGTTCGGCCCGCTGCTGCCGGAAGTGCTGGGCGGTTCGGCTGACCTGGCCGGTTCCAACCTGACCCTGTGGAAAGGCTGCAAAGGCGTCAGCGCCGAAGACGCCAGCGGCAATTACATGTACTACGGCGTGCGCGAATTCGGCATGACCGCGATCATGAACGGCGTTGCCCTGCACGGCGGTCTGGTGCCTTACGGCGCGACCTTCCTGATGTTCATGGAATACGCCCGCAACGCAGTGCGCATGTCCGCTCTGATGAAGCAGCGCGTGATCCACGTCTACACCCACGACTCCATCGGTCTGGGCGAAGACGGCCCGACGCACCAGCCGATCGAGCAACTGACCAGCCTGCGCAGCACGCCGAACCTCGACACCTGGCGTCCAGCCGATGCCGTTGAATCGGCCGTGGCCTGGAAAAACGCTCTGGAGCGCAAGGACGGCCCGTCGGCGCTGATCTTCTCGCGTCAGAACCTGCAGCACCAAACCCGTGATGCCGGCCAGATCGCCGACATCCGTCGTGGTGGTTACGTGCTGAAAGACTGCGCAGGCGAGCCTGAGCTGATCCTGATCGCTACCGGTTCGGAAGTCGGTCTGGCCGTTCAGGCCTACGACAAACTGACCGAGCAGGGCCGCAAGGTGCGCGTGGTTTCCATGCCATGCACCAGCGCGTTCGACGCTCAGGACGCCAGCTACAAGCAATCGGTCCTGCCGTTGCAGGTTGGCGCGCGTATCGCGATCGAAGCGGCTCACGCCGACTTCTGGTTCAAGTACGTGGGTCTGGAAGGTCGCGTGATCGGCATGACCACCTACGGCGAATCGGCTCCGGCTTCGGCACTTTTCGAAGAGTTCGGCTTCACCCTGGAAAACATCCTGGGTCAGGCTGAAGAGCTGCTGGAAGACTGATCCAGAAAAGGTGTCGCCTGAACTGACGCCTTCGCGGGCAA
>NZ_JAIHBA010000056.1:0-22217 GCF_019718735.1 Pseudomonas sp. RIT778 | reverse complement strand
CGGGCAACATCGCACTGCCTGATTCACCACGGTAATCGAGAACCCCATGCCTCAACCGCGTCCCTACAAAGTTGCACTCAACGGCTACGGCCGGATTGGTCGTTGCGTCTTGCGTGCGTTGTTCGAGCGAGGCGAGAAGGCCGGGTTTGAGATTGTCGCGATCAACGATCTGGCCGACATGGCCAGCATCGAATACCTGACACGCTTCGACTCCACCCACGGCCGGTTCCCCGGCGAAGTGAAGGTCGACGGCGATTGTCTGCATATTAATGGCGACTGCGTGAAGGTCCTGCGCAGTGCCACCCCCGAAGGCATCGATTGGGCGTCCCTGGGCGTCGATCTGGTGCTCGAATGCTCCGGCGCCTACCACACCCGCGCAGACGGCCAGCGTTTCCTCGACGCCGGCGCGCCGCGTGTGCTGTTTTCGCAGCCGATGGCCAGCGAGGCGGATGTCGACGCCACCATCGTCTACGGCGTCAATCAGGATTGCCTGACCGGCGACGAACTGCTGGTGTCCAACGCCTCCTGCACCACCAACTGCGGCGTGCCGCTGTTGCGTCTGCTGGATCAGGCGGTCGGCTTGGATTACGTGTCGATCACCACGATTCACTCGGCGATGAACGATCAGCCGGTGATCGACGCCTATCACCACGAAGACCTGCGCCGCACCCGTTCGGCGTTCCAGTCGGTGATTCCGGTGTCCACCGGTCTGGCGCGTGGTATCGAGCGCCTGCTGCCGGAACTTGCCGGGCGAATTCAGGCCAAAGCCGTACGCGTGCCGACGGTCAACGTGTCCTGCCTCGACATCACGATGCAGACCGCGAGCGACACCGACGCCGGCGAGGTCAACCGGATCCTGCGCGACGCCGCCACCAGCGGCCCGCTCAAAGGTCTGTTGGCCTACACCGAATTGCCTCACGCCAGTTGTGATTTCAACCATGACCCACATTCGGCCATCGTCGATGCCAGTCAGACCCGCGTTTCCGGCCCACGGCTGGTGAACATCCTGGCCTGGTTCGACAACGAATGGGGTTTTGCCAACCGAATGCTGGATGTTGCAGAACACTATCTGCAAACAGCGACTTCAAAAAAACCGTAGGAAGTGCGACCCATGACCGTGTTGAAGATGTCCGACCTCGATCTGCAAGGTAAGCGCGTATTGATCCGCGAAGACCTCAACGTCCCAGTCAAGGACGGTGTTGTCACCAGCGATGCGCGTATCCTGGCTTCGCTGCCGACCATCAAGCTGGCCCTGGAAAAAGGCGCGGCCGTGATGGTCTGCTCGCACCTGGGTCGTCCGACCGAAGGTGAGTTCTCCGCCGAGAACAGCCTCAAGCCTGTCGCTGACTACCTGAGCAAGGCCCTGGGCCGCGAAGTGCCGCTGGTGGCTGATTACCTGGGCGGCGTTGACGTCAAGGCCGGCGACATCGTGCTGTTCGAAAACGTGCGCTTCAACAAGGGCGAGAAAAAGAACGCCGACGAACTGGCCCAGCAATACGCCGCCCTGTGCGACGTGTTCGTGATGGACGCTTTCGGCACCGCTCACCGCGCAGAAGGTTCGACCCACGGCGTCGCCAAGTTCGCCAAAATCGCCGCTGCCGGCCCGCTGCTGGCTGCTGAGCTGGACGCACTGGGCAAAGCCCTGGGCGCCCCGGCCAAGCCGATGGCGGCCATCGTTGCCGGTTCCAAGGTCTCGACCAAACTCGACGTGCTGAACAGCCTGAGCCAGATCTGCGATCAACTGATCGTCGGCGGCGGCATCGCCAACACCTTCCTGGCTGCGGCCGGTCACCCGGTCGGCAAGTCGCTGTACGAGCCGGACCTGCTGGACACCGCTCGCGCCATCGCCGCCAAGGTCAGCGTGCCGCTGCCGGTCGACGTGGTAGTTGCCAAGGAATTCGCTGAAAGCGCCGAAGCGACCGTGAAACTGATCGCTGACGTTGCTGCTGACGACATGATCCTCGACATCGGCCCGCAAACCGCGGCCAACTTCGCCGAACTGCTGAAGTCGTCGAAAACCATCCTGTGGAACGGCCCGGTCGGCGTGTTCGAATTCGACCAGTTCGGCAACGGCACCAAAGTGCTGGCCCAGGCCATCGCGGACAGCGCGGCGTTCTCGATTGCCGGCGGTGGCGACACCCTGGCGGCCATCGATAAATATGGCGTGGCAGAAAAGATCTCCTACATTTCCACCGGCGGTGGCGCGTTCCTCGAATTCGTCGAAGGCAAGGTGCTGCCGGCCGTTGAAGTCCTGGAAAGCCGGGCCAAGGCCTGAGGCCGCCCGATTGGCCAGGCAAGGAGTGTTCAGATGGTCAAGTCGTTAGCGCTGTTGTTGCTGACCGGTACATTGGCAGCCTGCGGAAGTAACCCGAAGGCTGCGCCGGAGCCGGCACCCGGCGAGGCACAGAAAGGCTGCTACCAGGCCGACTGGCAGGCCGAAACCAACCCGGTGCTGAACAAGCGCTCGGGCCCGGACGGTCTGGACAAATACGAGACGCAAACCCCGGCCAAGGAACATGGTTGTCCTTGACCGGTCTGACTCTTTACTCAAGTCCGGCGGCGTGCGCTGCCGGTCGAGGAACACGGATGAAAGGCTTGATCGCCGTTGCGGCACTGGGATTGTTGGGTGGTTGCGCGCAGTGGAACCCGTTCCAGTCGTCCGCCCCTGTGGATAACTGGACCACCTGGACCTGCGACAGCCAGGCCAAGGTGCTGTGGCGCTTCACTGATGCCGCCCGCAAGGAAGTCGATGTGCGTCTGGGCGGCGGTGATCAGGTTTATCGCCTGAAAGAAGAGCCGGGCGCCTCGGGCGCGCTGTACAGCGACGACATGCTGGCGTTTCACATCAAAGGTGAGGAAGGCCTGGTTTACTGGGTCGCCACCAATGATCTGATCGGCCGGGGCTGCAAAGCCGAATAAAACAGAATTTGCTTTATCGAATCACCAGGCCGGGCCTCAACCCCCGATCTGCAATCACTTGAATAGCCGCCGCCGCTCCGGCAGGCTGGCACGATTAACGACCCAAACCGGGAGAGAGACACACAATGGCACTTATCAGCATGCGCCAGATGCTGGACCACGCAGCCGAGTTCGGCTACGGCGTTCCAGCCTTCAACGTCAACAACCTTGAGCAGATGCGCGCCATCATGGAAGCCGCTGACAAGACTGACTCCCCGGTGATCGTTCAGGCTTCGGCCGGTGCCCGCAAATACGCCGGCGCCCCGTTCCTGCGTCACCTGATCCTGGCGGCAATCGAAGAATTCCCGCACATCCCGGTGTGCATGCACCAGGACCACGGCACCAGCCCTGACGTCTGCCAGCGCTCGATCCAGCTGGGCTTCAGCTCGGTCATGATGGACGGCTCCCTCGGCGAAGACGGCAAGACCCCGACCGACTACGAATACAACGTCCGCGTGACCCAACAAACCGTCGCCATGGCTCACGCCTGCGGCGTTTCGGTTGAAGGCGAGCTGGGCTGCCTGGGCTCCCTGGAAACCGGCATGGCCGGTGAAGAAGACGGCATCGGCGCCGAAGGCGTTCTGGACCACAGCCAGATGCTGACCGACCCGGAAGAAGCCGCTGACTTCGTCAAGAAGACTCAAGTTGATGCCCTGGCCATCGCCATTGGCACCAGCCACGGCGCCTACAAGTTCACCAAGCCACCTACCGGTGACGTGCTGGCGATCGACCGCATCAAGGAAATCCACAAACGCATCCCGAACACCCACCTGGTGATGCACGGTTCCTCGTCGGTTCCACAAGAGTGGCTGGCGATCATCAACCAGTACGGCGGCGACATCAAAGAAACCTACGGCGTACCGGTTGAAGAAATCGTCGAAGGCATCAAGCACGGCGTGCGCAAGGTCAACATCGACACCGACCTGCGTCTGGCATCCACCGGCGCCATGCGTCGCCTGATGGCCACCAACCCGAGCGAGTTCGACCCGCGTAAATTCTTCGGCGAAACCGTGAAGGCGATGCGCGATGTATGTATCGCTCGTTACGAAGCTTTCGGTACTGCCGGCAACGCTTCGAAGATCAAGCCGATCTCGCTGGAAAGCATGTATCAGCGTTATCTGAAGGGTGAGTTGAACGCCAAGGTCAATTGAGACTGGGTGTTGAGCTGATTTGAAAGAAACCCGCCGTGAGGCGGGTTTTTTTTGAGCCGATTTTGTCGGATGAACGAGGGGTTCCTAGTTCGGCTCGACGTGATCCAGCGCCTGATTTACCGCCAGTTCTCCAAGCATCACCAGTTGCGCAATGCCTATCGCGGTTTTGCGGTCAGCGGGGTGAGGGAGGCGGCGAAGTTGTTGAGCATTTCGCTGGCGGAGCCGAGGGTTTCGCTGGCGTTGGCGAGCAGGGATTCGGTGTTGTAGGCGGGGTTGGCAAAGTACATGCGGTCGGGTTCGTTGACCGTCGCCATGATGCGGGCGCCGGGGCAGAGGTAGTGGTCGAGGGCGCGTTCGGCGGCTTCGTTGAGTTTTTTGGGATCGATGGAATCGTAGGGGGAGGCCGGGTCTGCGACCGGCGGATGAGGCGTAGATTTAATCATTTGCTCGAAACCTGATTGGAGTGCCCCCGCTCTGGCTACTAATCAAAGTGGAGGCAACTGTACGCAGGTTAGTAGACCGGGGTTTCGAGCAAGCCGGCGCACCCGAAGGTGCCCTGCGCACAGTCGCCATCAGGTGCAGGAATCGAAATTCCTGACTGATAGATGCTTGTGCACAAGCTCGAAGCCACGGGCTACTAAACCCGATCACTGCAAATCAGTGACCCGAATCAAGTTACCGACGGCCCTCCAGGCGCACAAGCCGGCGGATTCTGGCGTACCGGTAGGCAGCGACGCAAGCCGTTGTAGGCTTCGGGACGTTTCGCGAATTGCCTTTAAACAGAAGCCTTAAACGGTCGCGCGGCCGCTATTTATCGTGATCGATATCCAGCTTGCTGAACGTCACCTGCCCCCCCTCACTGGTGTACCCGGTGTTGTCCTGCACATACACGCCTGCCTTGAAATACAGCGGCTTGTTGCGCCATGTCGCGCTGATCTGCGAATCCCATTGATACCCGGCCGCACTCACGCCCAGCGCACCGCCGGGGCTCAGGTGAATGAGGTAGTTGAACTCGCGATTGAGTTTGATCCCGGTGGCAAGGGTGATGACGCGGCTTTCGTCCTGATCCGGATGGGTGCGCAGTTTGATCACCAGGTTGCCGGTCTCGGTTTTGTCTTTGTACTGGTACTCAAGCTTGAGCATCGGCTTCTGGCTTTCATAGGCGTGGATCTGGCCGATGACGATCTTGCCGGAGCTGGGCACCTTGTTGACCGAGAGGGTCGCGCGCAGCAGGTTGTCGGCGTCCGGGTAATACCAGTTGCGCAATGTTCCGTTGCTGTAGGTTTCGCGCAATTCGGTGCGCGGGTAGATCGCGTTTTCGGTTTTCGAGCCGGTCACCGGGGACCAGAAGAACAGGGTGCCGGTGTCGGAATGGAAGTACTGATCCTTGAAGCCGTTCACCAGTTTGGAGGTTTCGACGGTGTAGGGCGGGCTGCCAACGGGAACGCTGAGGTTCCAGGTTGCGAGGTCGATCATGTCGGTTCTTCCACTCTGTTGCTGTTGCACGCGCGTGCCAGAAGCTCTAGCCCGCGGTTCTTGGGGGCGGCCTTTATAAGCGTAGAGGGATTTTTTGTTAACGGCCGTCTGGCGGATGATTGGCGTCAACATCCTGTCGAAATGCCATCTTTCCCGGTTTTCGGGGGCTTCAGCGGTGACCGTTAGTCGGCTGCCTATCGGATTGGTTAAATGATGGCTGGATGACAGCTATTGCTTTTACAGATCCCGGACTAGAGTGAAGGCTCAGTGACTGTACGGTTTTCACGAGAAACCGCCCGGAACACTGATCCGAGATGCCCCGACACGAGATGTCCCGACAAGAGAAGCAGCATGGAATGCGCGCAACCCCAGCCAGGTGAAGGCAGCTCAGTCCTTTTGATCGTTGATGATTACCCTGAAAATCTGATCAGCATGCGCGCGTTGCTGCAGCGCCAGGACTGGCAGGTGATGACCGCGGCTTCCGGTTTCGAAGCCCTTAGCCTGCTGCTCGAACACGACGTCGATCTGGTGCTGCTGGATGTGCAGATGCCGGGCATGGACGGTTTCGAAGTCGCGCGGCTGATGCGCGGCAGTCAGCGCACGCGCCTGACCCCGATCATTTTCCTCACCGCCAACGAGCAGTCCCAGGACGCCGTGATCAAGGGCTACGCCAGCGGTGCGGTGGATTACCTGTTCAAACCCTTCGATCCGCAGATTCTCAAGCCCAAAGTCCAGGCGTTGCTGGAGCACCAGCGCAATCGCCGGGCCTTGCAGCGTTTGAGTCAGGATCTGGAATCGGCGCGAGCCTTCAATGCGTCGGTGCTGGATAACGCTGCCGAAGGGATTCTGGTGTTGGCCGAGGATGGCTTGATTCGCTTCGCCAACCCGGCGATTTCCCGGTTGCTGAATGCGCCAGTGAAGGAGCTGGAAGGGCAGGAGTTTCTCGATTTCCTGCAGAAACCGCACATTCCGCTGTGGGCCGATTCCGAGTTTTACGCCAGTTACAAACGCGGCGAGACGTTGCGCTTGCACGACGCGCTGCTGCGTACCGCGCCGGGGCAGCAAGTGCCGGTGGCCTTGTCCTGCGCGCCGCTCCCGAGTGAACAGCACGCGATGGTGGTGACGGTGCTGGACATGTCGGTGGTGCGCCATCTGCATCAACAGCTGGAATTTCAGGCGGTCACCGACCCGCTGACCGGGCTGCTCAATCGCCGGGGTTTTTACCAGACTGTGGAAAACCTGCTGTTGCGCGGCGAGCGCACGGACAGCAGTTGGGTGCTGATGTACCTCGATCTCGACGGCTTCAAGAGGGTCAACGATTCCCTCGGCCATGATGCAGGGGACCGGGTGTTGCGCTGGGTCTCCGAACAACTGAAAGCCTGCCTGCGGCCATTCGATATTCTGGCGCGGATGGGCGGCGATGAGTTCACCGCGCTGCTGGATCTGGAATTCCCCGAACAAGCGGCGAAGATCGCCGAGAAGCTCATCGAGCGGGTGTCGATCTGTCAGCAGATCGAAGGCCTCGATATCGCTCTGGGTGCGAGTATCGGCATCGCCACCTACCCGGATTGCGGCAACAACCTCGACGGGTTGATGCGCGCCTCGGACATTGCCATGTACGAAGCCAAGCGTGCCGGGCGTCAGCAATATCGCTTTTACGATCACGAAATGAACGGCCGTGCGCGCTCTCGGCTGATGCTGGAAGAGAGCGTGCGCAACGCCATCGAGAACCGCGATTTCAATCTGGTGTATCAGCCGCAGGTGGCGATTGGTGACGGCCGGATTCGCGGTTTCGAGGCATTGCTGCGCTGGCAGCACCCGAGCGTCGGCGACGTGCCGCCGGGGTTGTTCCTGCCGTTACTGGAAGAGGCGACGTTGATCAGCCGGCTCGGCAGCTGGATTTATCACCGCAGCGCCGGGCAGCGTAAGGCCTGGGAGTCCGAGTTTTCCAAAGATCTGGTCATCGGCGTGAGCCTGAGCAACACCCAGTTCGGCCTGCCAAATCTGGTCACTGAATTGCGCCAGGTGCTGGAGCGCCATGGTTTGCAGCCACACCAGATGGAAGTGGAAGTGACCGAGGAGGCGCTGACGATCAATCCGGACGAGACCCGCAAACAGCTGAAGCTGCTACGCAATCTCGGGGTGCGGGTGGCGCTGGATGATTTCGGTTCCGGGTCCTGCTCGCTGGCGCATCTGCGTGATCTGGAGCTGGACACTCTCAAACTCGATCGGCACCTCATTGCCCGATTGCCGGACTCGTCTCGCGACGCTTCGCTGGTGCGCACGGTCATCGACCTGTGCAAGGAATACGGCTTGCTGGTGATTGCCGAAGGCGTGGAAACCGTCGAGCAATACCAGTGGCTGCAAGCCCATGGTTGCGAGTACGTGCAAGGGTTCCTGGTGGCGCGGCCGTTGGTCGCCGAGGACACCGCACGCTTTACCGAGCCGTTCGACTGGAGCGCGTTGGCCGGTTGAATTCGCTACACTGGCGGCCTTTTCATGACCCGTGCCGCCCCATGACTGCGTTGAAATACCTCCAGGCCTATCCCGCGAATCTGCAGGATCAGGTGCGCCAATTGATCGCCGACAACCGCCTCGGTGATTACCTGAGCCAACGCTATCCGGGCCGCCACGATGTGCAGAGCGACAAGGCGTTGTACGGCTACGCGCTGGACCTGAAGCAGGAATACCTGCGCAACGCCCCGGCCATCGACAAGGTTCTGTTCGACAACCGCCTCGACCTGACCCATCGCGCCCTCGGCTTGCACACCACGGTCTCGCGGGTGCAGGGCGGCAAGCTCAAGGCCAAGAAAGAAATCCGCATCGCCTCGCTGTTCAAGGACGCCGCGCCGGAGTTTCTGAAGATGATCGTCGTCCACGAGCTGGCGCACTTCAAGGAGTCGGATCACAACAAGGCGTTCTATAAGTTATGTGAGCACATGCTGCCGGGCTACCACCAGGTCGAGTTCGACCTGCGGGTGTACCTGACGTGGCGGGACATGCAATAAGACATCAAACAACGGAGCGCATGCATGGACGTAAGCAAGACCAAGAGCAGTTTCTACCGGCGCTTGTACGTGGCGTACCTGATCGACAGCGGCCTGGCCAGCAGCGTGCCGGCGCTGACCGAAGTCACCGGCATGCCCCGGCGCACGGCGCAGGACACCATTGCGGCGCTGGCGGATCTGGATATCGTCTGCGAGTTCGAACAGGAAGAGGGCGCGCGCAATCATGCGGGGCGCTATCGGATTCGCGAGTGGGGGGCGATTGATCGGGGGTGGATTGAGCGGAATTTGCGGCAGATCAAGGCTGTTCTCGAGTATCCCTGACCTCAGCAGAGCCTTCGCGGGCAAGCCCGCGAAGGGGAAATCTCAAGACCGCCGCATACCAATATGCGGAATGTCATCCTCAAGATATTCCTCACCCGCCACCACAAACCCGTACCGCCCGTAATACCCCTGCAAATGCGCCTGGGCCGACAGATAGATCGGCACTTCAGGCCAACGCTTCTCGGCCTGTTTCAGCGCCTGTTCCATCATTTCATGCCCCAATCCCTTGCCACGGCCGGCCGGCGCCGTCAGCACGCGGCCGATCACCACGTCGCCACCCTGGGATTCCGGATCCAGCAGGCGCAGGTACGCCACCAGCTGATCACCGTCCCAGCCCATCAAATGGCAGGTGTCACCGTCCAGATCCTGACCGTCCGGATCCAGGTACGCGCAGCGCTGTTCGACCACGAACACTTCCGAGCGCAATTTCAAAATGGCGTACAGCTGCTCCAGTCCCAGATCGCTGTGATGTTTGCAGACCCACTCGATTGTCATCTTCCGATTCCTTGAACTACGTCGCCCGATACTAAGCGCAGCGCCGAAATATGTCTGTATGGCTGAGAAATCTGTGACAAAGGCCAAAATGCCATCATTCCAATATCGCGGCCCGCCGTACTTTGTGTAATCTGCTGGGAAGCGCTGTGCAATGGCTTCAATGAGCTAATGTTAGGGCCTGGGATTCGCCGGTAAGGGGCCTTGGGGTTTTGACTGAAAACACGCCGGGCGGCCCGCCCGCTAAGGATTTTCAAGCATGCCGCGATTGCATCGAGCCTTTGCTTTGATCGGATTGCTGTTGCTGGGTCAAAGCGCTGCAGCGGAGAAATTGCGTCTGGTGTTCGACGTCTGGCCGCCCTTTACCGATGACACGCTGGTCAACGGTGGACTGGCGACGGACATCGTCAGCACGGCCCTGGCCCGTGCCGGTTATGCCAGCGGTTACGAGCAGGTGCCGTGGGCGCGGGCGTTGATGGGGGTTGGCGAAGGACGTTACGACGTGCTGGTCAACGCCTGGTACAACGACGAGCGCACGAAGCTGGGGCAGTTTTCTGCTGAGTACCTGCTCAATCGCGTGCGTTTCCTCAAGCGCAAAGACGCGCCCATCGAATACAACAACCTGCAGGAACTGCACACCTATCCGATTGCGGTAGTGCGCGGCTACGCCTATTCGGCGCCGTTCGATGCCGACACCGCGTTGCAGAAAGTCCCTGTGCATAACTTCGCCATGGCCGTGCGCATGTTGGCGGCGGACCGAGTCAAGCTGACTCTGGAAGACGAGTACGTCGCCCGCTATTACCTGGCCCGGGAGTCACCGAAAGTGCGCAATGCGGTGGAGTTTCTGCCCAAGCCGCTGAGCGAGAACAGCCTGCATATTCTGGTCAGCCTGAAGAACCCGCAGCACGAACAGATCGTGGCCGGGTTCGACAAGGCGATTGCGTCGATGAAGGCCGATGGCAGCTATGACAAGCTGCTGAGGCAGCATGGCATGTGAAGGGCTGATCCAGAATTTGCGGTGTGATTGATTGCCTCATCGCCAGCAGGCTGGCTCCCACAGTGGGAATGCATTCCAGAGCCAAAGTGTGGGAGCCAGCCTGCTGGCGATGGCGCCTTGGCAGCCGCCTGACTCAATCCTCGCTGGTGTCTTTGATCAGGTGCGCCGCCAGCGTGCGCAACGGCCCGAGTTGACGGCAGATCAACGCCAGTTGCGTCTGCACCAGCCGCTGGCCTTCGTCGATTTCGTCCGGCATTTGCTCAAGCTCGTTGGCCAGCGCTTCTTCCTCATCGCTCTGAATCGCGATCGGCTGTTTGCTCGCCAGACCCTGGGCGATTTCATCGATACTTGCCGCCAGACTCACGCCGGCGCCGTCGATCAGGTGTTCGCGCACCTCGGCCGGCAGCTGGGTTTCCCGGTGTGCACCAAGCCCTGACAGATAGCTGAGCAAGGTGTGCGACAGCACCAGAAAGCGGAAGCCCACGTCGGCTTCCTTCCGGAAATGCCCCGGCTCCATCAGCATGTTCGCCAGCGTCGTGGAGAGTGCCGCGTCGGCGTTGTGCGCGTTGCGCCTGGCCAGGCGATAGGCGAGGTCGTCGCTCTTGCCGGCGGCGTATTGCTGCATGATCTGGCGCAGGTAAATGCTGTTGCAGGTGAGGGTGTTGGCCAGCACTTTGTTCAGGCGTCGACCCTGCCAGTCCGGCAGGAACAGGAACACCGCCAGCCCCGCGATCAGGCTGCCGAGCAAGGTATCGAACAGCCTCGGCACAAACAGACCATAACCATCGCCGACCTGGTTGAAGCAGAACAGCACCATGATCGTGATCGCGGCGGTCGCCACGGTGTAGCGGGTGGTGCGGTTGGTAAAGAACACCACGCCGGCAGCGATGGCGAAGCACGACTGCACCAGCGGATTCGGGAACAGATCGAACAGCGCCCAGGCAATCGTCAGGCCGATCGCCGTGCCGAAAATCCGCTGGCCGAGTTTGCGCCGGGTCGCGCCGTAGTTCGGCTGGCAGACGAACAGTGTGGTGAGGATGATCCAGTAACCCTGCGACGGGTGAATCAGATGCACCATGCCGTAGCCGATGCTCAACGCCAGCGGCAAACGCAGGGCATGGCGGAACAGCAGCGAGGTCGGCGTCAGCTGCGTGCGCAGGCGAATCCACACGTCCTTGAAGTTGCGCGGCGAGCGGTCGAGCAGGCTGCTGTCGGTGGCATCCGCCAGCGCATCGGGGTTGCTGGCGTCACTGAGCAAACGGTCGAGGGTGCCGAGGTTGGCCGCCAGTGCGCGCAGTGAACGCAGCAGTCCGCGCCAGGCCGGGTTGCTCTGGATGCGCAGGTGTTCGAGGGAGGCGTGCAGGTCGCTCAGGGCTTCGGCGAAACTCGCGTCATAGATGAACGGCTGGCGCATCTGGATCGATTCGGCCAGCGCCCGGCAGGCCTTGCCTTGCTGACGCAACAGGCGCTGACAGCGGAACAGCACGTCGCTGTGGAAAAACGCATCGGCCAGCGCGTTGTAAGGGTAGTGCGAAGAACTGGCTCGTTCGTGAATGTCCTGGGCGAGGAAGTACAGCTTCAGGTAACGGCTGACTTTCGAGCCGGGCCGACCGTTGCCGACCCGGTGCAGGATGATTTCCTTGGCGCTGTTCAGGGCTGCGACGACCCGGCCGTTTTGCTGGGCCAGTTCCAGTCGCCGTGCTTCGACGTCCATCTGACGGATCGGCTCGAACAGCGAGGATTTCAGCTTCAGGTAATAGCCGAGTTCGCGGAACAGCCGCGCCAGACTCTGCTGCACCGGCTGATTGGAAAACATCGCCTGCCACAGCACCGACAGCAGGCCGTACCACGCAGCGCCGGCCACCAGCAGCATCGGCTCGTGCCAGAAATCCGTGACCGCGCCGCCGCGCTGATCCACGCCGATCATGGTGTAGACAGAAAGTATCAGCGTCGCAGAAGCGATCGCACCATACCTTTCGCCGAGCGCCCCAAGCATGGTCAGGCCGAAACTGGCCAGTGCCAAAGCGATGACAAAAACGATGGGGTAGGGGAACAGCAATTCCACGGACAGCGCCGCGACGCTGAAACACACCAGCGTCACCGCCAGTGCATTGAGGCGGCCCTGCCAACTGTCGTCGGTCTCGGCCAGGGCGCTGGCGATGATCCCGAGGAACAACGGGATCAGCAGCCCCATTTCATCCTGATACCAGCACAGCGCCATGCTGCCGGTCAGGGCGATGAACACCCGCACGCTGTAGCTGAATTTATCCAGCGCCCACAGGCGCCGCAAAGACTGACGAAACGAGGTCGAGGACATGAAGTGCGAAGGCCTTCCGAGGCGATGCCGCTAAATTGAGCCAGTAATGACGCCGACGCAATGGCGCCGATCACATCTGACAGCAAAAAGTGTTCCTTTCATGCACCACATACCACTGTGGGAGCGAGCTTGCTCGCGATGGGGTCGGCACATGCAACATGGTTGTTGGCTGACAGTCCGCCTTCGCGAGCAAGCTCGCTCCCACAGTTTGATTTGTGTTTGTCAGACGTACTGCGCGGCGGCGTAGCCAGAGGCCCACGCCCACTGGAAGTTGAAACCGCCCAGATGCCCGGTGACATCCAGCACTTCGCCAACAAAATAGAGGCCCGGGCTTTTCAGCGATTCCATGGTCTTGGACGACACTTCGCGGGTGTCGACGCCGCCCAGCGTCACTTCGGCGGTGCGATAGCCTTCGGTGCCGGCCGGGACGACTTTCCAGCTGCCGAGCTTTTCGGCGATGTCCGCCAGTTCGGCGTGGGTGTACTGCTTCATCGGTTTGGAGACAAACCAGTTGTCCGCCAGCAGGTTGGCCATCTTCTTGGTGAAGATTTCACCGAGCAGGGTTTTCAGCTCGCTGTTCGGACGCTCGGCGGTTTGCTGTTGCAGCCAGCTCGCGGCGTCATGATCGGGCAGCAGGTTGATTTCGACCGTGTCGCCCGGCTCCCAGAACGAGGAAATCTGCAGAATCGCCGGGCCACTGAGGCCGCGGTGAGTGAACAGGATGTTCTCGCGAAAACTCTGATCGTTGCAGCTGACCAGACAATCCACCGAGGTGCCGGACAGTTCGGTGCACAACTCCTTGAGCTGGTCGGTGATGGTGAACGGCACCAAACCGGCGCGTGTTGGCAGCAGGTCGTGGCCGAACTGCTTGGCGACTTGATAACCGAAACCGGTCGCGCCGAGGGTCGGGATCGACAGACCGCCGGTGGCGATCACCAGCGACTGGCACTGGATCTGGCCGAGGGTGGTGTCGAGCAGGTAACCGCCCTCGACCTTCTCGATGGTCTGGATCGAGGTGTCGAGGTGCAGGTTGACGCCGACCTGATCGCACTCGTCCAGCAGCATGCCGAGGATGTCGCTGGATTTGTTATCGCAGAACAGCTGACCGAGTTTCTTCTCGTGGTACGGCACGCCGTGTTTGGCGACCATGCCGATGAAGTCCCACTGGGTGTAGCGGGCCAGCGCGGATTTGCAGAAGTGTGCGTTCTGCGAGAGAAAATTGCTCGGTTCGGTGTACATGTTGGTGAAGTTGCAGCGCCCACCGCCGGACATCAGGATTTTCTTGCCGGCCTTGTTCGCGTGGTCGAGCAGCATCACCTGACGCCCGCGCCCGGCGGCGGTCAGTGCACACATCAACCCTGCGGCGCCAGCGCCAATGATCACGACTTCGGTAGAGCGCAAAACGGTGTCCTCACACAATGACCACGCAGATCGTTCCCACGTCGAGGCGTCGAACCGTCTGCGTGGGAATGCATCCTGTGACGCTCCGCGTCACGATTTAAAAGCGGACGCAGAGCGTCCATGGCGGCATTCCCACGCGGAGCGTGGGAACGATCATTTAAGCGTTCTTACAAAACGCGAACGCGCAGCGAACGACCCTTGATCTTGCCGTTGTTCAAGCGCTGCAGCGCCTGCATGACCACGGTGCGTTCAACAGCCACATACGACTGGAAGTCGAAGATCGCGATCTTGCCGACCTGAGCGCCCGGAATCCCGGCTTCACCGGTCAGTGCGCCAAGAATGTCGCCCGGACGCACCTTGTCCTTGCGCCCGCCAGCGATGCACAGCGTGCTCATCGGCGGTTGCAGCGGGGCACCGCCCTGGGATTTCAGGTTGTCCACCTGATCCCAGTTCAGCGGGGTTTTCTGCAGTTGTTCGATGGCTTGCGCGCGGTGAGCTTCGGACGGCGCCACCAGGCTGACCGCGATGCCTTTCTCGCCGGCACGACCGGTACGGCCGACGCGGTGAATGTGGATTTCCGAGTCGCGGGCCAGTTCGACGTTGATCACCATGTCCAGTGCATCAATGTCCAGACCACGGGCGGCAACGTCGGTGGCAACCAGTACCGAAGTACTGCGGTTGGCGAACATCGCCAGCACCTGATCGCGGTCACGCTGTTCCAGATCGCCGTGCAGGCCGACGGCGGAAATGCCTTTGGAGGTCAGGTGATCGACGGTTTCCTGAACCTGCTGCTTGGTGAAGCAGAACGCCACGGTGGAGGCCGGACGGAAGTGATGCAGGACCTTGGTCACCGCGCTCATGCGCTCTTCCGGGGAAATCTCGTAGAAGCGCTGTTCGATCTGGGTGTCGTCGTGGAACGCTTCGGCCTTGACCGTTTGCGGGTCGCGCATGAACTTCGACGCCAGTTGCTTGATGCCCACCGGATAAGTAGCGGAGAACAGCAGGGTCTGACGACGGGCCGGGGTCTGCTCGATGATGTCTTCGATGGCGTCGTAGAAACCCATGTCGAGCATGCGATCGGCTTCGTCGAGGATCAGCGTGTTCAGGCCGTCGAGGACCAACGAACCCTTGCGCAGGTGCTGCTGGATGCGGCCCGGGGTGCCGACGATGATGTGCGCGCCGTGCTCCAGCGAGCCAATCTGCGGGCCGAAGGACACGCCGCCGCACAGGGTCAGGACCTTGATGTTGTCTTCGGCACGGGCCAGACGACGGATTTCCTTGGCGACCTGGTCGGCCAGCTCGCGGGTCGGGCAAATCACCAGTGCCTGGCAACCGAAATAGCGCGGATTGATCGGGTTCAGCAGGCCGATACCGAACGCGGCGGTCTTGCCGCTGCCGGTCTTGGCCTGGGCGATCAGGTCCATCCCCTTGAGGATCACCGGCAAGCTCTGCGCCTGGATCGGCGTCATCTGGGCATAACCGAGGGAGTCGAGGTTAGCCAGCATGGCGGCGGACAGCGGCAAAGTATTAAAAGCGGTGGCGATGGTGGTCACGGGACTGGCCTGCAAAACAAAATGTCGCGCAGTGTACCAGCCCGGTGGCCATTAGCCCGCAGTTTCCGGACGAGAAGTTGCCGAGCGAAGGCCAGGCAAGGCGAAAACAGGCGAGAAAGCGGAGTTGGCTTTAGCCAATGAGCATTTCGAGCCTGTTTTCAACGCAGCATGGACGAGCGCAGGCACTTATCGTCCGGAAACTAAGACTCGATGTGCTGTTCCGGACCTCTGACGCGCCGTCCGTCATTCTTTGAAAGTTGAGAAAAAATGGTCGCAGCGAGCATCGCCATGATCCCAACGGTCACGAACGTGAGTTGAAACGCGCCCAACACGGTCTCAACGCCGTCGTTGCCGATCTCTGCCGTAAAGCCGCCGAGCAACGCCCCGGCGCACGCCACACCAAGGCTCAGCGACAACTGCGCCACCACCGACAGCAGGCTGTTGCCGCTGCTGGCGCTGGCGTCGTCGAGGTCGATCAGGGTCACGGTGTTCATCGCGGTGAATTGCAGCGAGTTGATCGCCCCGAGAACCGCCAGCAGGCACAGCAGCAGCCAGTACGGCGTCTGCTCGCTGACCAGCCCCATGCTCGCCAGCATGATCCCCAGAAACAGGGTGTTGCCGGTCAGCACGATGCGATAGCCCAGACGCTCGATCAGCGGCCGCGCGCCCCACTTGGCGACCATTGCGGCAGCGGCCAGCGGCAGCATGCTCATCCCCGCCTGGGACGGCGAATACCCCAGCGCCACTTGCAGCAGCAACGGCACCAGAAACGGCAGGGCGCCGCTGCCAAGCCGGGCGAAAAGGTTGCCGAGAATGCCGACCGCGAAGGTGCGGGTCTTGAACAGCGACGGCGCGAACAGCGGGTTTTCAATGTGCCCGGCGCGCAACCAGTACGCCGCCAGACACGCCATACCGCCGAACAGCAATAGCATCACCCGCAGGTGCGGCAGGTGCAGTTCGCCGAGGCCTTCCATGGCGATAGTGATTAGCACCATCGCCGCGCCGAACAGCAGGAAACCAAGGCTATCGAACCGCGTGCGCTCGGTGCCGCGCAGGTCGGGGATGAATTTCCACACCGCGTAGCAACCGATGACGCCGACCGGCAGGTTGATCAGGAAGATCCAGTGCCACGTCAGGTATTCGACCATCCAGCCGCCCATGGTCGGGCCGATCAGCGGGCCGAGCAGGCCGGGAATGGTGATGAAGCCCATGATCCGCACCAGTTCCGAACGCGGATAGGCGCGCAGCACCACGAGGCGCCCCACCGGCAGCATCAGTGCACCGCCGAGGCCCTGGATCACGCGCGCGCCGATCAGCATGCTCAGGCTGCTCGACAAGGCGCACAGCAGCGAGCCCAGGCTGAACAGCAGGATCGCGCCGAAGAAGATTTTCTTGGTGCCGAAGCGGTCGGCGATCCAGCCTGAGGCCGGAATCAGCAGGGCCACGGTGAGCATGTAGGCGATGATCACGCCCTGCATGCGCAGCGGGTCTTCGGCCAGGTCCCTGGCCATGGCCGGCAGGGCGGTGTTGAGGATGGTCCCGTCGAGGGACTGCATGAAGAAAGCGATGGCGACGACCCACGGCAACCAGCGGGCGGTGATGGCGTCGAGAGGCGGGCGGTTGGGCATGGAACCTCTTGTGGTTGGGGTTAATGCATATCCATGGTCGAGCACGGTCAATGTGGGAGCGAGCTTGCTCGCGAAAGCGGTAAATCAGTCGACATCAATGTTGAATGAAATGGCCTCTTCGCGAGCAAGCTCGCTCCCACAGGGTTTCACAGCGTCAGGGTCAATCGGCTCACCAGCGCCCCCGGCAGCAGCGCCGAAGAGGTATTGCGCTGGCTGTAAGTGCTCGCCGACAGCAGCAACTCCCGCTCGGCGGTCAACGCTTCAAGCTGCGAACCGAGCAGGCTGTAGGCGCTGTCGTCGAAACGCATGGTGCTGACCGGCGCCTGAATCTCGCCATTCTCGACCCAGAACGTGGCAAACCGGGTCATGCCGGTCAGTCGCGCCGCCGGTTGATCGGAGAAGTTCAGGTACCACAGGTTGCTGATGTACAGACCGGTGCCCAACTGCTTGAGGATTTCGGCCTGCGGCAGATCACCTGCGCCCATGTTCAGCGCGCTCGGCGATTCGCCACCGCCGGCACCGTTGGCCGTCAGACCATATTCGGCAGCACTGCGCGAACTCACCAACTGATCACCTGCCTTGCCTTCGATGATCAACCGCAGATCGCTGCGCGGGTAACCTTCGCCGGAGAACGCCGGGCTCAGCGAGTCGCTGACTTTCTCGTCGAGGGACACCAGCGGACTGAACGTCTGATCGCCGGCATACAGCTTCTGCAGCGGGCTGCTTTTGCTGGCAATCGACTGCGCCGAGAAACCGCCCCAGCACAGCATACCCATGATTTCTTCCAGCGCTGCGGGCGCCAGATAGGCGCGGTATTGGCCGGGCGGCAGGGTGCGCAGCGGGCGACCGAGAAACTCGAGTTGTTCGCGGGCCTGCTGGATGCGTTTGGCGAAGTCTTCGCTGTTCCAGTCATGCCCGGCGTAGCTGGCCTTCACCGCTTCGCCGTTCTCGTGGAACAGGCTGAAGTCGAAGTTGAAACTGTTGGCCTGATGCCAGCCGAATGCGCCGGAAGAACTGGCGAAGCCACGGCTGATCGGGCCGGCAGCGTAGAAGCCGACCAGATCCAGACCTTCGGCCGCCTGGGCGATTTCAGCCACCACTTGTTCGGTGTCCGGGAGCGGATGTTCCTGCACATTCTTGCTCTGCCAGCCGTTGTGGTTGAGCAACAGGTACGGATCCTGTGGCAGCAGCGGCAGGGTTTCGCGCAGTTGCTGCAAACCTTCGGCGAGACGTTGCAGGTCGGTGGCCTGCTCGCCGGACAGGGTGATGTGCAGGTCGGCATGGCGACCGTCGTCGATCAGTTTCAGGCCGATACCGGCTTGCTGCACTTGCCCGGCCTGACGCACCTTGGCGTGGTTGAAACGGACGAAGGCCGACGATTCGGCGTCGTAACTCAGGGTGAACTGTTCCGGCTCGCGCACCGCATCGCGCAGCCAGTTGACCAGCACCTTGAACGCCTCGGACGGGTTCTTGGAAATACTCATCATGCGTCTCCCCCAAACACATCAACATTGCTGAACACGCAGGCCGGCGACGCATGGCCGACGCGGATCACCTGGTTCGGTTCGCCCTTGCCGCAGTTCGGCGTGCCCAGCACCTGAGTGGTGCCGGCGTTACCGACGGCGCGCAGGCTCTTCCAGAAGTGCGCGGAAATGCCCCGGTAGTTCGGGTTTTTCACCACGCCCTTGAGTTCGCCGTTTTCAATCAACTGGCCCCATTCGCAGCCGAACTGGAATTTGTTGCGGGCATCGTCGATCGACCATGAGCGGTTGGTGCTCATCAGGATGCCGTTTTCGATGCCGCCGATCAGTTGTTCCAGCGGCTGGTCGCCCGGCTCGATGTTGAGGTTGGCCATGCGGTCGATCGGTGGGCGGTTCCAGCCGCAGGCGCGGCTGTTGGCGACGCCGTCCAGACCCGCGCGGAACTGCGACAGTGCACCGCCCAACGGACGGACCAGCAGACCTTCGCGAATCAGGAATTGTTTGCTGGCTTTGGAACCGTCGTCATCGTGACCGTAACTCGCCAGTTCTTCGGGAATGCCCGGATCGAACGTCACGTTGAGCAGTTTCGAGCCGTATTGCAGGCTGCCGAAATCCGAGGCTTTGACAAAACTGGTGCCGGCGTAGTTGCGCTCGTCGCCGAGGATCCGGTCGAGCTCCAGCGGGTGGCCGATGGATTCGTGGATCTGCAACATCATCTGGTCAGGCATCAGCAGCAGGTCGCGCGGGCCTTGCGGGGTGTTCGGCGCGAGCAGCAGTTGCAGCGCCTGATCGGCGACTTGCGGGCCGGCACCGATCAAACCGCAGCGGCTGATCACGTCTGCGCCGCCCTGTTGGCCGAAGTTCTCACGGCCGAGGCTGCGGGTCTGGCTGTCGTTGCCGTCGTACGCGGTGACGTCGAGGCCCGGGTAGACGAAGCGCTGGGCCTGTCGCAATTCGGCGCCGGCGCTGCTCAGGTAGATCTGTTCGACGTGGGTGATGCCGATGCTCACTTCCCAATTCACCAGGCGCTCATCCTTTGGCACCGAGGCGGATTCCGCGCCGAGCAGCTCGAAGCATTCGCTCAGGGACGGAAAGGGTTGTTCGAGATTGGGTGAAAAGTAGTCGGCGCGGTCGCTGGACACCGGCTGCTGGCTCAGGTCGAGCAGGGCGTGGGGCTTGATCCGCCGGGCCTGTTGCTCGGCACGCTCAAGGGCGGCTTGCAGGCCTTGTTGCGACAGGTCATTGGTCGCGGCGTAGGCTTCGACGCCGTTGATGCGAACGGTGAGCATCGCGCCTTCGTCGCGGCTCAGGCTCGGCGGTTCGGCGACGTTCTTGCGCACCGACAGGTACTGGCCGGACTCGCGGACATACCGCAAGGAAAAAAACTCGGCGCCCGTGCGCAAGGCAGCGAAGCGCTGCTTGAGCTGGGGGTGGAAATCGAACATCAGGGAAACCTCCTTGTTATGGGAGAAACGGCGAAGCGGATTCGGCGGGGAGGGGGTGAAACGATTGGGCGAGGACTAGAGTAGGCCTGCGAGGGGGTAGGATCAAGTGAAGAGGGGGTGTAGGGGGATTTACTGTAGGAAGCAGGGAGATAGGTGGTGATCGGTAGGGCCTCATCGCGAGCAGGCTCGCTCCCACAGTTGAAATGCATTCCAAATGTGGGAGCGAGCCTGCTCGCGATTAGCCTTGATGCGGTGTAGCTGAATTACTGAGCAACAGCACTCACATCACGCAGCGCCTTGCCTTTCACCGGCGCATCGCCAGCGACATAGTACGGCGCCTTGCTGCGCGGCAGCGGCTGACGGCCACGGATCTTGTCGGCGATTTTCTCGGCCATCATGATCGTCGGCGCGTTCAGGTTGCCGGTGGTGATGATCGGCATGATCGAAGCATCGACCACACGCAGACCCTGCATGCCGTGCACGCGGCCTTCGCCATCCACTACGGCCATGTCGTCGGTGCCCATCTTGCACGAGCAGGACGGGTGGAACGCGGTTTCGGCGTGCTCGCGGATGAACTTGTCCAGCTGCTCATCGGTTTGCACTTCGATGCCCGGGCTGATTTCGCGGCCACGGAAAGCGTCCAGTGCAGGCTGTTGCATGATTTCACGGGTCAGGCGGATGCCGTCGCGGAATTCCTGCCAGTCCTGCTCGGTGGCCATGTAGTTGAACAGGATGCTCGGGTGCTGGCGCGGATCCTTGGATTTGACCTGGATGCGACCGCGGCTCGGCGAACGCATGGAACCCATGTGCGCCTGGAAGCCGTGCTCTTTCACACCGTTGCTGCCGTTGTAGTTAATCGCCACCGGCAGGAAGTGGTACTGGATGTTCGGCCATTCGAACTCTTCGCGAGTACGGATGAAACCGCCGGCTTCGAACTGGTTGCTGGCGCCGATGCCGGTGCCGTTGAACAGCCACTCGGCACCGATGGCTGGCTGGTTGTACCAGAGCAGCGACGGGTACAGCGAGACCGGTTGGGTGCAAGCGTATTGCAGGTACAGCTCGAGGTGATCCTGCAGGTTTTCGCCGACGCCCGGCAGATCGTGAACGACCGGGATGTCGAGGCTTTCCAGCAGTTTTGCCGGGCCGACGCCGGAGCGTTGCAGCAGTTGCGGCGAAGCGATCGCGCCGGAGCAGACGATGACTTCTTTGCGGGCACGGGCTTCGACGCGCTCTTCAGCGGCGCCGACCAGGTAACGCACGCCAACGGCACGCTTGCCTTCGAACAGAACCTTGTCGGTCAGGGCGTGAGTGACGATGGTCAGGGTCGAACGCTTCTTGGCCACGTCCAGGTAACCACGGGCGGTCGAAGCACGACGGCCGTTCGGCGTCACGGTGCGGTCCATCGGGCCGAAGCCTTCCTGCTGGTAGCCGTTCAGGTCTTCGGTGCGCGGGTAACCGGCCTGTACGCCAGCTTCAACCATGGCGTGGAACAGTGGGTTGTTGCCCGCTTTCGGCGTGGTCACGCTGACCGGGCCTTCGCCGCCGTGGTAGTCGTTCGGGCCGATGTCGCGGGTTTCCGCTTTACGGAAGTACGGCAGGCAGTCGAGGTAGGTCCAGTCTTCCAGGCCTGGCAGTTTCGCCCAGCCGTCGTAGTCCATCGCGTTGCCACGGATGTAGCACATGCCGTTGATCAGCGATGAACCGCCGAGGCCCTTGCCGCGACCGCATTCCATCCGGCGACCGTCCATGTGTGGCTCCGGATCGGTTTCGTACGCCCAGTTGTAGCGACGGCCTTGCAGCGGGAATGCCAGGGCGGCCGGCATTTGCGTGCGGAAGTCGAAACGGTAGTCCGGGCCACCGGCTTCGAGCAGCAGGACGGTGACGCCTTCGTCTTCAGTCAGACGGGTCGCCAGAGTGTTACCGGCAGAGCCGGCACCGACGATGATGTAATCGAATTCTTGGGACATTGAATGCACCCTCTTTGAAGTT
>NZ_JAIHBA010000055.1:0-31665 GCF_019718735.1 Pseudomonas sp. RIT778 | reverse complement strand
GTGTGTGGGTGGGGGAGAAGGGGTTTTCTGTAGGGAAGTGGGATGCGAAGGCTGAAGCGTGCTGGGCATTATCTGCTTCGTTGTTGCTTGGGTTGATGGCTTGCTGTCTGGCAATCAATGGCAAATTGCATAGGTGGTTGCGCAGTAGAAACGTAACGAAACAATCTTCCTATCCCAGTGAATGGTTCTGCGCTTTTGCTCAATATGACCGATTCATCACCCTTCATCTGGAGGATGAAAGGCGCGTTCTAGGCTGGCCAGTCGAGTGGCCGCCGGAGTCGAACACCGGGCAGTTTTTGATGAGGTTTCCACGCTGGCTCAACGAAGATGGCAAATTGGATCCTATTGGCGCCGAATTTTTGCTGATAGATTCCGCGAAGGTTAAATGGGTTGAATTCAGCCCGGCATCAGAGGGTTCATCATGACCGCAAGAGCACCGCAACCAATGCCACAACATCTGGAGCGACTTTTCGTTGGGCCCGACGGGAAGCTGTTGGAGAAACCATTGATCACGGGCCCAAAGGCCCCTCCACCGCTGAAGTACCCCCCATCACCGCAAGCCCGCTACTAACCCCATCCATCCTTCACCGCCCGGCGAATGCCCTCCAGCAACATCGCAAACGCCGGGTTGTCATTGTTCTCCCGCCAGATCAGATGCAGTTCGCTCTGCACCCCTTCGCCCAGATCGATCTCGCGAAACACCACATTCCTGAACACCACACTGGTCGCGCAACGCGGCACCAGCGCCAGGCCCATGCCTGCATTCACCAGCGCCAGAATCGTCAGCGAAGACCCCAGCCACTGCACGTAATCCGGAGCGACCCGAGCCGAGCGCAGCATACCGGTGAGCAGTTCGTTGAACGGCGGATAGGCCGCGTGGGAATACATCAGGAACGGCTGCCCATCCAGGTCCTTCACTGAAACGTCGTCAGCCTCGGCCAGCCGATGACCACTCGGCACCGCCAGCACAAACGGCTCGCGCACCAGGCATTCGGTGGCGTAGCCCGGTTCCAGCAACGGCGCGCGGACGATGCCCAGGTCGATGCGTCGGGCGCGCAGGGCTTCGTGTTGCTGATAGGTGTTCATTTCGGTCAGGTCGATCTTCACCTGCGGCTGCTTGAGGCGCGCCTCGGCGATAACCTTGGGCAGAAACTCGTATACCGCGCTACCGACAAAACTGATGTTCACCGAACCGATATCACCCTCGGCAAAACGTCGGGCGGTGACGGCGGCCTGTTGCGCGCGTTCGAGCAGGTTTTGCGCCTCGATGAAGAATGCGCGGCCGGCAGCGGTGAGCGCCACACTGCGCGTACTGCGGGTAAACAGTTCGACACCCAGGTGATGTTCCAGCAACTGGATCTGCCGGCTCAATGGCGGCTGGGTCATGTTCAACCGCTCGGCGGCACGCCGGAAGTTGAGCTCGGTGGCGACGGTGGTGAAGCAGCGCAGTTGGGTGAGTTCGAACATTGATCTAATCCAGGTATCAATCGAATGCCAAGTTAGATTAGACGGGATCAATTGCCCCGTCCATGATCGCTCTACGCCTCAAAGGCCACCGCTATCCCTACAAAAACAAAGATCGGGAGTCGCCCCTTGAATACCCTCCAGAGTCCGCCGGACATCACGGTACTCGCCCGCGCCGCCGCCAAGGTCAAGCGCCATGTGCTGCCGTTGTTCGTGGTGATGTTCATCGTCAACTACATCGACCGGGTCAACATCGGCTTCGTGCGCAGTCATCTGGAAACCGATCTGGGTATCGGCGCTGCTGCCTACGGCCTTGGTGCCGGTCTGTTTTTCATCGGTTACGCCTTGTTTGAAGTGCCGTCCAACATGCTCCTGCAACGCTACGGCGCTCGCGCCTGGCTGACGCGGATCATGTTCACCTGGGGCGCCGCGGCGATGGCCATGGCGTTCGTCAAGGGTGAAACCAGTTTCTACGTGTTGCGCTTCATCCTGGGCGCAGCCGAGGCCGGTTTTTTTCCGGGGATCATTTATTACTTCACCCAATGGCTGCCAGCCTCGGAGCGCGGCAAGACCATGGCGGTGTTTCTCAGCGGCTCGGCGATTGCTTCGGTGATTTCCGGCCCGGTGTCCGGCGCGCTGTTGCACATCAGCGGTCTGGGCATGCACGGCTGGCAGTGGATGTTCCTGATCGAAGGCGCCGCGTCGGTGGTGCTCTGCGGGTTTGTCTGGTTCTGGCTGCAATCCCATCCGCGCCAGGCCAAGTGGCTGAGCGAGGAGGAGCGTGAAGCGCTGGTGACGGCAATCGCCGAAGAACAACGTGCCCGCGAAGCGACCCACGTCGCCAAACCTTCGATGTTCAAACTGCTGGCGGACCGGCAGATCGCGCTGTTCTGCTTCATCTACTTTTCCATCGCCCTGACCATTTACGGCGCCACCTTCTGGCTGCCGAGCATGATCAAGAAAATGGGCAACCTTGGCGACTTCCAGGTCGGGCTGCTCAACTCGGTGCCGTGGATCATTTCCATCGTCGCGATGTACGGCTTTGCGGCGCTGGCCGGCAAGTGGAAATTCCAGCAGGCGTGGGTCGCGCTCACTCTGGTGATCGCCGCGTTCGGCATGTTCATGTCCACCACTGGCGGGCCGATTTTCGCCTTCGTCGCTATCTGTTTTGCGGCCATCGGTTTCAAGGCGGCTTCGGCACTGTTCTGGCCGATTCCGCAAAGCTATCTGGATGCGCGTATCGCGGCGGCGGTGATCGCGCTGATCAACTCCATCGGCAACCTCGGCGGCTTCGTTGCGCCGACCGCGTTCGGTTTTCTGGAACAGACCACCGGCTCTATCGAGGGCGGTCTGTATGGCTTGGCCGCGACTTCGCTGGTAGCGGCGGTAGTGATTTTCTTCGCCCGCATGGCGCCCGGCGCCAAAGGCAAAACCCCGGCAAAGCCTGAACCCGAAACCGCCGTTGCGCCGACGGCCAGCCCGGTGGCGAGCCACTGATTCCGACTCAACAGGAGCGTCATTTTGAAAATCACTCGTGTCACCGTCACTCCGATTGCTTTCCGTGATCCGCCGCTGCTCAATGCCAGTGGCATCCACGAACCGTTTGCCCTGCGTTCGATCATCGAGATCGAGAGCGACAACGGCTACATCGGCCTCGGCGAAAGCTATGGCGATACGCCGGCGCTGGCGATCCAGCAACAGTTGCAGTCGCAGTTGATCGGCCTCGATCCGTTCAACCTCAATCAGTTGCGTCGGATCGTTCAGGCCACGGTCGCCGCCAACAAACCGGCCAGTCTGGCCGGTGCCGAGCTGGCGCCCGGTTCTCACGCCAGCAAGGCCGTGAGCAATGCGTATTCGGCATTCGAAGTGGCGTTTCTCGACTTGCAGGCCCGCTACCTGAATGTGCCTTTGGTGGATCTGCTGGGCGGTGCGGTGCGCGATGAAGTGCCGTTCAGTGCCTACCTGTTTTTCAAGTATGCGCAGCACGTCGATTCACCGTACAAACCGGACAACTGGGGCGAGGCGCTGAACGAAGAGCAGATCGTCGCCCAGGCCGCGCGGATGATCGAGGCTTACGGTTTCAAGAGCATCAAGCTCAAGGCCGGCACGCTGCCCCCGGAGCATGAAGTGGCGTGCATCAAGGCGCTGAAAAAGGCCTTTCCCGGTTATCCGCTGCGCATCGATCCCAACGGCAACTGGTCGCTGGAAACCTCGATCCGCATGGCCGAGTTGCTGGGTGATGATCTGCAGTATTACGAGGATCCGACCCCAGGCCTCGAAGGGATGGCCGAGTTGCACAACCGTACCGGGTTGCCGCTGGCGACCAACATGGTGGTCACCGATTTCGACGAGTTCCGCCGCAGCGTAGCTTTGAACAGCGTGCAGATTGTCCTCGCCGATCACCATTACTGGGGCGGCCTGCGCGACACCCAGACCCTGGCGAAAATGTGCGACACCTTCGGCCTCGGCGTGTCGATGCATTCCAACTCACACCTGGGCATCAGCCTGATGGCGATGGCGCACGTGGCGGCTGCAGTGCCGAATCTGGACTACGCGTGCGACACCCATTACCCGTGGCAGGAACCGGATGAAGAGGTGATCAAGGGCGGCAAACTGCCGATCGTCGACGGCTGCGTGAAGATCACTCGTGCACCGGGCTTGGGGTTGGAACTGGATCACGATCAACTGGGCAAGCTGCACGATCAGTACCTGACCTGCGGCATTCGCCAGCGCGATGATGTGCGGCAGATGCAGCGCTACAAACCTGACTGGAAAGCGGTGAAACCGCGGTTCTGAGTTCACCGGCCTGGCGCCATCGCGAGCAGGCTCGCTCCCACATTGGAATACTTGTCTCTGTGGGAGCGAGCCTGCTCGCGATGCCAATGATCTGGCGATGTAGAAACTCAGAGCGTACGCATCAGCCAGTCGCGAAACGCCTTCAGCGACGCCAGCGACTCATTGCGCGCCGGGTACACCAGGTAATAGCTGCGCCGGCTGCTGATCGGTTCGCCCAGTTGCAGCAGCTCGCCGTTGTGCAACTCATCCTCCACCAGAATTCTCGGCACCAGGCCGATGCCAATATTGGCGCGCACCGCCTGGATCAAGTGCGAGGTCATCTCAAAACTCGGCCCGATGCGCATGCTGCGATGGGGCAGGGCGTGATGACTGAACCACTCGGACCAGGCCTGAGCATTGCTGCTGACGTTGAGCAGCAGTTGCCCGGCGATATCCTTGTCGGCAGCCAGGCGTTCGGCATCGGACAGCTGCGTGCTGGCGATCACCACCAGTTCTTCGGTGTGCAGGCGGTGGGCGGTCAGCCCCGGCCAGTCACCGCCACCGACGCAAATCGCCGCGTCGATTTCGCTGGCGTCGAAGTCAATGGTTTCGATGCGTGAATGCAGGTGCACCGTCATGCCCGGGTGCGCGGTGTAGAAATCCTTCAAGCGCGGCAGCAGCCATTTCGAGCCGAAGGTCGGCAGGGTCGCCAGGCGCAAACTGTGGATGCCCGAGCCAAACGCCATGGCCTGCAACGTCGCGCTGCGAATCTGGCCGAGGGCTTCGGACAGTTCGCGTTGGTACATGCGCCCGACGTCGGTAAGGATCACCCGCCGGCCTTCGCGACTGAACAGGCGCATGCCGAGCATCTTTTCCAGAATCTGCACCTGCCGGCTGACGGCGCTCTGGGTCAGCGACAGTTCGTGGGCGGCGCGGGTGTAGCTTTCATGGCGCGCGGCGGCTTCAAACGCCAGCAGCAACGACATCGAGGGAGTGAGGGTTCGCGGATTCATTCGTTTTAGTCATGGATTGCGGGTCGATTTTACGGTTGTCCCGGCATCGATCTGCAATGAACATAAGGCCTATGAGATGGCGGGAGCGTGACGCAATCATTCATTGCGCACAACTGTTCACCGCCACACGGCCCGTTTTTGACCGAGATTGCCCTCCCGATGATTGCCCAGCTGTCGCCTTCCACCGCGCTGAACACCGATTACCAACAGTTTCTCAAAGCCCTTGAAACCAGCGGTTTTCGCGGCGAAATCAGTGCCGACTACGCCAGCCGCGTGGTGCTGGCCACCGACAACTCGATCTATCAGCGCTTGCCGCAAGCGGCGGTATTCCCGCGTGACGCCGACGACGTAGCGCTGCTGGCGCGTCTGATCGCCGAGCCGGCCTACCAGAAAGTGGTGATCACGCCTCGCGGCGGCGGCACCGGCACCAACGGCCAGTCGTTGACCGACGGCATCGTCGTCGACCTGTCGCGGCACATGAACCGCATCCTCGAAATCAACGTTGAACAGCGTTGGGTGCGGGTGCAGGCCGGCGTGGTGAAGGATCAACTGAACGCAGCACTGAAATCCGCCGGGCTGTTTTTCGCCCCGGAACTGTCGACTTCGAACCGTGCGACCGTCGGCGGCATGATCAACACCGACGCCAGCGGCCAGGGCAGCTGCACTTACGGCAAGACCCGCGACCACGTGCTGGAGCTGCACATGGTCCTGCGCGGTGGGGAGCGTTTGCACGGCCGCCCGCTGGAAGAAAGCGAACTGGCAGCGGAATGCGCCCGCGAGGGCCGGGCCGGCGAGGTGTATCGCTGCGCGCGGCAGATCATCGATGAGCAGGGCGAGCTGATCCGGGAAACCTTCCCCGACCTCAACCGCTGCCTGACCGGCTACGACCTGGCGCACCTGCGCGAGGCCGACAATCGTTTCAACCTCAACAGCGTGCTGTGCGGCGCTGAAGGTTCGTTGGGGTTTGTGGTCGAGGCCAAGCTCAACGTATTGCCGATCCCCAAGCACACGATGCTGGTGAACATTCGCTACGCCGGCTTCATGGATGCCTTGCGCGATGCCCGGGCGCTGATGGCGCTCAAGCCATTGTCGATCGAAACCGTCGACTCCAAAGTGCTGTTGCTGGCGATGCAGGACATCGTCTGGCATGGCGTCGCCGCATACTTCCCGGAAAGCGCCGAGCGGCCGACGCTGGGGATCAACCTGGTTGAGTTTTGCGGTGACGATCCCGAGGAGCTGCAAGGTCGGGTCGAGGCCTTCGTCCAGCACCTGGGCACCGACGCCACCGTCGAGCGCTTGGGCCACACGCTAGCTGTCGGGCATGCGGCGGTGAATCGCGTCTACGTTATGCGCAAACGCGCGGTGGGTCTGCTCGGCAACGTCGCCGGTGAAGCGCGACCTCAGCCGTTTGTCGAAGACACCGCTGTGCCGCCGCAGCACCTGGCCGAGTACATCGCCGAACTGCGCGACCTGCTCGACAGCCACCAATTGCAGTACGGCATGTTCGGCCACGTCGATGCCGGCGTGCTGCACGTGCGGCCGATTCTCGACATGAAGGATCCGCAACAAGCCGCACTGGTGCGCCCGGTGTCGGACGGCGTCGCCGCGTTGACCCAGCGTTACGGCGGCCTGCTGTGGGGCGAGCACGGCAAAGGCCTGCGTTCGGAATACGCGCCGGCCTTTTTCGGCGAGTTGTACCCGGCGCTACAAGCCTTGAAGGCGGCGTTCGATCCGTTCAACCAGTTCAACCCCGGCAAGATCGCCACGCCGAACATTCCCGGCGCGGCGTTGTTGAAGATCGACGAAGTGACCCTGCGCGGCGAACTCGACCGGCAGATCGACGAAAAAGTCTGGCAGGACTACGGCGCGGCCATGCACTGCAACGGCAACGGCGCCTGCTACAACTTTGATCCCGACGATGCGATGTGCCCGTCGTGGAAAGCCACCCGCCAGCGCGCGCAATCGCCCAAGGGCCGCGCTTCGCTGATTCGCGAATGGCTGCGTTTGCAGGGCGAGGCGGGTGTTGATGTGTTGGCCGATGCCAGCCGCCGTCCGCCGTTTTTCAGCACATTGCTGCAGCGCTGGCGCAACAGCCGTGCGCAGGAACAGGACTTCTCCCACGAGGTGTACGACGCCATGGCCGGGTGCCTGGCGTGCAAGTCCTGTGCGGGGCAGTGCCCGGTGAAGGTCAACGTGCCGGACTTCCGTTCGCGGTTTCTCGAGCTGTATCACACCCGCTATCTGCGGCCGGCGCGGGATTATCTGATTGCCTCGCTGGAGTACACGATTCCGTACATGGCGCGGATTCCGTTTCTCTATAACGGCTTGATGGGCGCCTCGTTCAGCCGTCGCTTGATCGAGCGCCTTGGTGGCATGGTCGATGTGCCGTTGCTCAGCCGTTTCGATTTCCACGCGGCGATGCGCCGCTGGCAGGTTCAGCCGGCGTCGGTCGAGGTACTTTCGGCGCTGACCCAGGCACAACGTGAACGCAGCGTGGTGCTGGTGCAGGATGCGTTCACCCGTTACTTCGAAGCACCGCTGCTGGCGGATCTGATCGAGCTGATTTCGCGCCTCGGTTATCAGGTTTATCTGGCGCCGTTCAGTGCCAACGGCAAGCCGCTGCACGTGCAGGGCTTCCTCTCGGCGTTCAATCGCGCGGCGTTGCGCAATGCCGGGCAGTTGCGCGCGCTGGCCGAGATCGGCGTGCCGTTGGTGGGGCTCGATCCGGCCATGACCCTGGTCTATCGCCAGGAATATCTGAAAGTGCCGGGGATGGAGAAATGCCCGGAGGTGGCACTGGTGCAGGAGTGGTTGCTCAAGGTCATGCCGGAGCAGGCCGATCAGCGCCGCGACGACACTTTCCGCCTGCTGGCGCACTGCACCGAAAAAACCAACGCTCCGGCCGCCACCCGGCAATGGGAGCAGGTGTTCGAGCGTGTCGGCCTGAAGCTGGCGACCCAGGCCACCGGTTGCTGCGGCATGTCCGGCACTTACGGACACGAAGCGCGCAATCGCGAGACCTCGGCGGTGATCTATGAGCAATCCTGGGCGAAGCAGATCGAGGCACCGGCGGAGAAGGGCGAAGCGCTGGCCACCGGGTATTCCTGCCGCAGTCAGGTCAAGCGCCAGGCCGATCAACAGCTGCGCCATCCGTTGCAGGTCGTGCTGGAAACCCTGCGCACAGCGTGATCGCCGTTTGAGAATCGCTAGCGATTGGATCGGCTTTTCATGTTATAAGGTAACGCAAATTATGCGACCGCTTTCGGGCGGTCGCATCGATCAACCTTTCGATTGCGATACCTCCATGACGATTGCGGTTCCCCGTTCTGCCCCCTTGGCGACTGGCCGGTTGCTGTCCATTGATGCGCTGCGTGGCCTGGTCATTCTGTTCATGTTGCTGGATCACGTGCGCGAAACCTTTCTGCTGCATCGACAGGTCAGCGACCCGATGGACATCGCCAGCACGGAGCCGGCGCTGTTCTTCAGCCGTACCTTGGCGCATCTGTGCGCGCCGGTGTTCGTGCTGCTGACCGGGTTGTCGGCGTGGCTGTTCGGCGAGAAGTACGACGGCAAGGCTGACGTCAGTGCATTTCTGTTCAAGCGCGGTTTGTTTCTGGTGGCGCTCGAATTCACCCTGGTGAATTTCGCCTGGACGTTCCAGCTGCCACCGACCGTGATCTACCTGCAAGTGATCTGGGCGATCGGCCTGAGCATGATCGCGCTGTCGCTGCTGGTCTGGCTGCCACGCTGGCTGCTGCTGACGTTGAGCGTTGCGATCATCGCCGGGCACAACCTGCTCGACGGACTGCATTTCGGAGCCGAGTCGGCGCTGCACGTGCCGTGGGCAATCCTGCATGACCGCGGCTGGATCGAGGCCGGCGAGACTTTGCGCCTGCGCACCTCGTATCCGTTGTTGCCGTGGATCGGCGTGATCGGGTTGGGTTACGCGCTGGGGCCGTGGTTCGCTCGCGCAGCCGATGCCGGCGTGCGCCAGCGCCGTTTGTTGATCGGTGGTGTCGCCGGGCTGCTGGGCTTTGTGGCACTGCGGTTGGTCAACGGTTACGGCGAGAAACCCTGGGCCTTCGGGGACAGCGGTCTGCAAACCCTGATGAGCTTTTTCAACATCACCAAATACCCGCCGTCGCTGTTGTTCATCGCGCTGACGGTGAGTGTCGGGCTGCTGCTGTTGCTGGTGTTCGAGCGTGCGCAGGATCGGCGCTGGATTCGCTGGCTGACCGTGTTCGGTTCGGCGCCGATGTTTTTCTACCTGCTGCACCTGTATGCGCTGAAGGTGCTGTACCTGATTGGCGTGGCGCTGTTCGGGCTCAATCAGGGCACCTATTTCGGTTTCTCGTCGGTGACGGCGGTGTGGCTGGCGGCGGTGGTGCTGGCGGTCGCGTTGTTCCCGGCCGTGCGCTGGTTCTCGGGATTGAAGGCCCGGCGCCGCGACATTGCCTGGTTGAAGTATCTCTAGAACGGCTTAGCCCGTTTTGCCTTCGCGGGCATTGCGGGCGAAATCGATAAACGCCTTGAGCGGCGCCGGTACGTGGCGTCGGCTCGGGTAGTACAGATGGAGGCCGGGATAGTACGGGCACCAGTCCGCCAGCACCTGTACCAGCCGCCCACTCGCCAGGTGTTCCCGGGCCATGTCCTCGAACACATAGGCCAGACCCAAGCCCTGCAATGCGGGGCCGATCATCAGGCTGACATCGCCCAGGGTCAGCGGGCCGTTGACCTCGATTTCCTGAACGATGCCACCGCGTTCGAATTCCCAGCGGTACAGCGCGCCGCTGGGAAACCGGTGACGGATGCAGGGCAGGGCGTGCAGATCCTCCGGTTTTTGCGGCGCGGTGTGCCGCTCCAGAAACGCCGGTGAAGCGACCACCACCGAACGCAGGGTCGGGCCGATCGGTAGTGACACCATGTCCGCCTCCAGCCGATTGCCGAACCGCACCCCGGCATCAAAACCGCCGGCGACGATATCCAGCAGCGCGTCGCTTTCGACCACTTCCAGGCGGATGTCCGGATAGGCTTGCAGGAACGCCCCGGCAATCGGCAGCAGCACCAGTTCGCACGCTTGGCGCCCGGCAGTGATGCGCAGGTTACCGGAAGGTTTGTCGCGAAAGTGGTTGAGGTCTTCGAGGGCGTCGTCGATGTCGCGAAACGCCGGTTTCAGCCGCGCATACAGCCGTTCGCCAGCTTCGGTCAGGGCGACGCTGCGGGTGGTGCGATTGAACAGGCGCACGCCGAGGCGATTTTCCAGCGCTCGCAATGAATGGCTCAGGGCCGACGGTGTCAGGCCCAGATCCACCGCTGCACGACTGAAATTCAGATGCTGGGCAATGCAGAGAAAGATCGACAGATCCGCCGTGGACGGGTTTTTCATTTGTGAGCGCCTTTCACAAAGTCATGCAAATTTGTTGGGATTATCACATCAGTAGCACGGCTTTAAAGTCGACTCAACTCATCAAGAAGGCCCGGCAATCTCGCCAGGGTCACCGACAGGAGGAGTTGATATGCGTACCTGGCTCATTACCGGAGCTTCCCGTGGTTTTGGCACCCTTATCGCTGAACAGGCCCTGCGTGCCGGTGACGCGGTGATTGCCACCGCCCGCAACCCGCAAGACATCACCGACCGCCTCGGCGATCACCCGAACCTGCTGGCGGTGCGCCTCGATGTCACCCGCGAAGAAGAAGCCCACCAAGCGGTGGCTGCAGGCATCAAGCGCTTCGGCCGTATCGACGTGCTGATCAACAATGCCGGCTTCGGCGTGTTGGGCGCCGTTGAAGAAACCAGCGCCAGCGAAACCGAGCGCCTGTTCGCCACCAACGTGTTCGGTCTGCTCAACGTCACCCGCGCCGTGCTGCCACATATGCGCGCCCAGCGTAGCGGACGGGTCATCAATATCTCGTCGATTGGCGGTTATCAGGCTTACATGGGCTGGGGCGTCTACGGCTCGACCAAGTTCGCGGTGGAAGGCATCAGCGAAGCCCTGCATCAGGAACTGGCGCCTCTGGGCATCCATGCCACGGTGGTCGAACCGGGCTTCTTCCGCACCGACTTCCTCGACGAGCAATCGCTGATCAAGACCGCACTGGTGCTGCCGGATTACGACGAAACCGTCGGCAAGATGCGCACGTTTGCCGAAGCGGCCAACCATGCACAACCGGGTGATCCGCTGAAGTTTGCCGAAGCGATGCTGGCGCTGGTCAACGCACCGAACCCGCCGCAGCGGCTGGCGCTGGGCAGCGACACGATTGCGCGGATCGAAGCGAAGAACCGCTTGGTGGCGCAGGAGTTGGCCGAGTGGAATGAGCTGGCGCTGTCCACGGATTTCAAGGACTGACACAAAACCTGTGGGAGCGGGCTTGCCCGCGAAGGCGGAGTGTCAGGCACCTTAAACGGAGACTGACACTCCCTCTTCGCGGGCAAGCCCGCTCCCACAGGGTTTATCGGATCGACCGGATCAACGGCGATCCAGCCACACCGTCTGCGCATTGCAGAACTCGCGAACGCCGAAGTGCGACAGCTCACGGCCGAAACCGCTTTTCTTCACGCCGCCGAAGGTCACGCGCGGGTCGCTGGCGGAGTAGCCGTTGATGAACACGCCGCCGGTTTCCAGTTCGCTGGTCAGTTGCTGGGCCAGGGCGACGTTGGCGGTGTAGATCGTGGCAGTCAGACCGAACTCGCTGTCGTTGGCCAGTGCCACGGCGTGAGCGCAATCGCGGGCGGTGATGATCGAGGCCACCGGGCCGAACAGTTCCTGCTTGAACGAAGTCATGCGGTCGGTGACATCGGCCAGTACGGTTGGCTCGTAGTAGTTGCCCGGCCCTTGGCCTTTGCCGCCGCCGAGCAGCAGGGTGGCGCCTTCTTCCAGGGTGTCGCGCACTTGTTGATCCAGTTCGTCACGCAGATCGAAACGGGCCATCGGGCCGATGTAGTTGTCGGCGGACAACGGATCGCCCATCTTTAACTGGCGGGTGGCTTCGACGAATTTGCGGGTGAATTCTTCGACCACGCCTTCTTCGATGATCAAGCGTTTGGCGGCGGCGCAGACCTGGCCAGAGTTCTGGTAACGACCGATGACTGCGGCTTGCACGGCTTCGTCGATATCGGCGTCGTTGAGCACGATGAACGGGTCGGAGCCGCCCAGTTCCAGCACGCATTTCTTCAGCGCGGCACCGGCCTGTGCGCCGATGGCCATGCCGGCGCGGACGCTGCCGGTCAGGGTCACGGCAGCAATGCGCGGGTCAGCAATGGCGGTGGACACGCCTTCCGGGGTGACGTTGATCACTTCGAACACGCCATCGGCAAAACCGGCGCGGGTGAAGGCGTCGCGCAACAGATAGGCGCTGCCCATCACGTTCGGCGCATGCTTGAGCACGTAGGTGTTGCCGGCGATCAGCGCCGGGACTGCACCGCGCAGCACTTGCCAGATCGGGAAGTTCCACGGCATCACGGCGAGGATCGGGCCGAGTGGGCGGTACTCGATGCGCGCCTTGCCGCCTTCGACCGGCGTCGCTTCGGCGTTGAGCATGGCCGGGCCGTGTTCGGCGTACCACTCGCAGAGCTTGGCGCATTTCTCGATTTCACCACGGGCCTGGGCGATCGGCTTGCCCATTTCCCGGGTGATCATGGTCGCCATGTCTTCGCTGCTGTCACGCAGCGCACCGGCCAGGGCGGTCAGGGCGCGGGAGCGATCCTGCAGCGGTTTGCGTTTCCACTTGTTGAAGCCGAATGCGGCGCGGGTCAGCGCGGCGTCGAGAGCTTCGGCGGATTCGAAGGCGTAGTGACCGATCTGCTCGCCGGTGGCGGGGTTGATCGAGATGGCGTGGGTCTGGCTGGAAATCGGGCTCATGGCATCGTCCTGCGAGGTCAGTGGATGCGCTCAGAGTAGGGTGGCGTTTGGTTTCTGGAAACTGAATAATAAAGAGCGTTTCTTTCACGATTGGAGAATGGCTGTGGATCTGGTGCAACTGGAAATCTTCAAGGCCGTTGCCGAGCACGGCAGCATCAGCGCGGCGGCGGCGCAGATCCATCGCGTGCCGTCGAACCTGACGACCCGCATCAAGCAGTTGGAGGAAGACCTGGGCGTCGACCTGTTCATTCGCGAGAAAAGCCGCTTGCGCCTGTCGCCGGCCGGCTGGAGCTTTCTCGAGTACGCGCGACGGATTCTCGACCTGGTGCAAGAAGCGCGAGCCACGGTGGCCGGCGAGGAACCGCAGGGCGCGTTCCCGCTGGGGTCGCTGGAAAGCACGGCGGCTGTGCGCATTCCCGGATTGCTGGCGACCTATAACCAGCAACATCCCAAAGTCGATCTGGACCTGTCGACCGGGCCGTCCGGGACGATGATCGACGGTGTGCTTTCCGGGCGACTGGCGGCCGCGTTCATCGACGGCCCTGTTTTGCACCCGGCGCTGGAAGGCATCCCGGCGTTCGAAGAGGAAATGGTCATCATCTCGCCGCTTCATCACGGGCCGATCCAGCGTGCTGCGGATGTGAACGGCGAGAACATCTATGCGTTCCGCTCGAACTGCTCCTATCGCCATCACTTCGAAAAATGGTTCAGCACCGATGCTGCGGTGCCGGGCAAGATTTTTGAAATGGAGTCCTATCACGGCATGCTCGCCTGCGTCAGTGCGGGTGCCGGCCTGGCTTTGATGCCGCGCAGCATGCTGCAGAGCATGCCCGGTTGCGCGACGGTAAGTGTCTGGCCGCTAGCGTCGGATTTCCGCTATCTGACGACGTGGCTGGTATGGCGGCGGGGCACGGTTTCGCGCAGTCTGAGCATGTTTGTGCGCTTGCTGAAAGAGCGCGGTGTGGTGCGCGCAGAAGAGAATTGACACGTTGTGTCATGGTTGTATCTTAGGCGTCCTGTTTCGCAATATAAAAAACTATACAGCGCTAACGATTAGCCAGAAGGAATCAGCGATGACCACAGCCCTGAGCGGAAAAGAAGCGGTAGGTGAGCGTTTTGTGCTGGAAACCATGCGCCACGCCCAGCAGTTGACCTGGAAGGCCGTGGACGAGATCGCCAAGGCGATCAAACCCGGGATGCGCGAGTCGGAAGCCCATGCACGGGGCAAGGAAATCCTCGTTGAACTGGGCATGGACCGGATCTGGCATCCGCTGTTGATCCGCTTCGGCGCCAACACGCTGAAGACTTTCAAGGAACGTTCCGACGGCGATCCGGTGCTGGGCGAGAACGACATTTTCTTCATCGACATGGGCGTGGTCTGGGAAGGTCACGAAGGCGATGCCGGGGCGACGTATGTCACCGGTTCCGATCCGCAGATGATTGCCTGCGCGGCGGCCTCCAAAGACCTCTTCGACAAGGTCGAAGTCTTCTGGCGTAAGGGCGTAACCGGTGTCGAACTGTACCGTTACGCCACCGATCAGGCCGAGACGATGGGCTGGAAGCTGAATCTGGACATCAAGGGCCACCGGGTCAGCGATTTCCCTCACGCGATTTATCGGGGTGGCAATCTGGGTGACTTCGATCAGGCTCCGAATGCCGGTGTGTGGATTCTGGAAATCCAGATCGAACACCCCGAGCTTCCGTACGGTGCTTTCTATGAAGACCTGCTCATTTGATTGAATAGCTTGCCCGGTTCGGAGATTCGCCGAACCGGGCATTTTTTATTGGCCGTCGATGCTGCGGGGCAGGTCGAGCGGATTACCGTCGCGCAACACCTCCGGCAGCAACGCATCGGGAAAGCCCTGATACGCCACCGGCCGCAAGAAACGCTCGATTGACGTCATGCCGACCGAGGTGAAGCGACTGTCTGAGGTGGCCGGGAACGGCCCGCCGTGTACGGTGGCGAAGGTCACTTCCTGCGGATGGGCGAAGGCGTTGACCACGATGCGTCCGGTGCGGCGTTCGAGGATCGGCAGCAGACGCCGGGCCAGATCCAGATCGCGATCTTCAAGGTGAATGGCTGCGCTGAGCTGACCCTTGAACGAACGGGCAACTGCCAGCAGCTCTTCCTCATCGCTGACCGTCACCAGCAGTGCAGCCGGGCCGAACACTTCATGGGCCAGCGCGGTTTCGTTGAGAAAGTGCTGGCCACCGACTTCCAGCAACGCCGAGCGGCCCTCAAACTGGCCATCCGACGGCGCGCCGACCGCCACCAGATTCGCCCCCACGCTTTCCATTGCCACCAGCCCCTTGACGTATGAACCGTGAATCCCCGGCGTCAGCATCGTGCGCGCCGGCGCTTCGCTGACCCGCTTGATCATGGCGCTGCGCAGCGCTTGCAGACCTTCACCCTCGACCGCGATCAGGATCGACGGACACAGACAGGCTTGCCCGACATTCACCAGCATCCGCTCGACAAAGCCATCGCCGATTTCGCCGCCACGTGCGGACAGCGCTGCGGGCAAAATGAACGTCGGATTGACGCTGGTCATTTCGGTGAAAACCGGAATCGGATCAGGCCGCAACTGCGCGCGACGATAAAGCGCCATGCCGCCCAGCTCTGAACCGGTGAACGTCACCGCTTTAATCAAAGGATGATCGACCAGCGCCTCACCGATGGCATTGCCGCCACCGCGCACCATCGAAAAAACACCCTCGTGCAGGCCATGCGTCTGCACCGCTTTACGAATAGCGCGAGCCTGAATTTCCGAGGCGCCGGGATGCGCGTTATGGGCCTTGAGAATCACCGTCGCACCGGCCGCGAGTGCCGATGCGGTGTCGCCGCCGGCCACCGAATAGGAGATCGGAAAATTGCTCGCACCGAAGATCGCCACCGGGCCGATGGCGACTTTCTGCAGGCGATGATCCATCCGTGGTCGCGGCTGGCGATCAGGTTGCGCCGGGTCGATCGCCAGTTGCAGAAAGCGCCCCTTGCGCACCACCTCGGCGAACTGACGGAACTGGGTCGCGGCCCGGGCGGCTTCGCCTTCGAGCTGCGCCTGAGGCAGGCCGGTTTCCAGCGCCGCACGGGCGGCCAGTTCCTCACGGACGGCGTCGAGATTGTCGGCGATGCTTTCCAGAAACGCCGCGCGTTCGGCCAGCGAGGTGTGGCTGTAGCTGTCGAAGGCCGCATCGGCGAGGGTTGCCGCCTGATCGACCTGCGTCGCACCGCCGAAGGCGAATTCCGGTTCGATCAGCGTATTGGTTGCCGGATTCAGCGCCTTCATCGTGCCCTCGGTGGCGTGCACGTCAGCGGCGCCGATCAGCAGGTGGCCGGTCAGACTCATTTCGCTTCACCCTGGGACTGAAGAGTGGCGATCAGTTCGTCTGTGGTGGTGATGACATGGGCGAAGGTCGGGCCGTTGAGTTCGTGGGCGGCGTGCATCATTTCCTCTTTGAACGCGGCAGTGGCGTCGCGCACCAGCGTGACGTGATAGCCGAGTTCCGATGCATAGCGCGCGGTGGCTTCGATGCAGGTGTTGGCCAGCAGGCCGACGATGATCACGTGGGTGATGCCTTGCTGTTTCAGGCGAAAATCCAGGTCGGTGTTGGCGAAACCGCTGGAGCCCCAGTGTTCCTGAACCACGATGTCGCCGTCCTTCGGCGCGAAATCCGGGTGCCATTCACCGCCCCATTCGCCGCGCGCGAAGTGGTGCATGTGCATGATCTTTTGTTGGGTCGGGGTTGGGTGATCCCAGTTCTCGTAGTCGCCTTTGACCCAGCGGTGATGCGGTACGATGACGACCGGAATTGGCAGGGCCCGCACGGCGCGATCGAGTTTGCGCAGGTTGTCGAGCAGACCGTTCTGCTCGGCCATCGGCTTGATCAGCGGAAAGATCTTGCCGCCGTCCGAAAGAAAATCGTTGTACGGATCGACCAGCAGGTAGGCGGTTCTGTCGAGCGGATAGAGAGGTTTCGACATGACGATGTACTCCGGCAATGAGAGTGATCGATGCTCAGGGCTTGTTCCCGCATCGTGTTGATATGATAATCATAGTAACTGTGAAAGAGGCAAGCCCTGATGGCTGTAAACGATAGTCTTCCCGACACGCTGTGCCCGATTTCCCGGGCCGAGTCGATCGTCGGCGACCGCTGGACGGTGCTGGTTTTGCGCGAATTGTTCATGGGCAGCCATCGCTACGACGAGATCCTGGCCCAGACCGGCGGTACGCCGCAGATGGTCGCCGCCCGTCTGAAAAGCCTGGAGGCGGACGGGCTGGTCGAGCGCCGCTTGTACAACGAGCGGCCGAAACGCTACGAGTACCACCTCACCGCGAAGGGCGAGGCGTTTTACCCGGTGGTGATTGCGTTACGCGCCTGGGGCGAGACCTGGTGCAAGTCGCCGGAGGAAGGGCTGGCGGTGAACATGACCCACAAGAATTGCAACCACAGCGCCGGCCTCGGGCCGTTGTGCGATCACTGCGGTGAGGTGTTGCGCCGTGAGGATCTGATCAGCCAGCCGCAAGAGGCGTACGCCGCGGAACGACAGGCGCGGCGTGAGGCGTTCAAGGCGAAATAGGCGATTCCAGCCAACGCAAAAAAGGCCCTCACTTTCGAGGGCCTTCGTGTATCAGCGCAAAACGGATGACTTACAGATTGTTCACCAGCTTTCCGGAGGTCAGCCGCCGACGATAAGCACTGTCACGGGTCGCCAGCCAGAAATACAGCGGCGAGGTCACCAGCAGGCCAACCAGCCAGGACAGGTCCGCGCCGTTGATGTGTGCCGACACCGGGCCGACGTACAGCGGCGTGTTCATGAACGGAACCTGCACCGCGATACCGATCGCGTAAGCCAGCAAGGCCTGCGGGTTGTAACGGCCGTAGATGCCGCCATCGACCTGGAAGATCGAGCCGATGTCGTACTGGCCTTTGTGGATGGCGTAGAAGTCGATCAGGTTGATCGCGGTCCACGGCACCAACACCACCAGCAACACCAGCACCATGTCGACGAAGTGGCCGATGAAGTCTGCCGAAGCGCCGACCGCAGCGAAGCAGCAGGCCAGCAGGACGATGATCGAAATCACGGCGCGGCTCTTGGCGGTCGGAATCCAGCGGTAGGCAAAGGTCTGCACCAGCGTGATCAGCGACAGCACTGCGCCGTACAGGTTGAGGGCGTTGTGGCTGATCACGCTGAGCAGGAACAGCACCAGCATCAACGGGCCGATGGCGCCGGTGGCGAGTTTCACCGCGTCCATGGTGTCCATGCCCACCGGGGTTGCCAGTACGGCGACCGCGCCGAACACGAACGACAGGCTCGAACCCAGCGCCGATCCCAGATAGGTCGTCCAGAAGGTCGCCGCCACCGGCACATTCGCCGGCAGGTAACGCGAGTAGTCCGACACGTAAGGCGCAAACGCGATCTGCCACAGCGCCGCCAGCGACACGGTGGCGAGCCAGCCCGAGATGTTGAAGCTGCCGCGAGTGAGGAAATCATCGGTCTGGATGTGGGTGAGGATGTAACCGAAACCGACCACGATGCCGATTCCCAGCACCCAGGTGCCGATGCGGTTGAGCACGTGGATGAAGCGGTAACCGATGATCCCGATGATCCCCGAACCCAGCGCGCCGATGACGATGCCGACCGGCACCGGAACGCTGTCGACCACGCCATGCAGCGACTTGCCGGCGAGCACGATGTTGGAGGCGAAGAAACCGATGTACATGACGCCGGCGATTAACACCACCAGCAGCGCGCCGAGGGAGCCGAACTGCGCGCGGCTCTGGATCATCTGCGGAATGCCCATCTGCGGGCCCTGCGCCGAGTGCAGCGCCATCAACACACCGCCGACCAGATGGCCGACCAGAATGGCGACGATGCCCCACACCAGGTTCAGGTGAAACAACTGCACGCCGAGGGCGCCGGTGACGATGGGCAACGGCGCGATATTGCCGCCAAACCAGAGGGTGAACAGATCCCGAACCTTTCCGTGGCGATCTTCGGGCGGCACATAGCCGATCGTGTGTTTCTCAATGAGCGGTGCGGACGTTGTTGCAGAGGTGGCCATGACGAACTCCAAGGCAAGGACGAGTACGTGGACGTACTTCAGTGAGCGCCGGCACGGACGGCGCATTTCTTGTTGGGGTTGATCATGGGCAAGGAAAGGGGAGAGATAAATTAGTAGTTTTGTTGCTTCAGGCGTTAAAAAAACGAGGCTCTCCGGTCAGTTGAAAACGCTCTGTCTCAAGTGTTTTAGCGCCATGAACGACAACGCAGCTGATCTCCATCGGAGCAGCTGTCTGTCGGTGAACCTGTGGCTTGGCTGCGGGTTGAGTCCAGCAGCCAGACCGGTTTTTTCAGAGGCGAATCGAAGCCAGCATTCGTTGCAGCATCTCATCGCAGGCCGTGAGCTGATCGACGCTGACGAACTCGTCCGGCTTGTGGCCCTGATCCATGCTGCCGGGACCGCACACCACCGTGGGAATCCCCACCGCATCAAACAGTCCGCCTTCGGTCCCAAACGCAACAGTGCCGAAATCGTCCGAGCCACAGAACGTGGCGATCAGTTCCGCAGCCTGGCTTCGGGCATCCGTCGCCAGCCCCGGATACGCCGACAATTCGCTGAACCGAATATCGCTCTGCTCGTTGACTGCCCGCATGCGCGGCAGCATTTGCTGCTCGGCGTAGGCCTTGAGTTGTTGGGCGACAAGCGCCGGATCCTGCGAGGGCAGGGCGCGGATTTCGAAGTCGAAACGGCAATCGGCGGGAACAATGTTCAGCGCCTTGCCACCGTTGATCACGCCGGTTTGCACCGTGGAGTACGGCGGGTCGAAACGCGGATCGAAGTGTTCATCCTTGAGTTGCCGACCGATGCGTCCCAGCTCGCCGATCAGCTCGGCGGCGCATTCGATGGCGTTCACTCCAAGTGGCGCGTAGGCCGAGTGACAGGCGTGACCCTGGACATCGCAGCGCATCGCCAGCTTGCCCTTGTGCCCGAGTACCGGTTTGAGTTCGGTCGGCTCGCCGATGATGCACAGCAACGGTTTGACCGGACGCTGCTCCAGCACCTTGAGCAGCGAGCGCACGCCGAGGCAGCCGACCTCTTCGTCGTAGGACAGGGCAATGTGCACTGGCATGCGCAGCGGTGCTTCGAGCAACGACGGCACCAGCGCCAGCACGCAGGCGATGTAGCCTTTCATGTCCGCCGTGCCGCGACCGTAAAGCTTGCCGTCGCGCTCGCTGAGTTCGAACGGCGGCAGCGTCCATGGCTGACCATCGACGGGCACCACATCGGTGTGCCCCGACAGCACGATGCCCGGCTGATCGGCCGGGCCAATCGTGGCGAACAGGTTGGCCTTGCTGCGCTCATCGTTGTAGATCAGCTCGCACGGCACATCGAAACTTTCGAGGTAGCTGCGCACGAAGTCGATCAATTGCAGGTTGGACTCGCGGCTGGTGGTGTCGAACCCCACCAGCGTCTTGAGCAACGCGACGCTGTCGCTCATCGGTCGTCTCCGGCAACCCCGTAACCCGGCGCCTTGGCCGGGTCGAGGGCGCGGTCGATGTAGTCCTGAAGCTGCGGGCGATAGGCGTCCCAGAGTTTCTGCAATTGGCCGATCGGGTCTTCATCGGCCCAGTCCACCCGCAGGTTGACGATGGGCCAGGTCAGTTCACCGACCACGACCACGGCTGCCGAATGCACCGGGCCTGCTTCACCGCCCAGGGCCTGAGCGGCGTGCAGGGCGTTGATCAGGCGATCGGCCAATTGACCTTCGCCTTCTTCGAACGCGCTGACCATGGCTTCGATCACCGAGCGCCCGGCGAGCATGTTGCCCGCCGCCACGCATTGTTCGCCTGACACGGCGTTGTGCACGCCGAGGGTCTGCGCGCCGCTGAAATGCGCGGTCTGGCCGAGGTGGTTGATGGCCGTGATCTGCCGGTACTGACTGTAGCCGTTGCAGGTCAGCACCTTGTCCAGCGCCGCCTCGGGCGCCAGGCCTTGCTCCATCAAGGCGAGCACTTCCGGGCCGAGCGACGGCAGGGTGATGTTCTGGCTCGACACCGCGCCGACGCCCGGCAACAGCCACGGGCAACGGGCGCCGACGGCGATGCTGGAGGAGCTGATGGCGATGCCGAACTGACCGGTTTCGGGGCAACGGGCGGCGATGGAAAATGTCATGTGTGGCCTCCTTTCGCTAAGGTCGAATTACTCGGGAATCACCGCAACCACATCAATTTCCATCAGCCACTGCGGCTGACCCAGAGCCGACACCACCAGCCCGGTGGAGATCGGGAACACGCCTTTCAACCATTTGCCGACTTCCTGGTACACCGGCTCGCGGTAGCGCGGGTCGATCAGGTAAGTGGTGGTCTTGACGATATGGCTCAGGTCGCTGCCGGCCTCTTCGAGCAGTTGCTTGACGTTGCGCATGGCCTGTTCGGTCTGCGCGCGCGGGTCGCCGAGGCCGACCAGCTCACCATCGAAATTGGTGCCGACCTGACCACGGACATACACGGTGTTGCCGGCGCGTACGGCCTGGCACAGGTCGTTATCCAGGGTCTGGTTCGGGTAAGTGTCCTTGGTGTTGAACATGCGAATGCGGGTGTGGGTTGGCTGACTCATGTGCGGCTCCTGACGAAATCGGACCCGGCGCGACGGGCGCCGGGATTGAAGAAGGAAATCAAGCGTCGACGGTGTCGACAGCGTTGTTGTGCAGCGCGGCTTCGCGTTGTTCGGCATCGCGATAGGCCAGGTATTTGCGCTGGGTGGCGATGTGATCGGCCACGTGCTTGGCGTCGTGCCACACACCCCAGATGAACGACGAGCCGCGTCGCGACTGCCACGGCAGACCGAGGAAATACACGCCCGCTTCGCTGGACACGCCGCGCTGGTGCTGCGGCTTGCCGTTGTCGTCGAACGCGGCAACTTTCAGCCACGAATAGTCCACGGCAAACCCGGTGGCCCATATGATCGAAGTGATGCCGGCGGCGGCCAGATCGAGATCGGCCAGCGGGTTTTTCACGCATTCAGGATCCGGATACGTTTCGCGGGCCTCCGGTTCCAGCGGCAGATCGAGGCCGTTGCGTTCGATGTAGGCGTCGGCGGCATCCAGCAGCGCGAGGTAGTTCTCGTCGCCACGCTTGAGGTTGTCGCGCAGGTCCTGTTTGAAGGTCACCACGCCGTCGCTGAACGATTCGGTGACGCCGACCAGGGTCATGCCGCGATGGGCCAGACCACGGAAGTCGATAGTACGGCCACCGTGGGCGCCGCTGACGGCGATGGTCACGTGCTCGCGGCCGGGTTTCATCGCGGCCTGGTCCCACTCGCCGAGTACGCCCAGCCACCAGCAGAAATCACGGTTGCGGTAAGCGCGAGGAGGGCGATCGTGAGCGCCGACCGAGAGGTAAACCTGCTTGCCCGAGCGCTGCAATTCATCGGCAATCTGTACGCCCGACGAACCGGCACCGACCACCAGCACTGCGCCGGCCGGCAGTTGTTGCGGGTTGCGATAGTCGGCCGAGTGGATCTGCAGCAGACGCTCATCTTTCGGCGCAATCGCCGGGATCACCGGACGCTGGAACGGACCTGTTGCAGCGACGACGCGGGCCGCTTCGATCACGCCTTCGGAGGTCTCGACGGTGAAGCCCGGGCGCCCCACATTACGCACCACGCTTTTCACATCGACGCCGGTGCGGATCGGCGCGTTGAATTTCTTCGCATAGGCTTCGAAGTAATCGGCGACACGTTCTTTGTGGGCGAAACCGTCCGGATCGACGTCGTCGAATTCCATCCCCGGAAATCGGTCGTGCCACGCCGGACCGTTGGCCACCAGCGAGTCCCAGCGCCCGGTGCGCCAGCGTTCGGCAACGCGGTTGCGCTCCAGCACCAGGTGCGGCACACCGAGTTTGCTCAGGTGTTCACTCATGGCCACACCCGCTTGACCGGCGCCGACAACAAGCGTGTCTGTTTTTATTATTTCAGTGGTCATCTCTGATCCCTTCTCACGAGGCCGTTGGATTCAGGTCGCTGTCGACCTGTTCTCTGTGCTTGGGATCAGACTAGGGAGGGGGGGGTTATCGGTAAAATATTATTAAGCTGGCATGTGAAGATAAAAACGTGATGCAGAGGCCTGAAAGCCCCGTAAATACGGGGCATCACCTTGGCACCGGAATCCGGGACAACAAAAAAAAGGACCGCCGACAGGGTAGTCGACGGCCCTTTTCAAGGCGTGTTCAGATCACAAGGACTCAGCGATCGAGAAACGCCAGCAGGTCTTCATTCAATTGCTGCGCATGGGTCACCGCAAAGCCGTGCGGTGCGCCTGCGTAGACTTTCAGCTCGGCGCCCTTGATCTGCGCAGCCGCTTGTTTGCCGGTGGTTTCGAACGGGACAATCTGATCGCCATCACCGTGAATCACCAGCGTCGGCACATCGATTTTCGCCATGTCCGGGCGGAAGTCGGTTTCCGAGAAGGCGGTGACGCAATCCACGGTGCCTTTGAGCGAGGCCAGCAGCGCGATGTTCAGGGTTTGGGTCAGCACGCCATCGGAGACTTTCTGACCCTGATTGGTGCCGTAGAACGGGGCGTTGAAGTCAGCGATGAACTGCGCGCGATCCTTCAGCAGGCCGGCCTTGATTCCGTCGAACACCGACTTGTCGACGCCTTCGGCAAAGTCCGGTTTCTTGCCGAAAAGCGGCGTCACCGCGCCCAGCAACACCAGCCCAGCGACGCGCTCGCTGCCGTGGCGCGCGATGTAGCGGCTGACATCGCCGCCACCCATGGAGAAGCCGACCAGGGTCACGTCACGCAGATCCAGGTGCTCGATCAGCTGCGCGATGTCGTCGGCGAAAGTGTCGTAGTCGTAGCCGGTCCACGGTTGCTCGGAACGACCGAAACCACGACGGTCAAAGGCGATGGTGCGATAGCCGCGGCTGCTCAGGTACTCCATCTGGTATTCCCACATGTCGCCATCCAGCGGCCAGCCGTGGCTGAACAGCACGGGCTTGCCGCTGCCCCAGTCCTTGAAATAGATCTCGGTGCCGTCTTGGGTCGTGAACGTGCTCATGAAAACTCCTTGGGTGTGGGCCTGCGTGGATGCCGTGATGGCAGCGTTCACTATCGCGACAAAGGGCATTGGCCACTTGTACGCAGGTGCTAAGTTTCGTGGCGCACGCGTTAACGGTTTGGCGACATGAGTTGTAAGATGCAACCGCATCGAACCTGCCGTTTTGCCGGAGACACCCCAAATGAAGCGCAAAAGCCTTGCGGGCAATGCCTGCCCGATCGCCCGCACACTCGACCTGATCGGTGACTGGTGGTCGTTGCTGATCATCCGCGATGCGCTGGAAGGCATCAGTCGTTTCAGCGATTTCGAGAAGAGCCTGGAGATTGCCAAGAACATGTTGAGCACCCGGCTCAAAGGGCTGGTGGAACGCGACATCCTGTGCCTGGTGCCGGCGTCCGATGGCAGCGCTTACAAGGAATACGTGCTGACGGAAAAGGGGCGAGCGTTGCAAACCGTGATCGTTGCGTTGTCGCAGTGGGGCGGGGAATTCATGTTCGAGCCTGGCGAGCCGGGGTCGGTGATGGTGGATGCGCAAAAGCGTCAGCCGATCAGGAAGCTTGAGTTGCTGTCGGCCGATGGTCGGGTGCTGGCGCCGGACGATGTGGCGACGAAACTGGCGGTTGAGCACTGAGAGGAAACTGAAAAGCAGGTCCCGGATGACATTTACTGATGCCGCTGGTCGGCAATACACATTTAGTAATAACAAAAATTGACGTCAGAATAGTGGCTCATTACTATCGCGCCACTATTTTGATATCAGTTTCCGTCTCGAGGGATCGAACATGTACTCACCCGCCCTTGGGGCGAGGTTGTGCCTGGCTTTGCTGTGCCTGTCTCCGCTTAACGCTGTATTTGCTGCACCTACTCCTGGTGAAACCGACCTGATCCGTGAACGCCAGGATCGACTGCTCGACGAGCAGCGCCGTCGCATCGAAGAACTCAAAGACCTGCCGGGCAAGGAAGCCAGGCCAGTTCAACCGGTGACGCCGACCGACACCCGTTGTTTCCCGATCAAGGACATCGAGCTCAAAGGCGCCGACAGCCTGTCGGACAGTGACAAGGCGCGTCTGCTCAAACCGTACATCGGCCAGTGCCTGGGCGTGGCGCAGCTCAATGAACTGCTCAAGACCATTACCGACCACTACATCGAGAAGGGATTGGTGACCAGCCGTGCCTATCTGCCGCAGCAGGATCTGTCTGCCGGGCACCTGAAAGTGCTGGTGGTCGAAGGCAAACTTGAAGGCTTGAAAGGCGCCGACAACAGCAAACTCTCTGAGCGTGAGTTGTCGATGGCCTTTCCCGGCAAGGCCGGCGAACTGGTCAACCTGCGCGAGATCGAGCAGATGGTCGATCAGCTCAATCGACTGCCGTCCAATCAGGCCAGGATGGAATTGTCTCCGGGCAAGAACGTCGGCGGCAGCGACGTGCTGGTCAACAACGCGGCGCAAAAGCCTTGGCGCGCAGGCCTGTCGCGCAGCAACGACGGCCAGCGCAGCACCGGTGAACAGCAGTGGGGCACCACGTTCGATTGGGACAGTCCGTTGGGTCTGGCCGATCAGTTTAGTTTGCGCGGCGGTCACGATGCGATGTCTGATCACCAGCACACCTCCAACAACGCGATGCTCAACTACAACGTGCCGTGGGGCTGGTGGAATTTCAGCTACACCTACAGCCAGAGCGAATACCGCTCGCTGATCGCCGCCAGCGGCTTCAATTTCAAGCAGACCGGTGACAGCGAAAACCATCAGCTGCGCGCCGAGCGGGTGATCCACCGCGACTCGGTCAGCAAGACCTCCCTCAGCGCCGGACTTTCATATCTGCGCACCAACAACTTCATCGAAGACAGCAAGCTCAAGCTGAGCAGCAACCGCATCAGCGAAGCGCAGTTCGGCTTCAACCACGGACGTCGTATCGGCAGCGCCTTCGTCAACTTCGACGCCGGCATGCAGGAAGGCATCGGTGCATTCGACGCTCAGGGCAGCCACGACCCGGGCCCCGGCGAGCCGGACGCGCGCTACCGCAAATACACCGCGACCCTGAGCTATCTGCAGCCATTCAAAGTGTGGGGCGAGTCCTTCACCTTCAGCAGCCTGATGACCGGTCAGCGCAGTGAAGACGTGTTGTTCAGCCCACAACGCACCAGTCTAGGCGGGCTGTCGTCGATCCGTGGCTACAAGGATCAGTCGTTGTCCGGCGACAGCGGCGGCTACTGGCGCAACGACCTGCGCTGGGCGCGCCCGGTGAGCGCCGAATGGCTGCGACCGGTGTTCGCCGAGTACGGCACCAGCCTCGGCTACGACCAGGGCGTGATCCGTGGCGACCGCTACAACGGCGACCAGCACGGGCGCATGTCGAGCAACTCGCTGGAGCTGTTTGCGCGTGGCGAACACGTGGCAGCCAGTGTGACTTTTGCCCATTCCCTGGAACGACCGGCCGCACTGACCGAGCGCGAAGCGCCGATCTATTTCCGCCTGGATTTCTTTATCTAATTCTGCCTGCTCCGAGATTCTAATATGGACATTCGCCACCTGGCTTTTCTGGCCAGTCAGCCTTCTGCTGCCGTAAAAAAACGCGAACGCTTCTGGGGCATGCCCAAACGCGGCCTGGCGTTCCTGCTGGCCAACGTCATGTTCTGGCAGCCGATGTGGGCGCAGGCAGACGGAATTGTGGTCAGCGCGCCCGGCACCACGCTCGACCGGGCGGGCAACGGCGTGCCGATCATCAACATTGCCACGCCCAACGGCGCAGGGCTGTCGCACAACCAGTTCCACGATTACAACGTGGACGCCCAAGGCCTGATCCTCAACAACGCGACCAGTCGTACTCAGCTGACGCAGATGGGCGGGATCATTCTAGGTAACCCGAACCTGCGTGCAGCGGCTGCGCAAACCATCCTCAACGAAGTCAACGGTGGCAGTCCGAGCCAGTTGCGCGGTTACACCGAAGTGGCGGGGCAGTCTGCCCGGGTGATCGTGGCCAACCCGTACGGCATCAGTTGCAACGGGTGCGGATTCATCAATACACCGCGTGTGACCTTGACCACCGGTAAACCGGTACTCGATGGCGCGGGTCGGCTGGATCGTTTCCAGGTCGATCAGGGCAGCGTTTCCATCGATGGCAAAGGTCTGGATGCCAGCGCCGTCGACAGCTTCGAAATCATTACCCGCAGTGCGCAGATCAACGCGCAGATCCACGCCAAACGCCTGAACATCACCACCGGTCGCAACGATGTAAACGCCGAAACGCTGAACGCCACCGCGCGTGCCGATGACGGCAGCGCCAAGCCGCAGCTGGCGATCGACTCTTCGGCGCTCGGCGGGATGTACGCCGGGGCAATCAAACTGGTCGGGACCGAGGCCGGTGTCGGCGTGAAACTGGCAGGCGAACTGGCGGCCAGCGCCGGTGATATCCAGATTGACGCCAATGGCCAACTGACGCTGGCCAAAGTCACGGCCAGCAATGCGGTCGACATCAAAGCCAAGGGTCTCGAAGCCCAGCAGTCCGTTTACGCGGGCACGCAACTGGCGGTGCAAACCGCACAGGATCTGGTCAACCAGCAAAGCCTTGCTGCCAGGGACAGCGTTCGCCTGACCAGTGGCGGCAAACTGGTCAATGCCGGCGTGATCGAGGCCGGGGTGAATGCGGACAACAGCCGCAACAGCAATGGCGATCTCACCCTCAACAGCGGCACCGTGAGCAACCGTGGCAGTGTGTTGGCCAGTCGCTCGCTGAGCGCCAATATCGCAGGTTTGTTCGATAACCAGAACGGTATCGTTCAGGCCAAAAACGTCGCGCTGAGCACCACTCGCCTGGTCAACCAAGGTACTGGTGCGCGGATCTACGGCGAAACCAGCCTTGCTTTCAATGTCCCGGCCATCGTCAACCTCAGCGGCTTGATCCGCTTCGCCGATGGCCAGGCGGCAACACTCTCCGTCGACAATCTGGACAACCGCAAAGGCCGGATTGAAATCGCCGGCGGCAGCCTGAAACTCAATGCACGGGCGTTGCATAACGACGACGGCAAAATCATCGCCGGACGTCTGGATATCGATACCCGACAACTCGACAACGCTGGCGGCCTGATTGCTGCCAGCCAAAGCGCAACCAAGGTTGTCGCCCGCGAGCGTCTGGACAACGGCAAAGGCAAGATCCAGGCAAAAACCGACCTCGTCGTATCGGGCGCGGAGCTGCTCAATCAGGGCGGTACGTTGGCCGCCGATTCGATTCGGATCACCGGCACTCGGCTGGACAACAGCAGCAAGGGTGTCATCAGTGCCGAAAACGGCAATGTCGATCTGACGCTGGATCAGGATCTCGACAACCACGACGGCAAGGTTCAGGCATCGAAACGCTTGAGCATCGCTGCCCAGAGCATCGACAACCGCAATGCCAGCCTGACCGGCAAAACCCTCGGGTTGACCAGTCGCGGCAAACTCGACAACACCCAAGGCACGATCTCATCCGATGACAGCGTGCTGGCCAGCGAAGACCTGGACAACACTCAGGGCCTGATTCAGGGCAACACGACCCTGAACCTGACCGTCCGTGATCTGGACAACACCAACGGCCAACTGCTCGGCGGTGTAGTCGATGCGACGCTGGACAATCTCACCAGCAATGACAAAGGCGCGATCAGCGCCGAGACCGGCAAGCTCACGCTGGTCGTCAACAAGCACCTGAACAATGCCTTGGGTCGATTGCAAGCCAGCCAGGGTGACGTGGATGTTCACGCCGGCAGTGTCGACAACCGCAAGGGTGTGGTGGCTGCGCAACAGTTGCTGTTGGTCGCTCGCAATGGCCACATCGACAACCGTGGCGGGCGGGTGATCGGCGATCGCCTCGACCTGCAAGCCGCCAGCCTCGATAACGGCGAGGGCGGTCTGTTGGCGGCGGGTGTTGACGGCGCTCGGCTGATTCTCAAGCAAACCGTTGCCGGTCAGTCGCAACTGCTCAATCAAAAGGGCCGGATCCAGAGCGACGCTGACCTGTACATCGAAAGCGACACGGTCGACAACCGTGCCGGTGTCCTGCTGGGCAAAACCATTGAAGTCAACGCGACCGAACTGAACAACAGCGACAAGGGCGGCATCGTCGGCACGGGCGGTGACATTACGCTGAAAATCGCCGGGGTCTTCAATAACGTCACGGGCGTGGTCGACGCCGCTGAGCAGCGCCTGCTGCTCGAACAACTGGTCGAACTCGACAATCACGGCGGCACATTGCGCGGCCAGCGTCTGGACATCACCAGTACGTCCATCGACAACCGTGACGCGGGCCAGATCATTGCGGGCAGCGATGGTCTGAAAATCGTCGGCAGCACCGTGCTGAATCAGCAGGGTGCAATCCTCGCCAATGGCAGCCACGCAGAACTCGCGCTCGGCGCCGGCAACCTGCAGAACCAGGGCGGTACGCTACAGGCCGACACCCTCGACATCACCAGCGCCGAGCTCGACAACAGCGCAGTCAACGGCAAGGCCGGTTTGATCTCCAGCCTGCTGGGCGATTTGAAGTTGACGGTGACACGTCTGACCAACCGCGCCGGCAAGATCTTCGGCAAAGACCAGGTCGTTTTCGATGGCTCCAGCCTGGACAACGCGGGCGGTGAGATCAGCGGCAATCGACTGGGCCTCGAAGCGGTCAGTCAGATTCTCAATCAGGGCGGACTGATCGAGTCGGCGACGGACCTGAAACTGATCGGCGGCCAACTGAACAACAGCGCTGGCGGGCAGATTCGTGCACTGGGCGGAGCGTCCAGCCAGATCAAACTGACTGGCAACCTGAACAACCAGAACGGCGTCATCGAGATCGGCAGCCAGGATCTGGAACTTGCCGGCGCCCAGCTCAACAACCTCAGCGGCAGCGTTCGTCACGCGGCTCAAGGGCTGTTTGATCTGGATCTGAGCAACCTGACCGGCGCTCAAGGCAGTCTCACCGGCCTGGGCAAAGGCGTTTGGGATATCGCTTCGGTCAATGGCGTGGGCACCTGGCAATTGAACGGCGGCCTGACCTACACCAGCACGCAGGGTCTGACACTCAACGCCGGGGATCGTATTGCCAGTGCCTCGGCACTCAAACTGAATGTTGCAAGCCTGGAAAATGCCGGCGAACTGGCCAGTGACGGTGACCTTACGCTGAGCCTGGGTGGCAACCTGATCAACAGCGGACGGGTGTCCGCCAAACAAAAACTGGTTATCGGCGCCAACGACCTGATTCAGCGGGATGGTCGTCTGGTCAGCGGTGGCGACACCGAGCTGACGCTGAGCGGCACGCTCGACAACCTGGGTCGACTGATTGCCAACCAGAACCTTACGGTCTCCGCTGCGCGGATCGACAACAAAGGCACGTTGGGCGCACAAGGCAATCTTCTGTTCAATGCCACCAACGGCATCAGCAACGGCCCTGACACGCTGCTGTTCAGCGGCGGCACGATGGAACTGCACGGCAACAGCCTGAGCAACTTCTATGGCGATATCTACAGCCGCGGCAAGCTGACATTCGACGCGGTGGGCGGTGGCCGGGCCTCATCGTTCAGCAATCTGTCGGGCACCCTCGAAGGTGAAGGTGACATCGACATCAACGCCGTTTCGTTTGAAAACTCCAAGGCCGAATTTGAAATCACCTCGGGGCAGTCGTCCGGCAGCCTGAGCTGGGTGTGTGGCCAGCATTGCGGCGGCGGTGACGGCTGGAAGCGCGGCACTATCACCATCACCACCGATTTCAACGACCAGGTCTTGAAGGACTCTCGCGCAGCACGGTTTGTCGCTGGCAAGAACCTCACCATTCATGCCAATAACGTCGAGAACCGCTACAGCCTGCTGGCCGCGAACGGCGATCTGACCGTGTCTGCCGACAGTCTGCTGAATCAGGGGGCCGTGTCGCGCTCGGGCCATCGGGTGGTGAAGATCGGTACTCCCGGGCACATCGACAACAGCCTCTGGGACAAGATGGAGTTCACCGACATCCCGGCCTTCAACGCGGCAACCGCTGCGGGCAACTTCGACGAGGAGCGCTTCAACGAACTGGTCAGCCGCTCCAGCGACTCACGCTTTTCGCAGATGAGTGACGTCACCACTTGGGATGAAAACGGCAACAACGTCTATTCGGCGGTGCTCCAGGCCGGTGGCAAAGTCAAACTGGACGTCGCTCACAGCATCCAGAACGGCACGCTCTACGACAACACCTACGATCAACTGACCGGCAAGCTCTCCAGCGATCAGACGACCTCGGTCGGCGGCATCAACATCAACCTGGGCAAGCACAGCACCGACGCCAGCGCCCAGGCGCCGAAAGACGTCACCCGGATCGAGCGCGTGGACGCCGATGGCGTGAAGCAGATCAGCTTCGTGCCTGTCGACTTCAAAGGCGTGCCGTTTGCCGCTGTGGATCCGACGGCGTCCTCGACATTCCGTCTGCCGAAAGGCCCGTACGGCATGTTCGTGCAGAGCTCGAATCCGCAGAGCCGTTACCTGATCGAAACCAACCCGGAGCT
>NZ_JAIHBA010000054.1:0-32312 GCF_019718735.1 Pseudomonas sp. RIT778 | reverse complement strand
GAAGCGACCCGCTCTCGAAACCTACTTAACTCATTGAATCTCAAGGAGTTTTCCGTTTCGACTGCGCCGGAAGTGGGGCGAATTATAGAGACTCAGAATCTGCCGTCAACCCTTAATTTCGCTTTTCTTTCAATAACTTGCGGATAGGCCAAAAAACACTCAATACCCTCTATATAGAAGAAGGATTCAGTACCCCTTCTATATAGAGAGAACCATCAGAGCACTCCATCCTCTTTCATCGCAGCCACCGCTCCAGCCCCAAGACCCAGCACCCGCTGCAAAACTTCCAACGTATGCTCGCCCAGCAAAGGAGGCGCATGGCGATACTCCACAGGAGTCCGCGACAGCCTGATCGGACTAGCCACCTGCGGCACCATCCCCGCCAGTGCGTGAGGCAGCTCAATCGCCAACCCGCGAGACTTCACCTGCGGATCCTCGAACACCTGCGACAGATCATTGATCGGCCCACATGGCACACCCGCCTGTTCCAGCTGAGCCACCCACTCGGAGGTCGTCTTGAAGACTGTCGCCTGGCGAATCATCGGAATCAGCACCGCACGGTTCGCCACCCGCAACTTATTAGTCGCGAAACGCGGATCGTCCGCCCACTGCGGTTGCCCCGCCACTTCGGCGAACTTGCGGAACTGCCCGTCATTGCCCACCGTGAGAATGAAGTCGCCGTCAGCCGTAGGAAAATCCTGGTACGGCACGATATTCGGATGTGCATTCCCCAGCCGCTTTGGCGCAGTGCCCGTCGTCAGGTAGTTCATCGCCTGATTGGCCAGGCATGCTACCTGCACATCCAGCAACGCCATATCGATATGCTGCCCGCCGCCATCGTGATCACGATGAGCCAGTGCTGCCAGAATCGCCACGGTCGAATACAGCCCCGTCAGGATATCCGTGAGCGCCACCCCCACCTTAACCGGTCCGGCACCTTCATCACCCTCAGGTCGCCCGGTCAGACTCATCAGCCCGCCGAGACCCTGGATCATGAAGTCATAACCCGCACGCTTGGCATACGGTCCGGTTTGACCGAAACCGGTGATCGAGCAATAGATCAGATCCGGATTGATCGCCTTCAGCGACTCGTAATCCAGGCCATAGGCCGCCAGACCACCCACCTTGAAGTTCTCGATCAGGATATCGGACTTGGCTGCAAGCTCGCGAACCAGCTTCTGACCTTCGGGACGCGTGAAGTCGATCGTCACCGATTGCTTGTTGCGGTTGGCCGACAGGTAATAAGCCGCCTCGCTGGTGTTCTCGCCGTAAGCGTCCTTCAGGAAGGGCGGCCCCCAGGCGCGAGTGTCGTCACCATTGCCCGGGCGCTCGACCTTGATCACTTCCGCCCCGAGATCGGCCAGGATCTGACCAGCCCATGGGCCGGCCAGCACTCGCGATAAATCCAGTACCCGCAGATGCGACAGCGCGCCCATGGTCGCTCTCCTATTAATAGAACGCCTGCAGGCCGGTCTGCGCACGACCGAGGATCAGCGCGTGAACGTCGTGAGTACCTTCATAGGTATTCACCACTTCCAGGTTGACCAGGTGACGGGCCACACCGAATTCATCGGAGATCCCGTTGCCGCCCAACATGTCACGCGCCATGCGGGCGATCTCGAGAGACTTGCCGCAAGAGTTACGCTTCATGATCGAAGTGATTTCAACCGCAGCGGTACCCTCATCTTTCATACGGCCCAGACGCAGGCAGCCTTGCAGCGCCAGAGTGATCTCGGTCTGCATGTCCGCCAGCTTCTTCTGGATCAACTGAGTGGCAGCCAACGGACGACCGAACTGCTGACGATCCAGGGTGTACTGGCGAGCGGTGTGCCAGCAGAACTCAGCCGCGCCCAGCGCACCCCAGGAGATGCCATAACGTGCAGAGTTGAGGCAGGTGAACGGACCTTTCAAACCACGCACGTCCGGGAAAATGTTCTCTTCCGGCACAAACACGTTGTCCATGACGATTTCGCCGGTGATCGAAGCCCGCAGACCGACCTTGCCGTGAATCGCTGGAGCGCTCAGGCCTTTCCAACCCTTCTCCAGAACGAAGCCACGGATGTCGCCCGCATCGTCCTTGGCCCAGACCACGAACACGTCGGCGATCGGGCTGTTGGTGATCCACATCTTGGCGCCGGTCAGGTTGTAGCCGCCGTCGACTTTGCGTGCACGCGTAATCATCGCGCCCGGGTCTGAACCGTGGTTCGGCTCGGTCAGACCGAAGCAGCCGATCCACTCGCCGGAAGCCAGTTTCGGCAGGTACTTCTGTTTCTGTGCTTCGGTACCGAATTCGTTGATCGGCACCATCACCAGCGAAGACTGCACGCTCATCATCGAACGGTAGCCAGAGTCGACACGCTCGACTTCACGAGCGATCAGGCCATAGCTGACATAGTTGAGGCCGCTGCCACCGTACTGCTCGGGAATGGTCGCGCCCAACAGGCCGACCTCACCCATTTCACGGAAGATCGCCGGATCGGTCTTCTCATGGCGGAAGGCTTCCAGAACGCGTGGCGCGAGGCTCTGCTGGGCGAATTGCTCGGCAGTGTCGCGGATCATGCGTTCTTCTTCAGTCAGCTGTTGATCCAGCAGCAGTGGATCGATCCAGTTGAAGCTAGCTTTACCGCCCATGAGTGAGTCCTCGCAAATCGGGTGAATTAACGTGGCATTGATCCTAGGCCCGCTTTGCCATCCCGGCAAACGAGGATTTCGCATCCTGTTGTGCTAATTTCTCACTCCGAAACGTCGCGAAATGCCGATTAAGCGATGTATTAGTGAGGTTGACGTACATGCGCCGCAAGATACCCAGCACCACCGCCCTGATCAGCTTCGAAGCCGCCGCCCGTCACGAGAGCTTTACCAAGGCCGCCGAAGAACTTTCCCTCACCCAGGGCGCCATTTGCCGACAGATCGCCAGCCTTGAGGACTTCCTCAGCGTCGAACTGTTCCGACGCTCGCGTCGCGGAGTGAAGCTGACCGAAGCGGGTCTTTCCTACAGCCGTCGAGTAGCGACCCAGCTCGATGCCGTTGAGCGTGACACCCTGTCGGTAATGGGCCAGCAAGGTACTAACGTGATCGAACTCGCCGTGGTGCCCACCTTCGGCACGCAATGGCTGTTGCCAAGACTGAAGGACTTCCAGCTCAAGCACCCGGAAGTGACGGTCAACCTGACCAACCGCACCCGCCCGTTCCTGTTTGCCGACACTGACTTCGATGCCGCCATCTACTTTGGCGATGCCGACTGGTCCGGTACCGAATCCCACAGGCTGATGGGCGAGAATCCGATGCCGGTATGCAGTCCCGCCCTGCTCGGCAACAAGTCGCATCTGACACCCGATGAAATCGCCGAACTGCCCCTGCTCCAGCAAACTACACGCCCCTACGCCTGGCGGCAGTGGTTCAACTCGCAGCACCTGAACATCCCCCGTGACATGACAGGTCCGCGCTACGAGCTATTCTCCATGCTGGCCCAGGCGGCCATGCATGACATGGGCATCGCGCTGATCCCACCGTTCCTGATTCAGCGCGAACTGACCGAGAAGCGCCTGGTGATTGCCAACCCGAACGCGCTCTCCAGCATCAAGGCGTATTACCTGATGATTCCGGAACGAAAGGTCGAATCGGCGTCACTCAAGGCTTTTCGTGACTGGCTGGTGAACCAGGCACACAGCTACAACCTAGAAGGATAAAGGCCTCCAGCGATTACTAACCCCGTAGTCAGGAAAACCAAAGCCCTACAGATATAACTATTTGTCGCAAATAGACAGACTGTATCCGAAAGTCGTACAGACGTCCCACAAGCGCCTGCCGACGTGGCTTTGCGCCCTCATTCGCGACTCATTGCGACCTATTCACGTCACCGATGAGAAAATTCTTAAAATTCATCCAGACTCCTTGAAAGGCACGGCCTGCAAGGGATTCAACTGGCCATCTGCGACATTCGGTCACGGGATGACTTGTAGTTAATTTTCCGTCACCCGTCATAATCCCTTGAAGGGCATAAACTTCGCCTGCAAAATGCCGCGCCCCGCCCTGATTTGGCGGGATCGTGCTGATCGGCCGCCCCAGTCGCACCATCCGTAGTGCATGGGTTTACTCAATAAGATCACGCAGGAGATTTGACGTGCACATTGGTGTTCCTCTCGAAACCCAGACCGGTGAAACACGGGTTGCTGCAACCCCGGAAACCATTAAAAAGCTGATCAGCCAAGGTCATAAGGTCACTGTGCAAACCGGCGCCGGCATTAAAGCCAGCGTTGTCGACAGTGCCTATGAAGCGGCAGGCGCAACCATTGGCAGTGCCAATGACGCGTTTGGCGCCGAGCTGATTCTCAAAGTGGTCGCGCCAAGCGATGCCGAACTGACGCTGATCAAGCGCGGAACGGTGCTGGTGGGCATGCTCAACCCGTTCAACAACGACACCATCGCGAAGATGGCCGAGTGCGGGATTACCGCGTTCGCCCTGGAAGCGGCGCCACGTACCTCCCGGGCCCAGAGCCTCGACGTGCTGTCGTCCCAGGCGAACATTGCCGGCTATAAGGCGGTGCTGCTGGCCGCTCACTACTATCCGCGCTTCATGCCGATGCTGATGACCGCTGCGGGCACCGTGAAAGCGGCGCGCGTGCTGATTCTGGGTGCCGGTGTGGCCGGGTTGCAGGCAATTGCCACGGCGAAACGTCTGGGTGCCGTCATCGAAGCGTCCGACGTACGTCCGGCCGTGAAGGAACAGATTGAGTCCCTCGGCGCCAAGTTCGTCGACGTGCCTTACGAGACCGATGAAGAACGCGAATGCGCGGTCGGCGTCGGTGGTTACGCACGCCCGATGCCGGCGAGCTGGATGCAGCGTCAGGCCCAGGCCGTGCACGAGCGCTCCAAGCAGGCTGACATAGTCATCACCACCGCACTGATCCCGGGCCGCAAGGCGCCGACGCTGCTGAGCGCGGACACCGTGGCGCAGATGAAACCCGGCTCGGTAGTCATCGACCTCGCTGCCGCCCAGGGTGGCAACTGCCCGCTGACCGTCGCCGATCAGGTCGTGATCGAGAACGGCGTGACCATCGTCGGCCCGACCAACCTCGCCGGTGAAGTCGCCGCAGACGCCTCGGCGCTGTACGCACGCAACCTGCTGGACTTCCTGAAGCTGGTCTTCACCAAAGAAGGCCAGTTCGAAGTGAACCTCGAAGACGACATCGTCGCCGCGTGCCTGATGTGCCGCGACGGCCAAGTCATCCGCAAAAACGCCTAAGCAGGGATTCAGACGATGGAAGAGCTTATCTCCCCCGGTATCTACAACCTGATCATCTTCGTGCTGGCGATTTATGTCGGTTACCACGTGGTCTGGAACGTTACACCCGCGCTGCACACGCCTTTGATGGCAGTGACCAACGCCATTTCGGCGATCGTGATCGTAGGCGCCATGCTCGCTGCTGCATTGACCGTCACTCCGCTGGGCAAGACCATGGGCACCCTCGCGGTGGCACTGGCCGCGGTCAACGTGTTCGGTGGCTTCCTGGTGACCCGCCGCATGCTTGAGATGTTCAAGAAGAAAGCCCCGAAAGCAAAAGAAGAGGCGCCTAAGTAATGAGCATGAACCTCGTCACGACGCTCTACCTGATCGCGTCGATCTGCTTCATCCAGGCCCTCAAGGGTCTGTCGCACCCGACCACGTCGCGCCGCGGCAACCTGTTCGGCATGCTCGGCATGGCGCTGGCAATCCTCACCACCGTCGGCCTCATCTATAAGCTGGGCGCTGAGCTGGCGACTGCTGGCATCGGTTACGTGATCGTCGGCCTGCTGATCGGCGGCACCGCCGGTTCGATAATGGCCAAACGCGTTGAAATGACCAAGATGCCGGAACTGGTTGCGTTCATGCACAGCATGATCGGCCTCGCAGCGGTGTTCATCGCCATTGCTGCCGTGGTCGAACCGCAGTCGCTGGGCATCGTCAAGCAACTGGGTGACTCGATCCCGGCGGGTAACCGTCTGGAGCTGTTCCTCGGCGCAGCCATCGGTGCGATCACCTTCTCCGGTTCGGTGATCGCCTTCGGCAAGCTGTCGGGCAAGTACAAGTTCCGTCTGTTCCAGGGCGCACCGGTACAGTTCAGCGGTCAGCACAAGCTGAACGCGGTACTGGGTCTGGCGACGCTGATCCTCGGCATCACCTTCATGCTGACCGGCAACCTCGCCGCGTTCGCACTGATGCTGGCCCTGGCGTTCGTCATGGGCGTGCTGATCATCATCCCGATCGGCGGCGCCGACATGCCGGTGGTGGTGTCGATGCTCAACAGCTATTCCGGCTGGGCGGCGGCGGGTATCGGCTTCTCGCTGAACAACTCGATGCTGATCATTGCCGGTTCGCTGGTGGGCTCGAGCGGTGCGATCCTCTCGTACATCATGTGCAAGGCGATGAACCGTTCCTTCTTTAATGTACTGCTCGGCGGTTTCGGCAATACAGCAGACGCCGGTCCTGCCGGTGAGAAGGAAGCCCGTCCGGTGAAATCCGGTTCGGCTGACGACGCGACCTTCCTGCTGACCAACGCTGACACCGTAATCATCGTTCCGGGTTACGGCCTGGCGGTGGCTCGCGCGCAGCATGCCTTGAAAGAGCTGACCGAGAAGCTGACCCACCATGGTGTGACCGTGAAGTACGCGATCCACCCGGTGGCCGGTCGGATGCCCGGGCACATGAACGTACTGCTGGCCGAGGCCGAAGTGCCGTACGACCAGGTGTTCGAGATGGAAGACATCAACTCCGAGTTCGGTCAGGCCGATGTGGTGCTGGTGCTCGGTGCCAACGACGTGGTCAACCCGGCCGCCAAGAACGATCCGAAATCGCCGATTGCCGGCATGCCGATCCTCGAAGCGTTCAAGGCCAAGACCATCATCGTCAACAAGCGCTCGATGGCCAGCGGCTATGCCGGTCTGGACAACGAACTGTTCTACCTGGACAAGACCATGATGGTCTTCGGCGACGCGAAAAAAGTCATCGAAGACATGGTCAAAGCGGTCGAGTAACCCTCGCCGGCAACACCGAACGCCCCGACTTGTCGGGGCGTTTTTGTTTGCGCAAACCGTCGGACAATTTGCCGCGTTGTTGCAGATCCGGTAACGGTGTTTTACTTGAAACCCGCTAAATAGACGCCTCGTTTGCGACCTTGGTAGCGGGACAGGCGCTCGCGAAATTCACTAGACTGCGCATCCTGCTACTCGCTGCCCGAGAAAATAATCCATGTACCGTGACCGTATTCGCCTGCCTTCGTTGTTGGATAAAGTGATGAGCGCCGCCGACGCCGCTGCGCTGATTGAGGACGGCATGACCGTCGGCATGAGCGGCTTCACCCGCGCCGGCGAAGCCAAGGCCGTGCCCCATGCGCTGGCCGAGCGAGCCAAGGTCACGCCGCTGAAGATCAGCCTGATGACCGGCGCCAGCCTGGGCAACGACCTCGACAAGCAACTGACCGAAGCCGGCGTGCTGTCGCGGCGTATGCCGTTCCAGGTCGACAGCACCCTGCGCAAGGCGATCAACGCCGGCGAAGTGATGTTCATCGACCAGCACCTGTCGGAAACCGTCGAGCAACTGCGCAACCAGCAGCTGAAGCTGCCGGACATCGCCGTGATCGAAGCCGTGGCCATCACCGAACAGGGCCACATCGTGCCGACCACTTCGGTGGGTAACTCGGCGAGCTTCGCTATCTTCGCCAAACACGTGATCGTCGAGATCAATCTGGCACACAACGCCAACCTCGAAGGTCTGCACGACATCTATATCCCGACCTATCGCCCGACCCGCACGCCGATTCCGCTGGTAAAGGTCGACGACCGCATCGGCAGCACCGCGATCCCGATCCCGCCGGAGAAGATTGTCGCCATCGTCATCACCCAGCAGTCGGACTCGCCGTCCACCGTGTCGTCGCCGGATGTCGATACCAAAGCCATCGCCGATCACCTGATCACCTTCCTCAAGCAGGAAGTCGATGCCGGGCGCATGACCAACAAGCTCGGCCCGTTGCAGGCCGGGATCGGCAACATTGCCAACGCGGTGATGTGCGGGCTGATCGATTCGCCGTTCGAAGACCTGACCATGTACTCCGAAGTGCTGCAGGACTCGACCTTTGACCTGATCGACGCCGGCAAGCTGAGCTTCGCCTCGGGCAGCTCGATCACCCTGTCGGAGCGGCGCAACAGCGACGTGTTCGGCAACCTGGAGAAGTACAAGGACAAGCTGGTACTGCGTCCCCAGGAAATCTCCAACCACCCGGAAGTGGTGCGGCGCCTGGGCATCATCGGCATCAACACGGCCCTGGAGTTCGACATCTATGGCAACGTCAACTCCACCCACGTCTGCGGCACGCGGATGATGAACGGCATCGGCGGCTCGGGCGACTTCGCGCGCAACGCACACCTGGCGGTGTTCGTGACCAAGTCGATCGCCAAGGGCGGTGCGATTTCCAGCGTGGTGCCAATGGTCAGCCACGTCGACCATACCGAGCATGACGTCGACATCCTGGTGACCGAGGTGGGCCTGGCCGACCTGCGCGGCCTGGCGCCACGCGAGCGCGCCCGGGTCATCATCGATAACTGTGTGCACCCGGATTTCCGCCAGGCGCTGAACGACTACTTCGACAAAGCCTGCGCCATTGGCGGCCACACCCCGCATATCCTGCGTGACGCCCTGAGCTGGCACATCAATCTGGAAGAAACCGGACGCATGCTGGCGGTGTAATCCGCACAGATTTCCCGTTGGTGCAAACACAGTTTCGCCAGCGGGATTCTGAAAACCTCTGCAACCGTCAAAAACTGTACTGCTGTACCGGTCTTTTCCTACGGCTTTTGCCTACTCGAACCATCGAATTGGGTAAAAATGCACCAAATAAGCGCAGACAGGTACAGTTTGCGCAATTTTGACCCGTACACCCCCTATAAACAGTTAACTGGTCACTCACAATACAGGTGAACTGTATCTAGAGAGTCTGGCCAAACGAGAGGATCATGGGCACCAGTTAAACCACTACCTAATCCCGCCACAAGCGGAAGGATGTCAACCATGGAACGTACACTCAGTTCCGAACTGTTCTTCGAAGACAAAGCTGTAAACACCCAGGCTTCCCTGCCTCTGCGCGTTATCGCCAACCTGATGCTTTGGCAGCGCCGCATCTCCAGCCGCCATCAACTGGCTCGTCTGGATTCGCGTCTGCTGGCTGACGCCGGGATTAGCGAAGCACAACGCTACGAAGAGCTGAGCAAGCCGTTCTGGCGCTAAGCAGCGTCGCTGGCTCTGGTCGCTAGACCCACCGCCAGCAACCCGAATTGAACACACAAGACCCGTCGCGGGAAACCGCGACGGGTCTTGTCGTTTCAGGGCAGAAAAACCTGAATACCCAGCCTGAAACACCAGACAGGTACAGTTTCTTTAAATAGATTAATGACAAGTACAGTTACGCAAAATGTGTTCAGGCCAGCATCCTGACCACTGTGCGAACTCGCAACGGAGGCCTAAGATCCATGCAGAACGTGGCGAATGCTGTGCGACTGGCGTCTGACCTTCAGACACCGAGCCACCTCTCAATACGGTTTATCCACAGGAGTTCTCCCATGTCCCGTCTTCGTCTGCTCAGCGCCGCCGCCCTGCTGGCCGTAGCTGCCAACGCCAGCGCCACTAGCTTCATCGTTACCACCGACGCCGTTGTTGGCGCGCTCAAGTCCTCTTCCGATGCCACCTCCGACGTCACCTCGTCCTTCCGTGACGACAAGATCGTGCTCGCTGCCCGTGACGACGCTGCCAGCTTCGTGGCCAGCGAAGGCGAAATCCGTGGCGTGAAACTGGAGAGCGCACTGGATCACATCCGTCATCAGGCTCCACAACTGAACGCGACCGACGCACAGCTGGCCCAGGCCATTCTGACGATCTAAGCGACAGAGGCATCGCGGGACACGCCGGTCGTGTCCCGATGTTTCGGCGCTGGCTCTAGTCCGGGCATTGCGCTAGCCTTGGGACTCGCCAACAGCTGCCGAGTCCCATGCGTTTTCTTTCAAATCTGCTTATCCCCTCTGTACTGATCACCGCCTGCTGGGTTCCTCTGGCAGACGCCTTCGATGTATCCACGCAGAACACCGTGGTCAGCGTCTGGGCCACCGGCATGGTGTCTTCCGCGCCGTTCGACCGTAAACTGATCATCGCCGCGCACGACGATGCCGCAGCGTTCGTTGCCAGTGACGGCCAGATGCGCGGCGCACAGCTCGAATCCGCCCTGCATTACCTGCGCAAGAGCCGGCCAAAACTTCATGTCAGCGACCTTGAACTGGCACAGGCAATTCTCGTCCAATAGTCATCCCTGTCTTTTCGGAGTCGTTCCATGCGTAGCCCGCTGATTGCTGCCGCCCTTGGCCTGCTGTTGTTGGCCGATATGGCCCAGGCACACACCCTGGTAGCCACCAGTAACATCATCGTCCGCGCTTCCCAGCGCACCATCGATTTCACTTCCGACACCACCACGTCGATTCGCGATTCGAAAATCATCCGCGAAGCCCACGACGACGCTGCCAGTTTCGTGGCCAGCGACGGTGATATCCGTGGTGCAAACCTGGAAGCCGCCTTCAACACCTTGCGCACCCGCGTGCCGGAAGCTCGCGACGCCAGTGATCAGGTACTCGCCGAAGCCATCCTCGCACTGTGAAGTCACTCGGCGCCTGGCTGCTGGCCGGGGCGCTGTTGCTGCTTGGCAACAGCGCCCACGCCGGCCTGCAATTGCGGCTCAAGACCGACGGTCTGAGCCCCGCCCAACAACAGGCCAGCCAGGCACTGCTCGATGAAGCCATGCAGGCGTTGCCGCCGAGCTTCATCGAACGCCTGGACCGGCGCATCGATGTCGGCTGGACCGACGACATGCCCGGCAACGCCTACGGCCAAGCGACACTCGTCTCCGAGCTGGATCTGAACCGCAAACTGCTCGCCAGCCTCACCGACGGCAGTGCGGCGAAACAAAAAACCAATCGCCCCCACGGCACCGTTCGCCGGGAACTGCTGGCCACGGTGCTGCACGAAATCACCCATATTTACGATCGCGCGCGCTTGTGGCCGGCGGCCGAACGCACGCTGATCCAGCGCTGTACCCGACGCAACAACAGCGCCGGGCTGATCGGCATTCCCGATGAATGCCGCGGCCAGAACGGTCGGCGCTTCACCCTCAGCGATGATCCACGCCTGCTCGACCTCGCCGGCTGGCAGCAATACGTCGGCCGTCGTGGCGAACGTGAACAGCACAACCGGCAGATCGCCCGCAGTCCCGACCTCTACGAAATCTCCAGTCCGAAGGAGTTTGTCGCGGTCAACATGGAGTATTTCCTCCTCGATCCGAGTTACGCCTGCCGTCGCCCGGCGCTGTATCGCTATTACCAGGAACACTTCGGCTGGGCACCGCCCGCGAAAGATGAGTGCGCCAAAACCTTCGCCTTCCTCAATGCCGGCAACGACTTTGCCAAACAGCCCCTGGGCCATGTCGATCCGGAGCGCGTGTACGCGGTGGATTACCTGTTAGCCGAAGCCAACCAGAACTGGGTCAGCCGTTGGGGCCACAGTATGTTGCGTCTGGTGATCTGTGCACCGGGCCGGCCACGCGGTCCGGACTGCCGACTGGATCTTGATCAGCATCTGGTGCTGTCGTACCGCGCCTTCGTCGGTGACGTACAGCTGTCGAGCTGGGACGGACTGGTCGGCAAGTACCCGTCACGACTGTTCGTGTTGCCGCTGGCGCAGGTGATCGACGAATACACCAAAACCGAACTGCGCAGCCTGGCGTCGGTGCCGCTGAATCTCTCGCGCAGCGAAATCGAGGGCGTGGTCGAACACGCCGCCGAAATGCACTGGAGCTACGACGGCAATTACTTCTTCCTCTCCAACAACTGTGCGGTGGAAGGACTGAAGCTGTTGCGCAGCGGCAGCAACAACGCCCGGCTCACCGGCCTGGACAGCATCATGCCCAATGGCTTGCTGGAAGTGCTGAAGGGGCGAGGCCTGGCCGACACCAGCGTGCTCGATGATCCGAAAGAGGCGTTGCGCCTGGGTTATCGCTTCGACTCGTTCCGTGATCGTTATCAAGCGATGTTCGATGTGTTGAAGAAGCAATTGCCGATCAAGCAGACAACCGTGGAAGAATGGCTTTCGCTGTCTGCCGAAGAGCGTCGCCCGTGGTTCGAACGGGCCGACCTGCGCACCAGCGCCGCGCTGTTGTTGCTGGAGCAAGCCAGTTTCCGCCGCCAACTGTTGCTCGCTCAGGATGAGGTCAAGCAACGCTACCTCGGCGCCCGGGAGCTGGAGAACGGTGGCATGGACAAGGCCAACGCGACCTTGCAACAGATCCTCGCCAACAGCGGCTTCCTCAGCCGGCCGGCAGAGTTGCTCGACTCCCGAGGTTACGGCCTGCCGCAACCAAGCGAGTTCAGCAGGCTTGAAGCCGAAAGCAGTCAGCGCCAGAAACAGTTGCTGGCACTCACCGGCGATCTGGATAAAGAAGTGCGCGCGCTGCTGGAGCCAAGGCGAGCAGCCGAGATTGCGGCCAGCGAGGCCAACGTGAAGCAGATCGGCGAGCATCTGCGCAAACTGCACAAAGCCTCGGGCGGACTGGAGCTGCCCTGAAAAACAACGACCCTGAAAACAAAAGACCGCAGCCTGTGAAGATTGCGGTCTTTTTTATTGCCTGACGATCAGTACAGAACGCCATCCAGCACTTCGTAAACGACCCCGCTACCCACCGCGATCAGCACGATGTCACCACCGGCACGACGCCATTCATAACCCGGGTAATACGGCAGACGACTCAACGCCCGGTTATCCAGCCGCTCGCCGTAATAGCCGTGGGGCAGCGGCCGGCCACGTACCAGATGGATGCCTGGAGGTGGCGGTGCACCGCGAACGAAGTAGCCATGATTGTCGCGGATCACCTGACGCACCGGGCCGAAATCCCGAGGCGGCGGGCCGCCGCGATGGTTGCTTTGCCAATCATGGTGATCGCCACCGCGATTGTCGTAGTGGCCCTGTTGCGGGCCGCCGTGGTCGTGATCGTCGCGCGGATCGGCGCTGGCCAGCAGCGGCGTCGCGCTGATCATCAGCACGCCCAGACTGGCAATCAGACGTTTCGGCATTTTCATCGGGTCTTTCCTCACTGCACTGACAGCAAAAAGGGATTCAGAACGTGGTTCTGAATCCCTCGGTCTTGCTCAATTAGTCTGTGCCGCGAGGCCCTAATTCCTCTGTATCAGGAACTTTACCTTCAGCTGACGCGAGCCTTACGCACGCCTTCGGACAGCGCCGAGCACAGGCTCAGCACGCCGTCGATGGCCTGGTCCGGCGTGGTCGCATTGGCGATGTGATCGATCAGCGCCGAACCCACCACCACACCGTCGGCCAGACGCGCGATGGACGCCGCCTGCTCCGGCGTGCGGATACCAAAACCGATGCTGATCGGCAGGTCGGTATGCCGACGCAGACGCGCCACCGCTTCTTCGACGTGTTCCAGCGTCGCCGCACCGGCACCGGTCACACCGGCAACCGACACGTAGTAAACGAAGCCGGAGCTGCCGTTCAACACTTTTGGCAGACGCGCATCATCGGTGGTCGGGGTGGTCAGGCGGATGAAGTCGATGCCCGCTGCCTGGGCCGGGTCGCACAGCTCCGAGTTGTGCTCCGGTGGCATGTCGACCACGATCAGGCCATCAACGCCGGCCTCTTTGGCTTCGGCGATGAAGCGCTCGACGCCGAACTTGTGGATCGGGTTGAAGTAACCCATCAGCACCAGCGGCGTGTCGCTGTTGTCCTTGCGGAACTCGCGGACCATTTGCAGGGTTTTGATCAGGTTCTGCTTGGCGCCAAGGGCACGGATGTTCGCCAGCTGAATCGCCGGGCCGTCGGCCATCGGGTCGGTGAACGGCATGCCCAGTTCGATCACGTCGGCACCGGCTTTCGGCAGGCCTTTGAGGATTGCCAGCGAGGTGTCGTAGTCCGGATCACCGGCGGTAACGAAGGTCACCAGGGCGGCGCGATTCTGTTCTTTGAGTTCGGCAAAGCGGGTTTGCAGGCGGCTCATCAGTGTTTCTCCTGCTTCGATTGCTCTTGTTGAGAGTGTTCCATGTGGTGCATGACGGTCTGCATGTCTTTGTCGCCGCGACCGGAAAGGTTGACCACCATCAGGTGATCCTTCGGCAGTTTCGGTGCACGTTTGAATACTTCGGCCAAGGCATGGGCGCTTTCCAGTGCCGGGATGATCCCTTCCAGACGGCAGCACTGGTGGAACGCAGCGAGGGCTTCGTCGTCGGTCACCGAGGTGTACTGGACGCGACCAATGTCATGCAACCACGCGTGCTCGGGGCCGATGCCCGGATAGTCGAGGCCGGCGGAAATCGAGTGGGCGTCGATGATCTGGCCATCGTCGTCCTGCAGCAGGAAGGTACGGTTGCCGTGCAGCACACCCGGTACGCCGCCGTTGAGGCTGGCCGCGTGTTTGCCGGTCTCGATACCGTAACCGGCGGCTTCGACGCCGATGATTTCCACGCTCTTGTCGTCGAGGAACGGGTGGAACAGGCCCATGGCGTTGGAGCCGCCGCCGATGCACGCCACCAGGCTGTCCGGCAGGCGACCTTCCTGAGCTTGCAACTGATCGCGGGTTTCCTTGCCGATTACGGCCTGGAAGTCGCGAACCATGGCTGGATAGGGGTGCGGACCGGCCACGGTGCCGATCAGGTAGAAGGTGCTGTCGACGTTGGTCACCCAGTCACGCAGCGCTTCGTTCATCGCGTCTTTCAGGGTGCCGGTGCCGGCGACCACCGGGATCACTTCGGCGCCCAGCAGCTTCATGCGGAACACGTTGGCCTGCTGACGTTCGATGTCGGTGGTGCCCATGTAGATCACGCAGTCCAGACCGAAACGCGCGGCCACGGTAGCGGTAGCCACGCCGTGCATGCCGGCGCCGGTCTCGGCGATGATGCGTTTCTTGCCCATGCGCCGCGCCAGCAGGATCTGGCCGATGCAGTTGTTGATCTTGTGCGCGCCGGTGTGGTTCAGCTCTTCGCGCTTGAGGTAGATCTTGGCACCACCGCAGAACTCGGTCAGGCGCTCGGCGAAATACAGCGGGCTCGGACGTCCGACGTAGTCGCGCTGGAAGTAGGCCAATTCCTCTTTGAACGCCGGATCTTCCTTGGCCGCTTCGTATTCACGAGCCAGGTCGAGGATCAACGGCATCAGGGTTTCGGCAACGTAACGGCCTCCGAACGAGCCAAACAGGCCGTTGGCGTCAGGGCCGTTACGCAGATCGGAGGTGTTCGAAGTCTGGGTCATGGTTCGCTCCAGCGGATTTCACGAGAAGACAATGGCGTTCACTCTACCCCTGACCTTCCAGACTGAAAACCGATAAGATCGCCACAACCTGTCAGGAAAACTCACAGATATCATGAGCCATGACCTCCCCCCGCTGAACGCCCTGCGCGCCTTCGAAGCCACCGCCCGCCTGAACAGTGTCAGCCAGGCTGCGGAGCAACTGCACGTCACCCACGGCGCGGTCAGCCGCCAGCTCAAGGTGCTGGAAGAGCACCTCGGCGTCAGTCTTTTCGTCAAGGACGGTCGTGGCCTGAAACTCACAGATGCCGGCATCCGTCTGCGCGATGCCAGCGGCGAGGCGTTCGACCGCTTGCGCAGCGTTTGCGCCGAACTGACCCAAAGCACCGCCGATGCGCCGTTCGTACTCGGTTGCTCAGGTAGCTTGCTGGCGCGCTGGTTCATTCCGCGATTGGGGCGCTTGAACGCCGATCTTCCGGATTTGCGTCTGCACTTGTCCGCCGGTGAAGGCGATCTCGACCCGCGTCGCCCGGGGCTGGATGCATTGCTGCTGTTCGCCGAACCGCCATGGCCGGCAGACATGCAAGTTTACGAGCTGGCCAGCGAGCGCATCGGCCCGGTCATGAGCCCGCTGTTCAGCGGCTACCAGCGCCTGCAATCGGCACCGCCAATCGCCCTGCTCGACGAACCCTTGCTGCACACGACTTCACGCCCGCAAGCCTGGCCGAGCTGGGCGCAACAAAGCGGCCTCGACGCCAAGGCGTTGAAGCTGGGGCAGGGTTTCGAGCATTTGTATTACTTGCTGGAAGCGGCCGTCGCCGGGTTGGGCGTGGCGATCGCGCCGGAACCGCTGGTGACCGAAGACTTGAAGGCCGGACGCCTGGTCGCGCCGTGGGGTTTCAGCGAAACCCCGGCGCAACTGGCGTTGTGGCTACCCAAGCGCGCCGCGGACGGGCGCGCCCGGCAATTGGCGCAGTGGCTCAGGAACGAGCTGCGCCAGGCGGATCACTCGCCGCGCTTGAACAGCAAGTAAGCGGCCAGCAGACCCAGCGCACCGACCGCCACACCGGCGGTCGTCCACGGATGTTCCTGCGCGTAATCGCGGGTGGCGATTCCGGTCTCGCGGGTTTTGACTTTGACTTCTTCGTAGGCATCGCTGAGCAGGCTGCGCGAGTGTTTCAGCGCGCTTTCAGCGTTGTTCTTGAGCGCCTTGAGGGTCTTGCGCGACTCGTCCGAAGCGTCGTCCTTCAGGCTTTCCAACGACTTGAGCAGACTCTCGATCTCCGCTTCCATGCTTTGCAACGAGGCTTTGCGTAACGAGGTGTTGGCCATGGTGGCTCTCCTGCATTGGTGATGAGTGGCGTGTGTTGGTTGGGACTTCAGCGTTTCTGGAAAGTGCAGAAAATCTGAACTTCCTCTCGCCCGGATCGCCGAAATCAACACGGCAAATCGCTGCTAGGCTCAATTGCACACTTCAAGGAGAACACCATGAGTGACCATCACACCTACAAGAAAGTCGAGCTGGTCGGTTCGTCCACCAGCAGCATCGAAGACGCCATCAACAATGCGTTGGCCGAGGCCAACAAGAGCATCAAGCATCTGGAATGGTTTGAAGTGACCGAAACCCGCGGCCACATCAAGGATGGCAAGGCGGCGCACTTTCAAGTGACCCTGAAAGTCGGGTTCCGGATAGCCAGCAGCTGAGTTTGGTCTACGCTTCTGAACTTGCGCGCTGGCCGAGTGCCATAGGAATGGCAATGCGCTACGAGGTGAGTGCATCGAGCGAACGGCTCGATGCCTGCCTTTTTTAATCCGACCAGGGAGTGCGACCGATGAAGAAGTTCATGTTGGCGGTAGGTTTGTTGAGCCTTGCGGGTGGTGCGTTTGCTGCCGGCAAGCCTTGTGAAGAACTGAAGGCTGAAATCGCGGCCAAGCTGGATGCCAAGGGCGTTTCCGGGTATTCGCTGGAGATTGTCGACAAGGGTGCGGCCAGTGGCGGCAAAGTCGTCGGCACCTGCGAAGGCGGCGCCAAAGAGATCGTCTACACCCGCGGCTGATCACGCCGGAAAAACAAAAGCCGACGCAATGCGTCGGCTTTTTTGTTCGCGGCGATCGGGCTCAGCCCTTCATGACCTGCGCCAGCAGCTCGTAGGAATGCAGGCGATCGGCGTGTTCGTACAGGTCGCACGTGAAGATCAGTTCGTCAGCCTGGGTCTGTTCGATCAGCACTTCGAGTTTCGCGCGAATTTTCTGCGGACTGCCGACCATCGCCAGACCGAGGAAATCCCCCACCGCCTCACGCTCGTGGGGCAACCACAGGCCGTCCATGGTTTTCACCGGTGGACGCTGCACCAGACTTTGCCCACGCATCAGCGCGAGGATTCGCTGGTACACCGAGGTCGCCAGGTAATCGGCCTGCTCATCGGTGTCAGCGGCCACCAGCGGCACGCCGAGCATTACGTACGGTTTATCAAGCACCGCCGATGGCTTGAAGTGATTGCGGTAGACGCGGATCGCCTCATGCATGAAGCGCGGTGCGAAATGCGAGGCAAAGGCGTAGGGCAAACCGCGCTCACCGGCCAGTTGCGCACTGAACAGACTGGAACCGAGCAACCAGATCGGCACATTGGTACCGGTGCCCGGCATCGCGATCACGCGCTGATCCGGGGTGCGCGGGCCGAGGAAACGCACCAGCTCAGCCACGTCTTCCGGGAAGTCATCGGCACTGCCGGAGCGCTCACGGCGCAGGGCGCGGGCGGTCATCTGATCGGAACCCGGCGCACGACCCAGACCGAGGTCGATCCGCCCCGGATACAGGCTTTCAAGGGTGCCGAACTGCTCGGCAATCACCAGCGGCGCGTGGTTGGGCAGCATCACGCCACCGGAGCCGACCCGGATGGTCGACGTGCCGCCGGCCAGATAGCCCAGCAACACCGAGGTGGCAGAACTGGCGATGCCGTCCATGTTGTGGTGCTCGGCAACCCAGAACCGGGTGTAGCCGAACTTCTCGACGTGCTGCGCCAGATCCAGCGAGTTGCGCAGCGACTGCGCCGGGCTGCCGTTCTCGCGCACCGGCACCAGATCGAGGGTGGAAAACTTTACGTCGGACAGTTGCTTCATAAACCTGCATCTCCGATTGAGGGCGCAGGTGTGTTCTTGGCGAACGCAAACCTGCCCAATTCATAAGCGTATTCTGTGCAATGAGGGCATATACCCGAGTTTCAATAGCCGATCCGAAATTTCCTACTAAAAAAGTCAACGATTCACTTGGGCTGAACTTTGTTCCGGCGTCTATCCTCAGAAGCCTTGCAGGCAAAAACCACGACGGCGCGGCGTTTCGCGCCCGATTTGAAGGAGGCACACATGGCTATCGTGAAGAAGGCATCCGCGCATTGGGAAGGTGACCTGAAAACCGGCATCGGCTCGATTTCTACCGAAACCGGCGTCCTGCGTGAAGCGCCCTACGGCTTCAAGGCACGCTTCGAGGGCGGCAAGGGCACCAATCCGGAAGAACTGATCGGCGCCGCCCATGCGGGCTGTTTCTCCATGGCGTTTTCGATGATTCTCGGTGACGCCGGGCTCAAGGCCGACAGCATCGACACCCAGGCCGAGGTCACGCTGGATCAGGTGGATGGCGGCTTTGCGATCACCGCGGTGAAACTGATCCTCAAGGCAAAAATTCCGGGAGCGACCCAGGCGCAGTTCGAAGAGCTGAGCAACAAGGCCAAGGAAGGTTGCCCGGTGTCCAAGGTGCTGAATGCGAAGATCAGTCTCGACGCGTCGCTGGTTGGCTGACGGATTGAGCCGGATCAGAACCCGCCAGGCAAAAATGTGGTCGAATAAATGACAGCAGCTTTCGCGCATCTTCGTGCGCGCTGCTTCGATGGAGCTTCAACCATGAAACGTTTTGCCTTGGCGGTTATCTGTGGCGTGCTGGCAACGTCGGCCTTCGCAGCGCCCAAAGACTGCGAAGAACTCAAGCAAGAGATCGAAATCAAGATTCAGGCGAATGCCGTGCCCTCCTACACCCTGGAGATAGTCTCCAAAGAGGAGGCTGAAAAACACGACATCGCCATGATTGTCGGCACCTGCGACTACGGCACAAAAAAGATCATCTATCAGAAGAACGACCGCTGATCCGCCTTAGATGATGCAGTTGACCTCGCGGTCTTCGGCAACGATTTCCCGCTTGTCGTTGTACAGGCGGGCACTCGGGGTAAACGCCAGCGAACGGCCTTCGAGCAAGTAACGCTGGCCCGCCTCGAAATGATCGTAGCGGATGGTCAGATAGCACAGCCGCTCAACGGGGCCGGTCATCAGGCTGCCGCCTCCGCCGAACACTTCAAAGTCGAAGCGCACCCGCAGCTCGTGGCTGCCGGGGGTGACCTGGAAGAAACGTCCGTCAGTCAGCCGCCTGTTGTCGAGACGCTCGGCCATCAGCAGTTTGCCGCCGGGGGTTGGCGTAGAGAATTCGACCCAGGCCATGTTCGGGTCGACGGGGGGCAACGGTGTCTGGCACCCGGCGAGTACGCCTGCGGCCAACAACAGCATCAACGTGCGCATGATGGATGTCCGTGAGTTCGGACATCCAGCATAACGCCGATCAGGTTCGCTGGCAGCCCGCCGGCGTGCCCTGGCCCACCACGTTGCGTTGTTGGTCATAGAGCTTGGCCCACGGACGGAAACCGATGCTTCCCGCCTGCAACTGATAACGCTGGCCGGCGTTGAAATCCTTGAATTTCACGTTCAACTGACAATCGCGCCACAGCGGCTCGGCATCCGGGCCGATGTTGGTCGCTTCGACCGGGAATTGATAACGCACCGTCAGCTCATGACTGCCGGGCTGCACTTCGAAGTAACGATGATCGACGGCAGCCTTTTTGTCGACTTCCAGCGCCTGCAACGCCGTGTCCTGTTGCCGGGCATCCAGATCGATCCAGGCTTGCGAGGGGTCAGGGGACGGCATTCCGAATCCGGCACAACCGGCCAGCGTCAGCACGCTTCCTGTCAGTATCAACATGCGCATAGCGGAGCTCCAATGGGCGGGATAGTCTTGGGCAGACTTTCCGGTGGGATTTCTTATTTTGATCAGGCCGCTTCCAAGCCATGGGTTACTTGATCGCGTTTTGCGGGTTTTGTTTCCGGGTGTGATGATTTTGTTGCTCAACGGTTGCTCAAGCCTGAGCTATTACAGCCAGCTGGCCAGCGGTCAGCTGCAGCTTTTGCGGGCGCGGGAGCCGGTGGCCAAGGTGATCGCCGACCCGGCTCGCGATGCCAGACTGCGCGCTCACCTGGCCCAATCCCAGAAAGCCCGGGCTTTCGCCAGCGAACACCTGCATCTGCCGGACAACCAAAGCTATCGCCTCTATGCCGACATCGGTCGGCCGTTTGTCGTGTGGAATGTGTTCGCCACTCCGGAGTTTTCCCTGAGCCCACAGAACCATTGCTTCCCGATTGCCGGTTGCGTGGCCTATCGCGGCTATTACAGCCAGAGCGCGGCGCGGGGTGAAGCCGCGATTCAACGTCTGCAAGGCATGGACGTGTCGATCGGCGGCGTCGAGGCCTACTCGACCCTGGGCTGGTTCAACGACCCGATCCTCAATTCGATGATGGGCTGGGGCGACGAGCGTCTGGCGACGCTGATCTTCCATGAGCTGGCCCACCAGCGTTTCTATGTGAAGGACGACACCGAGTTCAACGAGTCCTTCGCGACCTTCGTCGAGCAGGAGGGTACGCGGCAGTGGCGAGCGTTTCGTAACTTGCCCCCGGAAAACGACTCGAAGCTGAAGCAACGGGATCAATTCATTCAGTTGATCCTCGATACCCGCTCACGGCTTGAAAAACTCTATGCACAACCATGGGCGACGGCGCAGATGCGCGAGCGCAAGGCGGCGGAGTTCGAACGGTTTCGACACGACTATCGAGCGATGCGCGATGGCCAGTGGGCCGGCGACAAACGCTATGACGCCTGGGTCAATGCGCCGTTGAACAACGCACGGCTGTTGCCGTTCGGGCTGTATGACCAGTGGGTGCCGGCGTTTTCGGCGTTGTTCAGGCAGGTCGAAGGGGATTGGCTGAGGTTTTATGCGGAGGTGGAGAGGTTGGGTGAGTTGCCAGTAACTGAGCGCAAAGCGGCACTGAAAGCGTTGGTAGATTCGAAAGTCTGAGTGGCTGAAAGGGCCTCTTCGCGAGCAAGCCCGCTCCCACATTGTTTTTGTGTTGAACACAGACCCAATGTGGGAGCGGGCTTGCTCGCGAAGGCTATCTGATCAGCGCTGCAAAAACGCCTGATGCAACTCCGCCAGCGTCTCGAAGTGATACGCCGGCGCTTCCGCGCTCAGCTCTTCATGGCTGCCAAAACCGTAACCCACGGCCGCCGCATCCAGCCCGTTGCTGCGAGCACCGATCAGGTCATGCTTGCGGTCACCGATCATCAACGTATTGGCCGGATCCAGCCCTTCCTCGGCCATCAAGTGGGCAATCAGCTCGACCTTGTTGGTGCGGGTGCCGTCCAGTTCGCTGCCGTAGATTACCTTGAAGTGTCTGGCGAAATCGAAGTGCCGGGCGATTTCACGGGCGAACACCCACGGCTTCGACGTCGCGATATACAGCTGGCGGCCCTGGCCGCTCAGGGTTTCCAGCAACGGCGTGACGCCCTCGAACACCCGATTCTCGTACAGGCCGGTGACCTTGAAGCGCTCGCGATAGAAATTCACCGCCTCCCAGGCTTTCGCTTCATCAAAACCATAAAACTGCATGAACGCCTGCAACAGCGGCGGGCCGATGAAGTGTTCCAGTCTGGTCAGGTCCGGCTCATCGATGCCGAGTTTGCTCAAGGCGAACTGGATGGAACGGGTGATGCCCTCACGCGGGTCGGTGAGAGTGCCGTCGAGGTCGAATAGAACGGTCTGGTAATGCATGAAAAATCCCGGGCAATAGAGAGAAAAGTCAGAGCTGGTCGTAGCCTTCGGCCAGATGCAGGTCCTTGAGCTTCACGTAGTTCGCCGCGCTGTAGGTGAAAAAGGCGTTTTCCTTGTCGGTCAGCCGGCGAACCTGCTTCACCGGGCTGCCCACGTACAGAAAACCGCTTTCCAGACGCTTGCCCGGTGGCACCAGGCTGCCGGCGCCGATGATCACATCGTCCTCGACCACCGCGCCGTCCATGACGATGCTGCCCATGCCGATCAACACGCGGCTGCCCACAGTGCAGCCATGCAGCATGACCTTGTGGGCGATGGTCACGTCATCGCCGATCAGCAGCGGGAAGCCATCGGGATTGAACGGGCCGGCGTGGGTGATGTGCAACACGCAGCCATCCTGCACGCTGGTGCGCGCGCCGATGCGGATGTGGTGCATGTCGCCGCGGATCACGGTCAGCGGCCACACGGAGCTGTCTTCGCCGATTTCGACGTCGCCGATCACCACCGCGGAGCCGTCGACAAAAGCGCCTTGGCTCAAGCGTGGGGTGTGATTCTGGTACTTGCGAAGGGACACGATTAGTTCTCTCTCTGTCGCCGATAGCTGCGGTGGGTGTCGATTGTAATTAAGATGGGCGCATGTTTCTTCCAGCCAAGGTGCCAACCGTGAGCGTGAACAACCCTCTTCTGCAGTCCTACGACCTGCCGCCGTTCTCCGCGATCCGTGCCGAACACGTGCAGCCGGCCATCGAAACCATCCTGGCCGACAACCGCGCCGCCATTGCCGAAATCCTCAAGACCCAGGGCCAGAACCCGACCTGGGCCGGGCTGGTGCTGGCGATGGACGAACTCAATGATCGCCTGGGCGCAGCCTGGAGTCCGGTCAGCCACCTCAATGCCGTGTGCAACAGCGCCGAACTGCGTGAAGCCTACGAGTCGTGCCTGCCGGCATTGAGCGCCTATTCCACCGAAATGGGCCAGAACCGCGAGCTGTTCCAGGCTTATGAAGCCCTGGCCAACAGCCCGGAAGCCGCCGGTTTCGACGTGGCGCAAAAAACCATCCTGGAACATGCCCTGCGCGATTTCCGCCTGTCGGGTATCGATCTGCCGGAAGCCGAACAGAAACGCTACGCCGAAGTGCAGAGCAAACTGTCCGAGCTGGGCAGCCGCTTCTCCAACCAGTTGCTCGACGCCACTCAGGCCTGGACCAAACACCTGACCGACGAAGCCGCCCTCGCCGGCCTGACCGATTCGGCCAAGGCACAAATGGCTGCCGCCGCACAGGCCAAAGGCCTCGATGGCTGGCTGATCACCCTGGAATTCCCGAGCTACTACGCGGTGATGACCTACGCCCAGGACCGTGCGCTGCGTGAAGAAGTCTACGCCGCCTACTGCACCCGTGCGTCGGATCAAGGCCCGAACGCCGGCCAGAACGACAACGGCCCGGTGATGGGCGAAATCCTCGACCTGCGTCAGGAACTGGCCAAACTGCTCGGTTTCTCCAGCTTCTCCGAACTGAGCCTGGCGACCAAAATGGCCGAGTCCAGCGATCAGGTGCTGAGCTTCCTGCGTGATCTGGCCAAGCGCAGCAAACCGTTCGCCGCCCAGGATCTGCAACAGCTCAAGGCTTACGCCGCCGAACAGGGCTGCGCCGATCTGCAAAGCTGGGACAGCGGTTTCTACGGTGAAAAACTCCGTGAACAACGCTACAGCGTCGCCCAGGAAACCCTGCGCGCCTACTTCCCGATCGACAAAGTGCTGGGCGGCCTGTTCGCCATCGTTCAGCGCTTGTACGGCATCGAAATCGCCGAACTGAAAGGTTTCGACACTTGGCACCCGGATGTTCGCCTGTTCGAGATCAAGGAAAACGGCCAGCACGTCGGCCGCTTCTTCTTCGATCTCTACGCCCGCGCCAACAAGCGCGGCGGTGCCTGGATGGATGGCGCCCGCGACCGTCGTCGCACCGTCGACGGCGTACTGCAAAGCCCGGTGGCCAACCTGGTGTGCAACTTCACCCCGGCCGACAGCGGCAAGCCTGCGCTGCTGACCCACGATGAAGTGACCACCCTGTTCCACGAATTCGGCCATGGCCTGCATCACCTGCTGACTCGCGTCGAGCATGCCGGCGTATCGGGCATCAACGGCGTGGCGTGGGACGCGGTCGAGCTACCGAGCCAGTTCATGGAAAACTGGTGCTGGGAGCCGGAAGGCCTCGCGCTGATTTCCGGCCACTACGAAACCGGCGAGCCGCTGCCGCAGGATCTGCTGGAAAAAATGCTCGCAGCGAAGAACTTCCAGTCCGGCCTGATGATGGTGCGTCAACTGGAGTTCTCGCTGTTCGACTTCGAACTGCACGCCACCCACGGTGACGGCCGCAGCGTTGCGCAGGTGCTCGAAGGCGTGCGCAACGAAGTCTCGGTAATGCGTCCTCCGGCCTACAACCGCTTCCCGAACAGCTTCGCGCACATCTTCGCCGGCGGTTACGCGGCGGGTTACTACAGCTACAAGTGGGCGGAAGTACTGTCGGCAGATGCCTTCTCGAAGTTCGAAGAAGACGGCGTGCTGAATGCCGACACCGGTCGCGCCTTCCGCGAGGCAATCCTGGCCCGTGGCGGCTCGCAGGAACCGATGGTGCTGTTCGTCGACTTCCGTGGCCGTGAGCCGTCGATTGACGCACTCTTGCGCCACAGCGGCCTGAGTGAGGACGCGGCAGCATGAGTGAGGCACCCGTGAAGACCAAAAAACGCTTTATCGCCGGGGCGGTCTGCCCGGCGTGCAGCGAGCCGGACAAACTGATGATGTGGAGCGAGGACGATGTCCCGCACCGCGAATGCGTGGCGTGCGGCTACAGCGATACGCTGAATGCCCAAGGGCTTTCGGTACCGAAAGAACTGGGCACGAGGGTCAACACCAGCGCGCTCAAGCCGGCACCGGACAAAACGGTTCAGGCGGTGCAATTCTTCCCGAATCCGAAGCTGAAGAAAAAGCCCGACGAGCAGCACTGATCCAGAACCACCTTCCCCGATTCGTCGGTGGAAGGTGGTATTGGCTTAACACCTGTCCCCCGCACTTGCTTCGTAGGCTGGCCCTTTGTGCCACGCCTCGAAGGAAGCTGCCATGCCCGACACCAATCCCCTCCTGCAACACTGGACGCTGCCACCGTGGCCAGCGATTCGAGCCGAGCACCTGCTGCCGGCCGTCAACGGCATCATTGCCGACAACCAGCGAGTCATCGCCCAGGTGATCGCCAGTCAGACCGAACATCCCGGCTGGGATGATCTGGTGCTGAGCATCGACGAGGCCGACGCGCGCCTCGGTGAACTCCGCTCGATTCTCGAAACGTTGTCGATGGTCAGATCCGACGATGCCACCTGGCTCGTGGAAAGCGCCAAGGCGCATCTGGCGATCAATCAGTATCGCTCCGAAAAAGCCCGAAATCGCCCGTTGTACGAGGCTTACCAGCGTTTGGCGCAGAGTTCGATCGCCGGCAGTTTCGATGAGTCGCGCAACATTGCACTGTCGCGGATTCTGCGCCGATTCAAGCAGTCGGGCATCGAGCTTCCTGCTGAACAGCAACAGGAACTGGCGCGGTTGAACCGCGAGATCGGCGGGCTGGAGTACGTGTTTCTGGACAACCTCGAGCGCTGGACCGAGGCGTGGAGCAAACGTATTGACGATATTGCGCTGCTCGCGGGCTTGTCGCCAGCGATGAAGGATCGTCTGGCGCGCGCCGCACGCGAGGCCGGCCATGACGGCTGGCTGATCCGGCTGGACCAGAACACCTGCCAGCACATCCTCAAGTACGCCGAGAACCGTGCCTTGCGAGAGGAATGCTACGTTGCCTACATGACCCGCGCCTCCGGTCGGGGCCCACTGGCCGGCCGCTTCGATAACGGCCCGGTGCTGAAGAAACTGCTCGCCCTGCGCCAGCAGAAAGCCCGTTTGCTCGGCCATGAAAACGCCGCGCAACTGAGCCTGGTCAAAAACAGCGCCGGGACGACCGCATGGGTCAGTCGCTTTCTCCAGCGTCAGGCGGCGCAGCTGACACCTGCCCTCGCGCAGGATGCAAAACAACTGGCGGCCTTTGCGCCGCAATGCGGAATCGACCGGGTCCAGCCATGGGACGAAGATTTCCTCGCCGAACAATGGCGCCAGCAGCAGTTTCCCGGTGCGCTGGAAAACCTGCGGGATTACTTCCCGCTCGAAGGCACCCTGCGCAGGCTCTTTCTGTTCTGCGAACGGATGTTCGGGATCCGCATCGTCGAGCGATCCGGTGGCGGCCACTGGCATGACGATGTGCGCCTGCTGGAAATCAGCGAGCACGAGCAGGTCATCGGCTATATCTACCTCGACCCGTTTCACCGCGACAACGCGGTGGACTTCGCCGGCACCTCCACGCTGCGCAATCGCCGGATCAACGCCGAAGGCCGCCCGGCGCTGCCGATTGCCCTGCTTTACAGCAATTTCACACCGGCCACCGATACCCATCCGTGCCGGCTCGAAATCGACGATCTGCGGGTGCTGTTTCATGAGTTTGGCCATTGCCTCCAGCACGTGCTGACGCGCTCGCCCCATCACAGCCTGTCCGGCATCCTGCAACTGGGCCATGAAGCGGCGGAGTTTTCCGGGCAGTTGTTCGAGCAGTGGTGTTTGTCGCGGGAGTTTGTGTTGTGGCTCGGCGCGCATTTTCGGACCGGCGAACGCTTGAGCGCCGCACGGGTCGACGCGGCACTGTCAGCTACTCAGTCCCATTCCAGCCGGCAACAGGCCTTGTTGCTGATGGGGGCGATGATCGATTTCGAGCTGCACCTGACCCACGGCGATGGGCGCTCGGTCGAGGAGGTTTGCAACGATGTCCAGCGCAGCCTGGGTCCTCTGCAACTGCCGGACGATCACCGGTTCGCCAATGGATTCGATTACATGGTGACCCAGTACGACGCTTCGGTTTACGCCTACGTCTGGTCGGGCGTGCTCGCTCAGGAAGCGTTCAAGCGCTTCAGCCGGGACTGGGTGTTCAACACGCAAACCGGCCGTGAGTTTCGCGCCACGTTCTTTGCGCCGGGTGCCGGGCGTCCGTTGCTGGACGCGGTGGAAGCGTTCGTCGGCCGGCCGGTCGCCGGCCTCGTTGACGGAAAGACCGGACGAGTTACTTCAGATTGACCGTCTGAAACCAGCTCTTCATCGAGCACGTGGCAAACGCGCTGGTGCTGCAATCGCCATTGGCCAGCGCGGTACGCAATTTATCGACATCGGCCTGCATCACGTAGCGCACGCTGTCCCGGAAGTGCCCACTCTCACCAAAGCCGCCCTGGGTCATTTCGTTCAGGGCGTCTTCCTTGCTCCAGCCCTGCACGACGATTCGGTACATAGCCGCCATCAGGCCGGTGCGATCGGAGCCGTGCTTGCAGTGCATCAACACCGGGCCATCGGCTTCGGCGGACTGGATGGCACGCAGGGTCTTGAGCACATCACTGTCGTCCACGTGATTGGTGCGATAGGGCAATTGCACCTGATGGATACCGGGGGCTTTCAGCCAGCTGGAATCCGCTTCCGGCAGGAAGTTGATGACCGTGGCCACCTTCAGGTTGTTCAGCAACGGCACCGCGCCGTCATCCGGGAGCGCGCTGCGGTACAGCGTGGGCGACATCTGGAAGAGGTTGTATTGCACTTCTACCGGTTGCGCCCACTCGACGGGACGGGAAGCCGTAGTTTCCGCGGCCTGAGCGGGAATCCAGCTGAACAGCGCAAACAGCGACAAACAGAATGCGGAGGAAAAACGCGTCAGGAACATGCTTTACGGTGACCGTGTGGGTTTCGTCAGTGAGGACCGCAGCTTGCGAGCCTCGCAGTCAAATCCCTGTGAGGCGCTTGTAAAAGAATCGTGAAGACATCGGTTCCCTTGGTCGAAAAGCGGTCTTTTTTTGGCTGAATCGGTTCATCCGGTTGCTTAGCCTGCTACCATTTGTCACATCATGTTGCAGACGCGTCCCCCTTCTCCCGGTCATTCCGGCCACGTCGCAGCCAGAAAATTCTTGAGCCGTTCGCAGAAACGGCTGACAACCATCAATGCCTGATGAGGTGCATCCCCATGTCTGATGAAGATCGAGACAACCCGCGGCGTGAGTTTTTGCGCAAATCCCTGACCCTTATTCCGGTCGTCACCCTCGCCGGTAGCGGTCTCGGCAGCACGGTGCTGCAAGCAGCGCCTGAAAGCGCGCCTGCCACAGCCCCGGCAAAATCGGCTGCCGTTGAAGCCAGCACTTATCAGCCGAGCTACTTCACCGCCGAAGAGTGGGCATTCATCAATGCCGCCGTCGCGCAGTTGATCCCCAACGATTCGCAGGGTCCAGGTGCACTCGAAGCTGGCGTGCCGGAATACATCGACCGTCAGATGAATACCCCGTACGCCGCCGGTGCCCTTTGGTACATGCAGGGCCCGTTCAATGCCGACGCCGCGCCGGAGATGGGCTGGCAGAGCAAACTGGTGCCAAAAGAGATCTATCGCCTCGGCATCGCCGCCACGGATCAGTGGGCAAAATCCATCAACGGTAAAACATTTGCCGAGCAAGACAGCGCTACCCGAGACGATCTGCTCAAGCAGCTTGAAGCCGGAAAACCGCAATTCGACGCGGTTCCGGCGAAGATTTTCTTCAGTCTGCTGCTGCAAAACACCAAGGAAGGGTTCTTCTGCGACCCGATCCACGGCGGCAATAAAGGCATGGTCGGCTGGACCATGATCGGCTTCCCCGGCGCCCGCGCCGATTTCATGGATTGGGTGGAACGCAACGAGCAGTACCCCTTCCCGGCAGTTTCGATTCGCGGCGAGAGGGCGTGAGCATGGCAACGGTAATGAAGAAGGTCGACGCAGTGATCGTCGGTTTCGGCTGGACAGGCGCGATCATGGCCAAGGAGCTGACCGAAGCGGGACTCAACGTGCTGGCGCTGGAACGCGGACCGATGCAGGACACCTACCCGGACGGCAACTATCCCCAGGTGATCGACGAACTCACCTACAGCGTGCGGAAAAAACTCTTCCAGGACGTTTCCAAGGAAACCGTCACCATCCGTCACAGCGTCAACGACATCGCCCTGCCGAACCGCCAGCTGGGCGCGTTCCTGCCGGGCAATGGCGTGGGCGGCGCCGGTTTGCACTGGTCGGGCGTGCACTTTCGGGTCGACCCGATCGAGTTGCGCATGCGCAGCCACTACGAAGAGCGTTACGGCAAAAGCTTCATCCCCAAGGACATGACCATCCAGGACTTCGGCGTCAGCTATGAAGAGCTGGAACCGTTCTTCGATTTCGCCGAAAAAGTCTTCGGCACCTCCGGCCAGGCCTGGACCGTAAAAGGCCAACTGGTCGGTCAGGGCAAGGGTGGCAACCCGTACGCACCGGATCGCTCGAACCCGTTCCCGCTGGAAGCGCAGAAGAACACGGTTTCCGCACAGCTGTTCGGCAAAGCGGCTACGGAGGTTGGCTACAAACCCTACAACCTGCCTTCCGCGAATACTTCAGGGCCGTACACCAACCCCTACGGCGCGCAGATGGGCCCGTGCAACTTCTGCGGTTTCTGCAGCGGCTACGTTTGCTACATGTATTCCAAGGCCTCGCCGAACGTGAACATTCTGCCGGCGCTGAAACCGCTGCCGAATTTCGAACTGCGGCCTAACGCTCATGTGCTGCGGGTCAACCTCGACAGCACGAAAACCAAGGCCACCGGCGTCACCTACATCGACGGCCAGGGCCGCGAGATCGAGCAACCGGCGGATCTGGTGATCCTCGGCGCATTCCAGTTGCACAACGTGCGCCTGATGCTGCTCTCCGGCATCGGCAAACCGTACGATCCGGTCAGTGGCGAAGGTGTAGTCGGGCGCAACTTCGCCTACCAGAACATGGCCACCATCAAGGCGTTCTTCGACAAGGACACCCACACCAACAACTTCATCGGCGCCGGCGGCAACGGTGTGGCGGTGGATGACTTCAACGCCGACAACTTCGATCACGGGCCGCATGGCTTCGTCGGTGGCTCGCCGATGTGGGTCAACCAGGCCGGCAGCCGACCGATCGCCGGTACCTCCAACCCGCCGGGCACTCCGGCCTGGGGCAGTGCGTGGAAACGCGCGACCGCCGATTACTACACCCACCAGGTGTCGATGGATGCCCACGGCGCGCATCAGTCCTACCGTGGCAACTACCTCGATCTGGACCCGGTGTACCGCGATGCCTACGGCATGCCGCTACTGCGGATGACGTTCGACTGGCAGGAAAACGACATCAAGATGAACCGCTTCATGGTCGAGAAAATGGGCAAGATCGCCGAGGCCATGGGCCCGAAAGCCATCGCCGTGATCGGCAAGAAAGTCGGCGACCACTTCAACACTGCGTCGTACCAGACCACCCACCTCAACGGTGGCGCGATCATGGGCACCGATCCGAAGACCAGCGCGCTGAACCGTTACCTGCAGAGCTGGGACGTGCACAACGTGTTCGTTCCGGGCGCCTCGGCGTTCCCGCAAGGCCTGGGTTACAACCCGACCGGGCTGGTTGCCGCGCTGACCTACTGGTCGGCGAAAGCGATCCGCGAGCAATACCTGAAAAACCCCGGCCCGCTGGTTCAGGCTTAAGGAGCGATGACCATGAAGACTCTCGTTATCGCGACCCTGGCCCTGCTCGGCAGCACTGCCGTTCATGGCGCCGAAGTTGATCAATCCTTGATCAAACAAGGCGAATACCTCGCCCGTGCCGGCGACTGCGTGGCCTGCCACACGGCCAAGGACGGCAAGCCGTTCGCCGGTGGCCTGCCGATGGAAACCCCGATCGGCACGATCTACTCGACCAACATCACCCCGGATAAAACCGGCGTCGGTGACTACAGTTTCGAGGATTTCGACCAGGCCGTGCGCCATGGCGTGGCCAAAAACGGCAGTACCTTGTACCCGGCGATGCCGTACCCGTCCTACGCCCGCGTCAGCGAAACCGACATGCAGGCGCTTTACGCCTACTTCATGCACGGCGTGGAACCGGTGGCGCAGGAGAACAAGGCCAGCGACATCCCTTGGCCATTGAGCATGCGCTGGCCGCTGATGGGCTGGCGCTGGCTGTTCGCGCCGAAGGTCGAGGACTACAAACCGGCGTCGGACGATGCCGTCGTCAGCCGTGGGGCGTATCTGGTGGAAGGCCTCGGACATTGCGGCGCCTGCCATACGCCACGGGCCCTGACCATGCAGGAAAAATCCCTGAGCGCGGCCGAAGGCAGCAGTTTTCTGTCAGGCAGTGCGCCGCTGGAAGGCTGGATCGCCAAGAGCCTGCGCGGCGACCATAAGGACGGTCTCGGCAGCTGGAGCGAAGAGCAACTGGTGCAGTTTCTCAAGACCGGTCGCAGCGACCGCAGTGCGGTGTTCGGCGGCATGAGCGACGTGGTCACCCACAGCATGCAGTACATGACCGACGCCGACCTGACCGCGATTGCCCGTTACCTGAAATCGCTGCCGGCCAATGATCCTGCCGACCAGCCGCACCAGTACGATGAGAAAGCCGCCAAGGCCTTGTGGAACGGTGACGACAGTCAGCGCGGCGCCTCGGTGTACATCGACAACTGCGCGGCGTGCCACCGCACCGACGGCCACGGCTACACCCGAGTGTTCCCGGCGCTGGCAGGTAATCCGGTGCTGCAATCGGACGACCCGACCTCGCTGATCCACATCGTGCTCAAGGGCGGCACCCTGCCTGCAACGCACACGGCGCCGTCCACCTTCACCATGCCGGGCTTCGCCTGGCGTCTGTCGGATCAGGAAGTGGCAGATGTCGTGAGCTTTATTCGTGGAAGTTGGGGTAACAAGGCATCCCCTGTCACCGCGAAAGATGTTTCCAAGTTACGTACCGACGATATGACTACAACATCAGCCGGCGATCTTGGACAAGTAACCAGCCACAACTAAGCGCCATAACCCCTGCATGATTAATCATGCAGGGTTATTGATTCAATCGCTGTTACGGATTGGTAATACTGGCATAGGCTTTGGCCAGGGCAACCAGTTTGGCTCGATCCTGCTCACCGATTTCACCGTCACGATCC
>NZ_JAIHBA010000053.1:0-32764 GCF_019718735.1 Pseudomonas sp. RIT778 | reverse complement strand
GGCAAGGTGTGACGGCGATCATCGAGCGCTGAAAGAACAAGAATCCCCTCTCCCAAAGGGAGAGGGGATTCCAAAGGTTACTCAGGTACGGAACCGCCGCACCAACCCATCCAGCTCATTCGACAACCCCGCCAGACTCTGCGAATCCAGCCGCGCCGAATTCGCCAGCTCCGCCACCAGTTGCGCATCACCATGAATCTGGCTGATGTGCCGATTGATGTCCTCGGCCACCTGATGCTGCTCTTCCGCCGCAGTCGCAATCTGCGTGTTCATGTCGCGAATCACATCCACCGACTCACGAATCTGCCCAAAGCTCTCCCGCGCCTCGCCAATCCGCGCCACCGATTGCTGCGACACATCAAGACTGGCGCGCATCTGCTGAGTGACCGCGCTGGTGCGTTTGGCCAGGTTGCCCAGCAACCCGTCGATTTCTGCCGTCGAATCCGCCGTGCGTTTGGCCAGTGCGCGAACCTCATCGGCCACCACCGCAAAACCACGCCCCTGCTCACCGGCCCGCGCTGCTTCGATGGCCGCATTGAGCGCCAGCAGGTTGGTCTGTTCGGCGATGGAACGGATGGTGCCGAGGATCGACTGGATGTCGTTGCTGTCGCGCTCCAGTTGTTGCATCGACTGCGCCGACTGCTCCAGTTCCTGGCTCAGTTGATCGACGCTGTGCACCGCCGCATCGATCTGCTGCTGACCTTCGCGGGCCTGGCGCTGGCCGCTGTCGGCCGACTCCGCTGCCTGGCTACAAGAGCGGGCGACTTCGTTGGCGGTGGCGACCATTTCGTGGAACGCGGTCGAGACCATGTCCACCGCTTCGCGCTGGCGTCCGGCGGCTTCGGCCATGTCGCCGGAGACACGGGTCGAACTCTGCGAGGTGGCGAGGATTTTCCCGGCCGCGCCGCCGATGTGCTGGATCAGGCTGCGGATCGCGGTGAGGAACTGGTTGAACCAGTTGGCCAGTTGCGCGGTTTCGTCGCTGCCACGGATGTCGAGGTTCTTGGTCAGGTCGCCTTCGCCCTGGGCGATGCCTTCCAGACCGCTGGCCACGCTGCGGATCGGCCGCACGATGAGGCTGGCGAAACTGGCGCCGACCACGGCGAAGAACACCGCCAACACCGCAGCGATGATTGCGATCAGCCAGGTCAGTTGAGTGGCCGAACTCATTACGTCGTTCTGTTTGATCAGGCCGATGAAGGTCCAGCCCAGTTGCTCCGAGGGCCAGACGTTGGCCATGTAGCGTTCGCCGTTGAGCTCGATGTCAACCAGGCCTTTGCCGGCCTTGGCCAGTTGCGCGTAGCCGTCGCCGAGGCTGTCGAGTCGTTTGAAGTTGTGCTCCGGTTGCTTCGGATCGACCAGCACCGTGCCGGTGTTCTCCATCAGCATCAGGTAACCGCTTTCACCGAGCTTGATCTGTTTGACGATCTCGGTCAGTTGCTTGAGCGACACGTCAATGTTGACCACGCCACCCTGGGCGCCCAACTGGTTGGCGACCGCGCGCACGGTGCTGACCAGAACCGCGTCGTCGCCGGCCCAGTAATAGGCCTCGGTGCGCAGGGTCTTGCCCGGGTTGGCCATGGCGGTCTTGTACCACGGGCGGGTGCGCGGGTCGTAGTTGGCCATCTTTGGATCGCCCGGCCAGAAGGCATAGCCGCCGCTGTTCAATCCATAGGACACGTAGGAGTAGGCCGGGTGGGATTTGGCCAGCCCTTCGAACAGTGCAAACAGTTGCTTGTCGATCTCGCCATCGGAGGTATCGGCGGCGTTGGCGCTCATGCGGCTGCGAACGCTGCCGTCGGCGTTCTTCACCAGCGGTTGCGTCGCCAGGTAATCGACGTTCTGGCTGATGCCGTCAAAGAAAAGCTGCATGGCGTTGCTGACCTGACGGATCTCGCGCCCGCTGCTGTCGACAAAATCGTCCCGGGCATCGCTGCGCAGGTTCAGTACAACCAGCGTGGCGACCAGCACCACGGGCAAGCAGGCGATGATTGCAAACGCCCAGGTCAACTTCTGTTTGATGTTCATCCGCGCTCCAGATTTTCTTGTAGGCCCACGCAGTGCAGATGACTCGCGGTTATTGGCAGCCGAAAAACGTTGTTTTCCACCCGTTTCCTTGAGTGCGACATCGAAGATTTTTTTGGAACGATTGTCGGACAAATTCCTCTGTCTCTGAGGAATTCGGCTGCCGGAGGGGGAAATTGAGGCCGGAAGAGAAAATTCTTACGAGCTGCGTGCAACGGGATGTCAGATTCTGTCGCAAATGCCCTCAAGTCCTGTCGCCAACAACCTCGACAGCCTCGGCTATGATTCGCAGCGGCCGATAAAGCGGCGGATCGGCCCGGTTTATCCGGCACAGTGTGTGCATCCACAGGTTCACAGGTCGGCAACCCCTCCCCGTGATGCGAGGATTGCCGTATAACGAATGACATTCGCGTGTTTGGTAATAAAGGACCCACAATAAAAGCTGATGAAGACTCCAAAACGCATTGAACCCCTGATCGAGGACGGTCTGGTCGACGAAGTGCTGCGTCCACTCATGAGTGGCAAAGAAGCAGCTGTTTATGTGGTGCGCTGCGGCAATCAGTTACGTTGCGCAAAGGTCTACAAGGAGGCGAACAAACGCAGTTTCCGCCAGGCGGCCGAGTATCAGGAAGGCCGCAAGGTTCGCAACAGCCGACAGGCCCGGGCGATGGCCAAGGGGTCGAAATTCGGTCGCAAAGAGACCGAAGACGCCTGGCAGAATGCCGAAGTCGCGGCGCTGTTCCGTCTGGCCGGCGCGGGTGTGCGAGTGCCCAAGCCCTACGACTTCCTCGACGGCGTGCTGTTGATGGAACTGGTGGCCGACGAATTCGGCGATGCCGCCCCGCGTCTGAACGACGTGGTGCTGGAGCCGGATCAGGCCCGCGAATATCACGCGTTCCTGATTTCGCAGATCGTGCTGATGTTGTGTACCGGTCTGGTGCACGGTGACCTCTCGGAGTTCAACGTGCTGCTGACACCGACCGGCCCGGTCATCATCGACCTGCCGCAAGCGGTGGACGCCGCTGGCAACAACCACGCGTTCAGCATGCTCGAGCGTGACGTCGGCAACATGGCGTCGTACTTCGGTCGCTTCGCCCCGGAGTTGAAGAAAACCAAATACGCCAAGGAAATGTGGGCGTTGTACGAAGCGGGTACGTTGCACCCGGCCAGCGTGCTGACCGGCGAGTTCGACGATCCCGAGGACCTGGCCGATGTCGGCGGGGTGCTGCGCGAGATCGAAGCGGCGCGTCTGGATGAGGAGCGCAAGCAAGCCATCCGCGCGGCGGACGACGAACCCAAGGGCAAGTCCGACGAACCGCCTCCGCCACCGTGGATGCAGTGAGCATCTGAAAAAGAAAACCCGGCTTCGGCCGGGTTTTACACATTCAAGGATTGATTGTGACCACCACTTCCCGCAATGCCCGGCTGATCATTACGGCGCGGCTGATTTCCGATTTCGGCGCGTTCCTGAACATGGTGGCGCTGGCCACTTATGTTTACCTGCTGAGCAACAGCGCGATGAGCGTGGGGATTTTTCTCGCCAGTCGCGTGGGCGGCGGGATTTTCGCCAGCCTGATCGGCACCGCGTTTTATCGTCGATGCAGTGGCCGTCTGCCGTTGATTGCCTTCGATCTGCTGCGCGCCGCTGTGCTCGGATTGTTGCTGATCGTGCCGGTCAGTCAGCAGGCGTTGTTGCTGCCGCTGATCGCGTTCGGCCTGGGCTTAGGCAATTCGATGTTCGCCATCGGCCTCAACAGCCAGTTGCCGCGCTTGATCGAGCCGGCGCAGTTGCTCAAGACCAATGCCTGGATCACGTCCGCCTCGTCCATGGCGATGGTCGGCGGCAGTCTGGTGTCCGGGTTGCTGGTCGCCGGGTTTGGTTTTGAAACGGTGTTCGCGCTGAACGCGGTGACCTATCTGTTGGCGGCGGTATTGATTGCGCCACTGCGGTTCAGCGCACCGGACCCAGTGGCCGAATCCAGCGCTAAACAGGGTGAATGGTCGGCATTGCTGCAAGGCCTGCGCGGCGCTCCCGTGGTGGCGGCGATGCTCGCTGTCACGATGGCCGACACCTTGGGGAGCGCTGCTCACAACGTCGGTTTTCCGATCATTTCCAACCTGCTGACACCGGACTCGGCGAGCACCACGCTGGGCCTGATGCTCGCGGTGTGGGCCGCCGGGAAACTGCTTGGTGCGCGGATCGCCAGTCGCCTCAACGGCTCGGAAAACATTCATCTGGAGCGCCGCTACTTCGGCGGCGTGCTGCTGATGTCCTGCGGCTTCATCCTGATGTTCCAGCAGCACAGCGTCGTCGGTCTGTTGCTGTTTTCGCTGCCGGCCGGACTGGGTGACGGATTTTCGGAAGTCGGTCTGATGTCACGGCTGCAACGGGAGCCGGAGCCCCTGCGCCTGCCGATCTTCAGCTTCCTGACGCTGTTGCAGATGACCGGGTTTGGCGTCGGCATGCTGATCGCCGCACCGTTCTACAACTGGTGGGCGCCGGGTGCCGTGGTGCTGTTGTTCCACGGCATTCCCCTCGTCACAGTGTTGTCGATGAAAATCCTGCTGCTCAGGCGCGGGCGGGTTGCGCGCAGCAGCCCGACGCCAGTTCCTTGAGGATCGGGCAGTCCGGGCGATGGTCGCCGTGGCAGTGTTCGACCAGATCCTGCAGGGTGTCGCGCAGTTCGCCGAGTTCGCGGATCTTCTGATTCAGCTCGTCGATGTGCTGGCGGGCCAGGGCCTTCACATCGGCGCTGGCGCGCTGGCGATCCTGCCAGAGTGTCAGCAGCTTGCCGACTTCCTCCAGCGAGAAACCCAGGTCCCGCGAGCGCTTGATGAACGCCAGCGTGTGCAGGTCATCGTCGCCGTAGACGCGATAGCCGCTGTCGGTGCGATGGGCGGCTTTAAGCAGACCGATCGACTCGTAATAACGGATCATCTTCGCGCTCAGGCCACTGTGGCGGGCCGCTTGGCCGATGTTCATCGGTTGTCCTCCAGATCCTCGGGTTTCCAGGTTTTCAACAGTAGCGCATTGCTCACCACGCTGACGCTCGACAGGGCCATCGCCGCGCCGGCCAGCACCGGATTGAGGAAACCGAACGCCGCCAGCGGAATGCCGATCAGGTTGTAGACGAAGGCCCAGAACAGGTTCTGCCGGATCTTCGCATAGGTCTTGCGGCTGATCTCCAGCGCGGCCGGCACCAGCCGAGGGTCGCCGCGCATCAGGGTGATGCCGGCGGCGTGCATGGCCACGTCGGTGCCGCCGCCCATGGCGATACCGATGTCGGCGGCCGCCAGCGCCGGTGCGTCGTTGATGCCGTCGCCGACCATGGCCACGACCCCGGTTTTCTTCAGCTCGGCGACAGTGGCGGCTTTCTCCGCCGGCAGCACTTCGGCATGGACGTTTTCGATGCCCAGCGCTTCGGCGACCACCCGGGCGCTGCCGCGGTTGTCGCCGGTCAGCAGGTGGCTGTGGATATGCTGGGCCGCCAGTTGTTGCACCGCGTGCAGCGCGCCGGGCTTGAGGGTGTCGCCGAAGGCGAACAGACCGAGTACGCGGGGCTGCGGACTTTGCTCGATCAGCCACGACAGCGTGCGGCCTTCGGTTTCCCAGGCCTTGGCGGATTCGCTCAGGTTTGCGGCGTTCAGACCGCTTTCCTCCAGCAAGCGCCGGTTGCCCAGCGCCAGGCGCCGACCGTCGAGGCTGCCGGCGATGCCGCGCCCGGTCAGGGACTGGCTGTCGCTGACATCCGGTACGTTCAGACTGCGTTCGGCACAGGCATCCAGCACCGCTTTGGCCAGCGGATGTTCGCTGCCGCGTTGCAGCGCGCCGGCCGCAGTCAGCAGGGTGTTTTCGTCGCCGTCGATCGCGCTTAAATGCGCAATGCGCGGCGTGCCGGAGGTCAGGGTGCCGGTCTTGTCGAACACCACGGCGCTGACTTCATGGGCACGTTCCAGGGCTTCGGCGTCCTTGATCAGAATCCCGTGCCGAGCGGCCACGCCGGTGCCGGCCATGATCGCGGTCGGTGTCGCCAGACCAAGGGCGCAGGGGCAGGCGATCACCAGCACTGCGACGGCATTGATCAACGCGGTTTCCAGCGGCGCGCCGTACAGCCACCAGCCGATCAGCGTGGCCAGGGCCAGCAGCAACACGGTCGGCACGAACACCTGACTGACTTTATCCACCAGTTTCTGGATCGGTGCTTTCGCGGCCTGAGCGTCCTCCACCAGACGGATGATCCGCGCCAGCACGCTTTCCGCGCCGAGCGCCGTGGTACTCACCAGCAAGCGGCCTTCGCCATTGATTGCCCCGCCGGTAACCTTGTCGCCCGGTTGTTTGGGCACCGGCAGGCTTTCGCCGCTGATCAGCGCTTCATCGGCGTGGCTCTGACCTTCCAGCACTTCGCCGTCCACCGGGAAACGTTCACCGGGTTTGACCAGTACCCGATCGCCGAGGCGCAGGGCGCTGATGGCAACGTCCTGTTCGCGGCCATCGATGACTTGAATCGCCCGCTCCGGCCGCAGCGCTTCCAGTGCGCGAATGGCGCTGGCGGTCTGGCGCTTGGCGCGGCTTTCCAGGTATTTGCCGAGCAGTACCAAAGCGATGACCACTGCCGAGGCTTCGAAGTACAGATGCGGCATGCGCCCGTCGGCGGTGGCCCATTCGTAGAGACTCAGGCCATAACCGGCGCTGGTGCCCAGCGCTACCAGCAAATCCATGTTGCCGGCCCCGGCGCGCACGGCTTTCCAAGCAGCGACGTAGAAACGTGCACCGAAGATGAATTGCACCGGGGTCGCGAGGGCGAACTGCGCCCAGGCCGGGAGCATCCAGTGAATGCCGAACGGTTGCAGTAACATCGGCAGCACCAGCGGCAAGGCGAGGGCGATGGCGCAGATCAACGCCCAGCGTTCATGGTTCAGACGTCGCTGGCGATTGTCTGTTTGCGGGTGTTCGAGTTCGAAGAGACTGGCCGAATAACCGGCCTTGCTCACGGCGGCGATCAGGGTTTGCGGGTCGACCGCGCCGAGCAACTCAAGATGAGCGCGTTCGTTGGCGAGATTGACGCTGACGCTTTTCACCCCGGCAACCTTGTTCAGGGCGCGCTCGACGCGACCGACGCAGGAAGCGCAGGTCATGCCGTCGATGTTCAATTCCACGGTGTGCTGCGGCACGCTGTAACCGGCGCGTTCGACCGCTTCCATCAGCGCCGGCAGGCTGTTGCCGGGGGCCTGCACCCGGGCCTGTTCGGTGGCGAGGTTGACGCTGACGGCACTGGCGCCGCTGACTTTGCTCAACGCCCGCTCGACACGACCGGCGCAACTGGCGCAGGTCATGCCGCTGATGGGCAGATCGAACGTGATGGAATCGGACATCGGTCGTACTCCCTGTAGTGGATGCCTACAGGATCAACCTTGCCATGCTGGCAAGGTCAAGCGCCAGTTTCCCCTTCCGGCTACCCGCTACCGCTCGCCCGCCCGATCGTTCCCACGCTCCGCGTGGGAATGCAGCCGGGGACGCTCTGCGTCCCAAAGCGTGACGCAGAGCGTCACAAGAGGCATTCCCACGCAGAGCGTGGGAACGATCAGCGCGATCAGAGGGAATCAGTAACCGAGGCCGGTCGGCTTGAGGTACATGCCTTCCTGGTTCATCGCGATGCGGAATTTCAGGATGTCGCCGGCATGCAGTCTGATCTCCTGCGAGCCCGGCGCGAGCATGCCGGGGTTGCAGCCCGGCATTTGTCCCGGCAGCAGTTTCAGGCGCAGCGAGACATTGCCCGGCGGCAGGTTGAACGACGTGCTTTGCTCCTGGAACAGGCGCGCCGACAGTTGATCCTGGATGTACACGCCGATTTCGCACGAAGTAGCGACTTCCAGGCGCTCGCGGGAAATGATCAGCACCCCGTAATCTTCCCCGGCGGCATGCACCGAAGGGATCGCGGCAAAGAGGCTGAGAAAGCCAAACAGGCTGAAAGCTGACCAGCGCATGGCTGAATCTCCTGAATTCATGTCATTGATGCATGCAGCTTGGCCGAGCGCGGCGACGATTGCCAGCCCGGCAGTTTTTTGCAGAACTTGACCTTGCCATCGTGGCAAGCCCGAAACTGCCGGCAACCTCACTCAAAGGAGTCATTCCATGCAAGTGTTCACTGTTGAAGGCATGTCCTGCGGTCACTGTGTCAAAGCCGTCACTCAGGCGGTGCAGAGCAAGGATCCGGCCGCCAGCGTGCGGGTCGATCTGGCGGCGAAGGAAGTCGGCGTCGAAAGTGCGTTGAGTCCCGAGCAGGTCATCGAGGCGATCAGCGAAGAAGGTTATGCGATCAAACTCGCCTGAACTTTTTAATAGTTAGCGAGCTACCGGAATGTTCAAGGCGTCTTCGCGCGGCTAGACTGTCGGGCTGCACTCTCTATTAAAGTGCCCTCCCAATGCCTGCCGAACGTGGACGCCTGATGAACTTCCGTACCCTTCTGATTCTCGGTGCCCTGACCGCTTTCGGTCCGTTGGCGATCGACTTCTATCTCCCCGCGTTTCCCACCATGGCGCTGGCGTTCGGCACCGACGAGAAACACGTCCAGCTGACGCTGTCGGCCTATTTCTTCGGCCTGTCCATCGGCCAACTGGCTTACGGGCCGGTAGCGGATCGTTTTGGCCGGCGGATTCCGCTGCTCATTGGTCTGACGCTGTTCACGCTGGCGTCAGTGGCCTGCGCCTATGCGCCGAATCTGGAATGGCTGATCGGCGCGCGGCTCGTGCAGGCGCTGGGCGGTTGTGCGGGGATGGTGATTGCCCGGGCGGTGGTCAGCGACAAGTGCGACGCAGTGGGTTCGGCGAAAGTCTTCTCGCAACTGATGCTGGTGATGGGGCTGGCCCCGATTCTGGCGCCGATGCTCGGCGGTCTGCTGGTCAACACGACGGGGTGGCAGTCGATCTTCCTGGTGCTGACCGGTTTCAGCGCCCTTGCCGGGCTGGCGGTGGCCCTCGGCCTGCCGGAAAGTCTGCCGGCGCATGTTCCGCGTCAGCCGCTGTCCGGCGCTTTGCGCCAGTACGGCCGGCTGCTGGCGGATCCGGTCTACATGGGCCATGCCCTGACCGGCGGCATCGCCATCGCCGGGATGTTTGCCTACATCGCCGGTTCCCCGTTCATTTTCATCAAGTTGTATGGCGTACCGGCCGAGCACTTCGGCTGGCTGTTCGGCACCAACGCGGCCGGGTTCATTCTGGTGGCACAGGTCAATGCGCGACTGCTGGCCAAACGTGGTCCGGCGTTCCTGCTGTCGCGGGCGGTCTGGGTTTACCTGGGCGCCGGGCTGACGCTGCTCGCGGTCAGCGCCTTGCACACCGAGATGCTGTGGCCATTGCTGATTCCATTGTTCATCTGCGTGGCCAGCCTTGGCTGCATCAGCCCCAATGCGGCAGCATGTGCGATGAACGGGCAGGGCGGTCGCGCCGGCAGTGCTTCAGCGTTGCTCGGCAGTATGCAGTTCAGTGTCGCCGCCGGGGCTTCGGCGCTGGTGGGGATCCTGCACGATGGCACCGCCGTGCCGATGGCCATCGTCATCAGCTTGTGTGGTTTGCTGGTGGTGTGCGCAGCAATGCTCACCCGGCGCATGCAGAATGCCCGGGCTCTCGCAAAGGCGCAGGCCGAAGTCTAAACGGAAAAACTCAGCCGACAGCGCGTTGCTGGCCGAGGTCGGGAATCTGGTGGGGCGCGCAGATACGCGCTTCGAGGGTGCGAGTGAAGGCGCGAGCTTCGGCCTCACTGCGGAAGGTCACGGCGTGCTGGTCGAGACGAACTTGCCACTGGGACTTTGCCACTTCTTTTATCAGGATCTTCATTGCTGACCTCCCGTACGTAAAAGATTGCATCGCAGAGGACTCGATTGTAGTCCTGAATACGATCGCAATTGTGACAAGGGTCAAGCATCTGACTGACGGCAAAAAAACACCGCAGCCCCCGAGCCAGCCACATCGGAGGCTGGAGAAGGCTGCGGTCTTGCAGATTTTAGAAACCTTCTAAAACAATTTTCCCCTTGGCCTTGCCGCTTTCCAGCAATTCATGGGCGCGGCGCAGGTTGCTCGCGTTGATCGTGCCGAAGTGCTCGCCGACCGTGGTTTTCAACGTCCCGCTGTCGATCAGCCCGGCCACCCGGTTGAGCAGTTTGTGCTGCTCGATCATGTCCGGCGTTTCGAACAGCGAGCGGGTGTACATGAACTCCCAGTGCAGCGACAGGCTTTTGCGCTTGAGTTTGGTCACGTCCAACGCCTTCGGATCGTCGATCAGTGCCAGTTTGCCTTGCGGCGCAAGGGCTTCGACCAGTTGATCCAGGTGGTGGTCGGTCTGGGTCAGACTGGCAACGTGGGTCACGTGGGTGACACCGGCGCGTTTCAGTTCTTCGCTCAACGGCTGGCTGTGATCGATCACCAGGTCAGCGCCCAGCTCGGTCACCCAGTCGCGGGTCTCCGGGCGGGAGGCCGTGCCGATCACCTTGAGCCCGGTCAACTGGCTGGCGAGTTGGGTGAGGATCGAGCCAACGCCGCCGGCCGCACCGACGATCAGCAGGCTCTGGCCTTCATCGGTGTTGCCTTCGCGAATCTGCAGGCGTTCAAACAACAGCTCCCAAGCGGTAATCGCGGTCAGCGGCAGGGCGGCGGCTTCGGCGAAGCCGAGGGTTTTCGGCATATGGCCGACGATTCGCTCATCGACTACGTGCAATTCACTGTTGCCACCGGCCCGGGCGATGGAGCCGGCGTAGAACACCTTGTCGCCGGCCTTGAACAAGGTCACTTCACTGCCGACCGACTTGACCACACCGGCCACGTCCCAGCCCAGCACCTTGGCGGCGCCGTCTTCCGGCGCGACGTTCTGGCGCACCTTGGTGTCGACCGGGTTTACCGAAATCGCTTTGACTTCCACCAGCAGGTCGCGCGGGCCGGCTACCGGCTCCGGCAGTTCGATGTCTTGCAGGGATTTTTCGTCGTTGATCGGGAGCGAGGCGTAATAGGCGATGGCTTTCATGGAGAACTCCGAAAGTGAATAAAGGAAGGCTTCAGGCGATGACGCGCAGGCGCTTGAGTTCGAAGTGTTCGAGGAACGCCTCGGCCTGGCTGCGGAAATGCTGGATATGAGCGCTGGCATCGTGGGCTTGCAGGGCTTCGTCGCTGGCCCACTGCTCGATCATGTAGAAGGCCAGCGGATTGGCCAGGTCCTGATGCAGTTCGTACTGGCCGCAACCGGCTTCGGCGCGGGTCGGTTCGATCAGGGCGCGCAGGTGCTGTTCGAGGGCGTCCTGCTGGCCAGGTCGGGCGATCAGGGTGGCGATGGCGGTGAAAGGCTGGGACATGTTCGACTCCGGGACGGGATGAATTCGATGGATGGCATGATTGGCTATTTCTGCCGGAGATAAAACCGGCTAAAAGAGCAGTCTCTTTCAATATTTTTTTGATAATCGGGGCTGACGATGCTGCGTTTCGATGACTTGCAGTTGTTTGTCCGGGCGGCGGATCTGGGCAGCCTGTCGGCGGCGGCGCGGGTGATGGATATGTCTGCCGCCGTGGCCAGCGCCGCGCTCAAACGTATCGAACAGCAACTGGGCGCGCGGTTGTTGGCACGCTCCACTCGTAGTTTGCGGCTGACGGCCGAAGGTGAAGGGTTTCTCGAGTACGCCCGGGCGGCGCTGAGCAACCTTGATGAGGGTCGGCGTCTGCTGGCCAGCGGGCAGGATCAGGTCAGCGGGATTTTGCAGCTGTCGGCGCCTTCGGACTTCGGGCGCAATCTGCTGTTGCCGTGGCTCGATGACTTTCAACGTGAACACCCGAAACTGACGGTGCGCCTGTTGCTGGGTGACCGCATCGCCGACCTGTTTCGCCAGCCGGTGGACATCGCCTTGCGCTATGGCGAGCCGGAGGATTCGAGTCTGGTGGCGCTGCCGATTGCCCCGCACAACCGACGGGTGCTGTGCGCATCACCGGCCTACCTGGCCCGGCACGGCGAGCCGCTGCATCTGGAACAGCTCGCTCAGCACAACTGCCTGCTGTACATGCTCGGCGGCCGGGTGCACGACCATTGGAGTTTCCACGACGGCAAACGCGAGGTCGGCCTGACCGTCAGTGGCGACCGCTTCAGTGACGACGCCGATGTGGTGCGCCTATGGGCGGTGGCGGGAGCCGGCATCGCCTACAAGTCGTGGCTCGATGTGGCCGGTGATGTGCTGGCGGGGCGGCTGAAAGTGCTGTTGCCGGAGCTGCTCTGCGAACGCGCTCCGCTGAATCTGCTGTGCGCCCATCGCGCACAATTGAGTAAGCCGGTGAACCTTCTGAGGGAGATGCTCGCCAGCCGTTGCGCCGAATTGAGTAGCCGTTTTCCCGTTTTCCAGAAGTCTGACCATTAGTCGCAGGTAAATAGCGAAATTTCTCTCAGGAACAATCACCAACCACGGCCGCTCCGGCGCAGGACGCCGCGAGCAACCCGCTTATACTAGCGGCCGCCTGATGCCCGCACCAAAAGGCCGATGCGAGAACGATCAGACCGCAACCGGCCGGGTAGGGACGAGGGTCGCGACAGTGCTGCGGTTTCCTTGCTGCGGCGCGCTGCCTCGCTTGGGCTCAAGGTATTTTGCGCGCCTTGGCCGACGACTGATTACTGGTCAAGATGTCTATGAGCTGTAGACGATACGATTCAACAGGGAGTGAATAGATGGAACATGCACCTTGCATCAGCCAGATCGCCACGTTGCTGGCCGATCCCAAACGCAGCGCAATGATGTGGGCGCTCATGGATGGCTCGGCGCGGCAGACCGAGGAGCTGGCGTTGCTGGCGGGGCTTTCGCCGTCATCGGCCAGTGCGCATCTGGGGCGCTTGTCCGCTGGCGGTCTGTTGAAGGTCGAGGCGCGCGGTCGCAAACGCTTCTTCCGCCTGGCGGCTCCCGAAATCGGCGCGGCCATCGAAGCGCTGGCCAGCGCCACGTTGGCCAGCGCTCCGCGAGAAATCCCCGACGTGTTCAAGCGTGCCTCGCCGGTCGTCAGACCCCAGGCCGCGCCTTCGTCACTGCTGCGCGCGCGTTTTTGCGACGACCATCTGGGTGGAACGCTGGCCGCCGACCTGTACCAGCGCCTGCTCGACGCCGGCTGGATCGAGCAGCTTGAGCATAGAGTGGTGGTCACGCACAAAGGCTCGACACAACTGGCCGGGCGCGGGGTGTACATCCAGGCGCTGGCCCACCGCAACGCCCAGGTGGCATGCGCCTGTCCGGACTGGAGCGAGCGTCGCCCGCACATGGGGGGCTCGCTGGGCGCGGCGTTGCTGCAGCTGTTCATGCAGTCGGGCTGGCTGGTACTGCCCAACGATTCCCGCGCCCTGCAACTGACGGCGGCGGGCCAGCGGGAAATTCATCGATTTGCCTGTGAAACCGAGCTGGAAATGGCGTTGTAGAGCGCTTTCTTCCACGGAACAGCAACTGAACGTCGCCAACGGCTGCGAACACGTCGCATCTGGCACAGGCGCGCAACCGCTATCGCGCACACTCGATCCGGGGACTTTTCGGATTGAGGAGGTGGCATGGACACGGGAAATTTCAGCGCGGCAGATCGACTGGAGCGCCTGCCAGTCAGCGGTTATCACCGGATCATCTTCATCATCATCGCCCTGGCGTTTTTCTTCGACTCCATGGATCTGGCGATGATGACCTTCCTGCTCGGCTCGATCAAAGCCGAGTTCGGCCTGAGCAGTGCGCAGGCCGGCCTGCTGGCCAGTTCGAGTTTTTTCGGCATGGTGCTGGGGGCGTCGCTGTCCGGATTGCTGGCGGATCGGTTCGGTCGCAAACCGGTGTTCCAGTGGAGCATCGTCCTGTGGGGGCTGGCCAGTTACCTGTGCTCCACGGCGCAGACGGTCGAGAGCCTGACGCTGTTTCGCATCCTGCTGGGAATCGGCATGGGCATGGAGTTTCCGATTGCCCAGTCGATGTTGTCGGAGTTGATTCCTGCACAGCGTCGGGGTCGTTACATCGCCTTGATGGACGGTTTCTGGCCGCTGGGTTTCGTGGCTGCCGGGGTATTGTCGTATTTCCTGCTGCCATTGATCGGCTGGCGCGACATCTTTCTGGTGCTGGCGGTGCCGGCGGTGTTCGTACTGGCGATCCGCTTTTTCATTCCTGAGTCGCCGCGCTGGCTGGAACAGGCGGGCAAGCATGACGAGGCGGACAAGGTTTTACGCGGGATCGAGGCGCGGGTACAAGCCTCGCTCGGTGGTGCTGCATTGCCGGAGCCGGTTCGTTTGCCACGCAGCGTGACACCTCCGGGCCATTTCCTTTCGGCACTCAAACAGATCTGGTCGCCGCTGTATCGCCAGCGCACGACGATGATCTGGAGCCTGTGGTTCTTCGCGTTGCTCGGTTTTTACGGCCTGACCTCGTGGCTCAGCGCGTTGTTGCAACAATCGGGTTTTGCCGTGACTCAGTCGGTGTATTACACGGTGCTGATTTCCCTCGGCGGGATTCCCGGCTTCCTGATGGCGGCCTGGCTGGTGGAGCGTTGGGGACGCAAGCCGGTGTGCATCGTCACGTTGCTCGGCGGCGGGGTGATGGCGTTTCTGTACGGACAAAGCGCGGTGTTTGGCGGCAACGTGGCGCTGCTGATCGGCACGGGGCTGCTGATGCAGTTTTTCCTGTTCGGCATGTGGGCGGTGCTCTACACCTACACGCCGGAACTGTATCCGACCTCGGCGCGGGCGACGGGCTCGGGATTCGCCTCGGCCATTGGACGCGTAGGTTCGCTGCTCGGGCCGTTGGTCACCGGACTGGTGTTCCCGATTACCGGGCAGGGCGGGGTGTTTGCGCTGGGGGCGTTGTGTTTTGCGATTGCGGCGGGGGTGGTGTGGCTGTTCGGGATGGAGACGCGGGGTAAAACCTTGGAGGAATTGACCGAAGCAGAAGTTATTGGCTGAACCCTGAACCAACTGTGGGAGCGAGCTTGCTCGCGAAAGTGGTGTATCAAACAACATCTTCGTTGAATGACAGACCCTATTCGCGAGCAAGCTCGCTCCCACATTGGTTATGCGCTGTTGCTTATGGTTTCACCAACCGCGCATCCAGGCTGTTCTGCGCCAGGCGCTTGGCCTGATCCTGGGTCATGCCCAGGTGGGTGTGCAGCGCATGGAAGTTCTCGGTCACGTAACCACCGAAGTACGCCGGGTCATCGGAGTTCACCGTGACCTTCACGCCGCGCTCAAGCATGTCGAGGATGTTGTGCTGCGACATGTGATCGAACACGCAGAGTTTGGTGTTCGACAGCGGGCATACCGTCAGCGGGATCTGCTCATCGATGATCCGCTGCATCAGGCGCTCGTCTTCGATGGCGCGCACGCCATGGTCGATACGCTGGATTTTCAGCAGGTCGATGGCTTCCCAGATGTACTCCGGCGGGCCTTCTTCGCCGGCATGGGCGACGGTCAGGAAACCTTCGTGACGGGCACGATCAAACACGCGCTGGAACTTGCTCGGCGGGTGACCCATTTCGGAACTGTCCAGACCTACGGCGACGAATGCATCACGGAACGGCAGCGCCTGGTCGAGGGTTTTCTGCGCTTCGTCTTCGCTCAGGTGGCGCAGGAAACTCAGGATCAAACCGCTGGTGATGCCCAGTTGCTGCTCGCCATCTTTCAGCGCGGCGGCGATGCCGTTGAGCACCACTTCGAACGGGATGCCACGGTCGGTATGGGTCTGCGGATCGAAGAACGGTTCGGTGTGAATCACGTTCTGTTCTTTGCAGCGCAGCAGGTAGGCCCAGGTCAGGTCGTAGAAATCCTGGGAGGTGCGCAGCACGTCGGCGCCCTGGTAGTACAGGTCGAGGAACTCCTGCAGATTGTTGAAGGCGTAGGCCTTGCGCAGGGTTTCGACGTCGCTCCACGGCAGGGCGATCTTGTTGCGTTCGGCCAGGGCGAACAGCAGCTCGGGCTCCAGCGAGCCTTCGAGGTGCAGGTGCAGTTCGGCCTTGGGCAGGGCGTTGAGCCAGTCGTACATATTCTTTTCTCATCAGGTGCAATGACGGCATTCTACAGATGCCCGCCGAAACAATTGGCAAAACCTGACCAACCGATCCATCACACCGCTTCTTGCTCCCGTCGATAGGCGTAGGTATCGGCGAAGCGCGACAGCAGGAATTCGGCGCAGGTGGTGGTCGGATATTTCGCCGGATGGTGTGCGTCCTGGCAACCGGGCAGGCACTCGATACGGGTGTCCGGGTGCGGCTCGGCGAAGAACGGCATCGAGTAGCGATCCACGCCGAGCGGGCTGATGACCCGATGTGGGGTCGAGCGATATCGGTCATTGCTCCAGCGCGCCATCATGTCGCCGAGGTTGACCACGAAGGTGCCGTCGATGGGCGGTGCGTCGATCCACTGGCCTTTGACGTTTTTCACCTGCAAGCCGCCGGCGGTGTCCTGATACAACAGCGTGATGCAGCCGTAATCGGTGTGCGCGCCGGCACCTTGCTGCTCGGCGGAACTGGCGGTGTGGCGCGGCGGGTAATGGATCATTCGCAGCACGCTGACCGGCTCGTTGAAGCGCGTGTCGAAGAAGTCGCGCTCGATGCCCAGCGCTAACGTCATGGCCCGCAACAGGGTTTGCGCGAGTGCCTGCATGTCGAGGTAGTGCTGCTCCATCAGCGCTTCCCAGCCGGGAATCGCCGGATGACGGTTGGGGCCACGCAAGGGTTTTGCTGCCAGCACCTCGGGATGATCGGCCGGCAGGTGCAGGCCCATGTCGAAGGTTTCCTTGAGGTCGCTGGGTTTGTCCGGGTCGAGCTGTTCGGTGGCGATGGCGCCGTAGCCGCGGTGATGGACAGTCTGGGTGATGTCGATCTTGAGTTTTTCTTCTGCCGGTTGCGCAAAGAAGCGCTGTGCGTGATCGAGCAGGGATTCGATACGCTGCGCAGAAATCGGGTGGCCCTTGATGTAGAAAAAGCCCCATTCGCGGCAGGCGTGGTCGATCTGTTCGGCGACGGCGGGCCAGGCGTTCTGGTCGTCGGAGTAGAGCGGCGAGATGTCGATGATCGGAAGGCTGTTCATGCACAATCCTTGAATACGCAGAGATCCAACTGTGGGAGCGGGCTTGCTCGCGAAGGCGTCGTATCAGTTGATACATGAGTTGCCTGATAAAACGCTTTCGCGAGCAAGCCCGCTCCCACAAGGGAATGGTGGTGGGGCCGGGATTACTTCGGCATCTCGGCCTTCATGCCTTCGACGTAGTAATTCATCGACGCCAGTTCCGCATTGGTCGCGCTGACCCCCGCCGGGATTTTCTCGACGCCGGCCTGATCCTTGATCGGCCCGGTGAACGGTTGCAAGGTGCCGCTCTTGATGTCGGCGATGATCTGCTCGGCTTCGGCCTTCACCGGTGCCGGCACCAGATCGCTGATCGGCAGTTCGACCGTGCCTTCCTTCAACCCGCCCCAGTAGTCCTGGGCTTTCCAGGTGTGGTCGATCACGCTCTGGGTCGCCTGAATGTAGTGCGGCGCCCAGTCGTTGACGATTGAAGTCAGCACCGCTTTCGGCCCGAAGTGCGCCATGTCCGAAGCGTAGCCCACGGCATACACACCACGTCGTTCGGCGGCCTGAATCGGCGCTGGGCTGTCGGTGTGCTGGAACACCACGTCCACGCCCTGATCGATCAGCGCGTTGGCCGCGTCGGCTTCCTTGCCCGGATCGAACCACGAGTTGACCCACACCACTTTGATCTCGGTGCCGGGGTTGTACTTGTTCAGGGCCAGCTGGATCGCGTTGATGTCGCGGATCACTTCCGGGATCGGGAACGAGGCGACGTAACCGATCTTTTTGGTCTTGGTCATCTTCGCCGCGAGGAAACCGCCGACGTAACGACCCTCGTAGGTGCGCGCGAGGTAGGTGCCGAGGTTCTTGTCCTGCTTGTAGCCGGTGGCGTGTTCGAAGGTCACCTTGGGAAACTGTTTGGCGACTTTCACCGTTGGGTTCATGTAGCCGAAAGAGGTGGTGAAGATCAGGTCGTACTTGTCCTTGGCCATGTTGCGGATCACCCGCTCGGCATCGGCGCCCTCGGCGACGTTCTCCACGTAGTTGGTGGTGATCTGCGTGCCGAGTTTTTCCGCCAGCGCCTTGCGCCCCTGTTCATGCTGATACGTCCAGCCGTGGTCGCCGATGGGGCCGATGTAGACGAAGCCGACTTTCAGTGGGTCGGCGGCACTGGCGCTCAGGCTGAGGCCAAGGCCCATGGCGATGCACAGCAGTGTTTGCAGTGGACGTTTTTGCATGAACGCGAACTCCCTTTTGTTGTGTGTGGGGAGGGCAATGCAAAAGACTGACCAAGCGGACAACAAATCGAGTCGAAATCGCGGCGAGACCTTCGCGAGCAAGCTCGCTCCCACAAAAGCACCGCGATCCCTGTGGGAGCGAGCCTGCTCGCGATAAGGCCGGCCGGGCCGAAAAAAGTGCATGCCCGTACAAGGACGCCATCCACTGGTGCGCTAAGGTGTAACGAACCATTAGCGCCGCCCCGCAGTCAGTAGCTCATTCGAACCCCTGCGCCAAAAGGCCCGCCATGCTCACGATCCTCAAGCAAGAAAGCTTTCTGCTGCTGGCCCTGATCGCGGCTTTTGTCGCGTATCCGCTGGAGCACTGGCTGCTGCACAGCGGCCAGATCGTCGCGCTGACGGCCGGCCTGGTGCTGATCGCGTTCATCGTCGCCGCCTCGATGCGCGTCGCCCATCAGGCCGAATTGCTTGCGGAAAAAGTCGGCGACCCGTACGGCACGATGATCCTGACCCTCGCCGCCGTGCTGGTGGAAGTGGTGATCCTGGCGATCATGATGAGCAACGAAGCCTCGCCGACGCTGGTGCGCGACACGATCTATTCGGCGGTGATGCTCGACATCAACGGCATCCTCGGCCTCGCCGCATTGATGGGCGGGATCAAGCATGGTGAGCAGTCCTACAACGACGACTCGGCCCGCAGTTACAGCGTGATGATCCTCACCGCCATGGGCGTGTCGATGGTGGTGCCGGAGTTCATTCCCGAGGCCAACTGGAAAATCTATTCGGCGTTCACCATCGGCGCGATGGTGGTGCTTTATGCGTTGTTCCTGCGCATGCAGGTCGGCCCGCACAGCTACTTTTTCAGCTACAGCTACCCGGACAAACGCCGCAAGAAAGAGCCTGTGGAAGAAGAGCCGAAACCGGTCAGCCTGGCGCTGTCGATCGGCATTCTGGTGTTCGGCGTGGTGGTGATCGGCGCACTGGCCGAGGTGATGTCCAAGACCCTCGATCTGGGCCTGGAAGGGACGGGCGCACCGCCGGTGATCACGGCGATTCTGGTGGCAGCGATCTCGGCAGCGCCGGAGATTCTGACCGCGTTGCGCGCGGCGTTGGCCAACCGTATGCAGTCGGTGGTCAACATTGCAATGGGCGCTTCGTTGTCGACGGTGATTTTGACGGTGCCGGTGATGGAAGCGATGGCGCTCTATACGGGGCAACCGTTTCAGATGGCGATGACGCCGGTGCAGACGGTGATGATCTTCATCACGCTGATCGTCAGCGCGATCAACCTCAATGACGGGGAGACCAATGCCATCGAGGGCATGACCCACTTTGTGCTGTTTGCGACGTTCATCATGTTGTCGCTGCTGGGCCTCTGAGAGCGAACAGCACCGACAGATCGTTCCCACGTCGAGGCGTCGAACCGTCTGCGTGGGAATGCCGCAAAGGACGCTCCGCGTCCTACGCTGGGACGCAGAGCGTCCCGGTATGCATTCCCACGCGGAGCGTGGGAACGATCAGAGCGGGGGAGATCAGGTGCCCGCGATCAACTGTCGAGCCGCCTGGCTGTGATCGGCAATCAGGCCTTTGAGATCCAGGCCTTCAACCTGCCCGTCAACCACACGCCACTTGCCGCCGACCATCACCCGATCCGCACGGTCCGCGCCGCACAACAGCAACGCCGAGATCGGGTCATGGCTGCCGGAGAAGCGCAACTCATCGAGCTTGAACAACGCCAGATCCGCCTGCTTGCCGACTGTCAGTTCACCGATATCGGTGCGGCCCAACAGGCTCGCCGAACCCTTGGTTGCCCAGCCCAGCACGCGTTCCGGGGTGATCTTTTCGGCGCCATAACGCAGGCGCTGGATGTACAGGGCCTGACGTGCTTCGAGGATCATGTTCGACGCATCGTTGGACGCCGAACCATCCACACCGATGCCGAACAACGCGCCGGCATCGGTCAGATCGATACTCGGGCAGATGCCGGACGCCAGGCGCATGTTCGAGCTCGGGCAATGGCAGATGCCGGTGCCCGCCGCGCCGAGGCGGGCGATTTCGTCGGGGTTGAAATGGATGCCGTGGGCCAGCCAGGTGCGCGGGCCGAGCCAGCCGACGCTGTCCAGATAATCCACGGTGCGCAGGCCGAAGCGTTGCAGGCAGAAATCTTCCTCGTCGAGGGTTTCAGCAAGGTGAGTGTGCAGACGCACATCGAGTTTGTTCGCCAGTTCGGCGCTGGCGGACATGATTTCCGGGGTCACCGAGAACGGCGAGCACGGTGCCAGAGCGATCTGGATTTGCGCGCCGTCGCCACGTTCGTGGTACTCGTGAATCAGCCGCTGGCTGTCGTCGAGGATCACCTGACCTTCTTGCACGGTCTGCTGCGGAGGCAGGCCGCCGTCCTTCTCGCCGAGGCTCATCGAACCACGGGTGAGCATGGCGCGCATGCCCAGTTCGCGCACGGTTTCGACTTGCACGTCGATGGCGTTTTCCAGGCCATCCGGGAACAGGTAATGGTGGTCGGCAGCGGTGGTGCAGCCGGACAGCAGCAACTCGGCCAGCGCGACTTTGGTGGCGAGGGCGAGTTTTTCAGGCGTCAGACGCGCCCACACCGGGTAGAGGGTTTTCAGCCACGGGAACAACGGCTGATTGACCACCGGCGCCCAAGCGCGGGTCAGGGTCTGATAGAAATGGTGATGGGTGTTGATCAGGCCCGGCAGGATCACGTGTTCACGGGCGTCGAACACTTCATTGCACGGTGTGGATGGTTGCTGGCCGGCGCCAAGCACTTCGGTGATCACACCGTCTTGCAGCACCAGACCGCCACGGGCATCGAGACCGTTGGCCGTGAAAATGGCGAGGGGATTTTTTAACCAGATACGGGTCGCAGGCATTGTGGCCGGCTCCTCTGAAAGTTGGGTTCAGGGTTGCCAGCTCAGTGTTGCCCTGTCTGCTGATCCAGGGTCGCCGCGAAGGACGAGGTGCGGAGTTTCGAACAAAATGTTGCGACGGGCAAGCCCAACCCGACCAGACACCGGGATAACCCTGTGGGAGCGAGCGCCCACAGGGTTCAGTGATTACCAGGGAATGGTTTCACCCTTGTAGTTCACGAAGTGATGGCCGCCCTTGCCGGCAAACGCGTCCACCTGATCCACCAGGCCACGGGTGCTGGTCTCCACGTCGATGTCGGCACCTTCGCCGCCCATATCGGTTTTCACCCAGCCCGGATGCAACGACAGCACCGTGAGTTTCTGATCGCCCAACTGAGTGACGAAGCTGTTGGTCATCGAGTTCAGCGCCGCCTTGCTGGCCTTGTACAGCGCCAGCTCCGGCGCGTCGGGCATGGTCACGCTGCCGAGCACCGAACTCATGAACGCCAGCACGCCGCTGCCGTCGCGGATCTGCCCGACGAAGCGCTGGGCCAGATTGATCGGCGCCACGGCGTTGGTGAAGAACAGTTGGCCGACTTCCGCCAGCGTCGCGCCGCCCGGGGTTTGCACGTCAGGGCCTTTGACTCCGGCGTTGACGAACAGCAGGTCAAAGGTCTCGCCCTTGAGCTGCTGACTCAGGGCGATCACGGCTTGCTGGTCGTCCATGTCGAGTTTTTCGATCTGTACGTTGCCCAGTGCTTTCAGCGCCTCGGAGTTCGCAGGATTGCGAACCGTGGCGGTGACTCGCCAGCCGTCGGCCAGCAGGGTTTTCACCAGGCCCAGGCCCAGGCCCCGGGAGGCGCCGATGATCAGTGCGTGCTTGGCAGGATTCAGTGCGGACATGATTGGCTTTCCTTGAAAGTTGAAAGATCACGGGTTCAATGGACAGCGTTGACCGAGCCGATGCTGCAACTCCTGGCGCAACTCACCGAGCTCGGCCATGCGGGTTTCGACCAGCTTGAGTTTGTCTTGCAGCAGTTGCGTGACGGTGGTGTCGGGATTTGGCGATTGCCACAGCGCGCCAACGCTGCTGCCGATCTCGCCGAGAGTAAAGCCCAGACGCTGCGCAGTCTTGATGTAGAGCACCAATTGCACCATCTCCGGCGGATAGTCGCGATAACCGTTGGCGCTGCGTTGCGCCGCGATCAATCCGCGCTCCTCGTAAAAACGCAGCGTGTCACGGCTGACATCGCAGGCCTGGGCCAACTCACCGATGCGCATCTTGCAGGTCTCGAAAGTGTTTGACCCTGGAGCATACTCCAGGCTTTACCGTGGTTGCTCCCTGAAATTTTGGAGCAAGGATGATGTGGACTTCAACGCAGTATCGGCAGTTGGTGCGCGGCAGTGCCTGGTATGACTTGATCGTGACGGCGGCGTTTGTCACGCCGTGGAGTTTTGCTGTGTTGCATGGGTTGCTGACGGCGCTGAGCCAGGCGCTGGAACTGCCCGGCGAGCTGCCGCCGTTCGAACCTGCGCATCTGCTGATAGCCAATTTGTTCGGTTCGGTGGTGTGCATGTGGGCGGTGCTGCGGATTCGTGATCCGCAGCCGGTTTATGGGCGCTATGACGCGGTGACGCGGTTTCTGTTCGCCGCGTGGATGACGTATGCCCTGGCCCACGGCGCCAGCTCGTTGGTGCTGGGGTTCCTGGTTCTCGAAGTGGCGTGGGGCATTGCTCAGGTGTTGCCGGTTCGGCCGCTGTCGCGAGCCGTCACGGCTTAGTGTCCGGCCTGCCACGGTTGTCCCAGTGACACCGGCGCATACAACCGCGTGCGCACCGCATCCCGCGACAACAACACCAGCACCAGAATGGTCGCGACGTACGGCAGCATCGCCAGCAAACTCGAAGGAATCGCCAGCCCCAACCCCTGCGCCACCAGGTGCAGGATGCTGGCGAGTCCGAACAGATACGCACCGAGCAGCAACCGCCACACCCGCCAACTGGCGAACACCACCAGCGCCAAGGCAATCCAACCGCGTCCGGCGGTCATGTTCTCGGCCCACATCGGCGTGTAAGCCAGCGACAGATAAGCCCCGGCCAGTCCGGCCATCGCGCCGCCAAACAACACCGCCAATGTGCGCACGGTCAGCACCGGCAAGCCCATGGCACTGGCCGCATCCGGGTTCTCGCCGACCGCTTGAATGATCAGCCCGACACGGCTTTTCACGATCACCCACGCCACCAGCGCAAACAGCGCGAACGACAGGTACACCAGCAGATCCTGGGCAAACAGCATGCGGCCGATCAGCGGGATTTCGCTCAGGTATGGAATCGCCATCGGCTCGAAACCCGCCAGCGGTTTGCCGACCCACGCCGCGCCGACGAAGGTCGACAGGCCGACGCCAAAAATCGTCAGCGCCAGCCCGGTCGCCACCTGATTGGCGTTGAACACCAGCGCCACCAGGGCAAACAGCGACGACAACAGCATCCCGGCGAGCATCGCCAACACCACGCCGAGCCACAGGTTGCCGCTGTTGAACGCGACGATGAAACCGATCACCGCACCGAACAGCATCATCCCTTCCTGGCCGAGGTTGAGTACGCCGCTCTTCTCGCAGATCAATTCACCCAGCGCCACCAAGAGTAGTGGCGTACCGCAGCGCACCATGGCGTAGAAAATATTGCTCAGCAGATCGATATCCATCACAGCGCTCCGGCGGTTACGGCAGTGGTAGAAGTGCGCCGCACCCAGCGCAGGTTCAGGCGTGGCCGATAGAGGATCAGCACGTCACAGGCCAGCAGGAAAAACAGCATCATTCCCTGGAACAACTGGGTGATCGCCTGCGGCAGATTCAGCGTCATCTGCGCGCTCTCGCCACCGATGTACAGCAGCGCCATCAACAGGCTGGAAAACAGAATGCCGATGGGATTGAGCCGCCCGAGAAATGCCACGGTGATCGCCGCATAGCCGTAGCCCGGCGAGACTTGCGGCACCAGTTGGCCGATCGGCCCGGTGACTTCGCAGACACCGGCGAGCCCGGCCAATCCACCGCTGATCAACAGGGCGAGCCAGATCAGACGCTTCTCGCGAAACCCGACGAATCCTGCCGCACGTTTGTCCAGCCCCAACACTTTGATCTGGAAACCGACGAAGCTTTTCTGCAGCAACACCCACACCGCGACCAGCGCGAGCAAGGCGAAATACACGCCGATGTGCGCCCGACCGTCCTCCATCAACAGCGGCAGGCGGCTGGCATCGCTGAACATCGCCGACTCGGGGAAATTGAATCCGGCCGGATCTTTCAGCGGCCCGTGCACGCAGAACAGCAGCAGGTTCAGCGCGATGTAATTGAGCATGATGCTGGTGAGGATTTCGTTGGCGTTGAAGCGTGTGCGCAACCAGGCGGTGAGCCCGGCCCACGCGGCGCCGGCGAGGGTGCCGGTGAGCAGGATCAGCACCAGCGCCCAGCGGCTTTGCATATCGATGATATTTACCGCCAGCGCACTGCCGGCAAGGGCGCCGAGCAGTAACTGGCCTTCGGCGCCGATGTTCCAGATCCGCGCCTGATAGGCCACTGCGAGGCCCAACGCACACAACAGGATCGGCAGGGTTTTGACCAGAAGTTCGGAGACTCCATACAGATCGCTGACCGGGGCGATCAGCAAGGTGTGCAAAGTCTTCAGCGGATCGTGGCCAAGGGCGACGAACAGCAAAGATCCGCAGACCAGCGTCAGCGACGCCGCCAGCACCGGCGAGCACCACAGCATCAGGCGCGATTGCCGGCCACGGGGTTCGAGGGAAAGCAACATGGGAAAACTCCGTTAAACCGTGGCCGGTTGTGATTGAGGGGTGTCGAACTGGCCGGCCATCCAGCCGCCGACGTCGCTGAGGCGGGTTTGCGCCGTGTCCTGCAACGCCGACAGGCGCCCGCTGCACAGCGCGCCGAGGCGGTCGCTGATCTGGAACAGTTCGTCGAGGTCTTCGGAGATCACCAGAATCGCCGCCCCGGCATCGCGCAGGGCAATCAGCGCCCGGTGGATGGTGGCCGCCGCGCCGACATCCACGCCCCAGGTCGGGTGCGCGGCGATCAGCAGTTTCGGTTGCTGGAGGATTTCCCGGCCGAGGATGAATTTCTGCAGGTTGCCACCGGACAGGCTGCGGGCGGCGGTGTGGGTGTCCGGGGTTTTCACGCCGAAGCGCTGGATGATCGTTCGGGCGAGGGTTTCGACCTTGCCGCGCTCGATCAAGCCGTGGCTGACCAGGCCTTGTTGAAAAGCGGTGAGCAGGGCGTTGTCCGCCAGACTCATGTCCGGCACCGCGCCATGCCCGAGGCGTTCGGCGGGGACGAACGCCAGGCCGAGTTTGCGTCGCGCATCCGGTCGCTGATCGGCGACGGCGTGTTCTCGGAAACGGATGGTTGCCGCTGCATCGCGGGGCAGTGTCTGTTCGCCGCTGAGCAAGGCCAGTAACTCGTCCTGTCCGTTGCCTGCCACGCCGGCGATGCCGACGATTTCACCGCTGCGCACCTGCAGGTCGATGTCGCTCAGGGAGCAGCCGAACGGATCCGGGTTGTGCCAGTTCAGACCGCTGACCTGCAAAAACGCCGCGCCACCGGTGACCTTCGTGAACTCGCCGATCAATGTCACGGCTTCTCCGACCATCAATTGCGCCAGTTGCCGATCAGTACAGTCGGCCGGCACGCAATGGCCGGCCACCCGACCGCCGCGCAGAACTGTGGCGCTGTGACACAAGGCGCGCACCTCGCCGAGTTTGTGGCTGATGAACAGAATGCTGCAGCCCTCAGCCGCGAGCCGGCGGAGGGTGATGAACAGCTCGTCGGCTTCCTGCGGCGTGAGCACCGAGGTTGGCTCATCGAGAATCAGCAGGCGAATGTCCTGCATCAGGCAACGAACGATCTCGACCCGTTGCCGCTCGCCGATCGACAGGCTGTGGACAAGTCGCTGGGGTTCCAGCGCCATGCCATATCGGCGCGACACTTCACGGATTTTCCCCTCAAGCTGTTTCGGCGAACCGGCTCCTGCGCCCATCGCCAGTGCGATGTTTTGCGCCACGCTCAGGGTCTCGAACAGCGAGAAATGCTGGAACACCATGCCGATGCCCAACTCCCGCGCCTGGGCCGGGTTGCGCATGTTCACCGGTTGACCCTGCCACAGCATCTCGCCCGAATCGGCCTGGGTGACGCCGTAGATGATCTTCATCAACGTGCTTTTACCCGCGCCGTTTTCACCGAGCAGCGCGTGGATTTCACCGGGGGCGATGCTCAGGTCGATGGCGTCATTGGCGAGGCAACCGGGATAACGTTTGCTGATGTGGCGCAGTTGCAGGCGCGGTGTGGACGTGGGGTTTGGCATGACAGGCTCGGGTCGCTTGGAGTTGTGCCTGTGGATAAAGCAATTTCCTGGCCATTGAGTCAGGAACGCAGGCAGCCGCTGTTTGCCAGCCTGTGGCGTAGAGCCTTTGAAATGAATTCGACGTCTTGCGCGGCACCACTTGAGGGCAAAGCCCTTGATCAGGCTCCAGTTTTGCCCGCGCTTGGCTGATCAAAAAACGAGCAACCTCGTCGAAGCCATGCAGAACCTGCGACTGCGCCAGCCATGAACGGCTTATCCACAGGTTGCTCCACAGTATTTGTGCGCAAGACAAAATCCCGGGCATAAGCACTGGTGGGCTTTCTTCTAAAGGCGATAAACGACGCTAAGCGATTGTTTTTACGTGAAATTATTTGTTGTGGTGGGCGATTGGACGAAAAGTGAACAAATCCCGCAAAGCCACGTGACAGAAGGGTTACAGCATCCTGTGCTCAGGTTATCCACAGCCGGGTGCACAGCGGATGTGGGCAAGTCTCGGGCATAAGCAAACGGGCTGGTGCCCCAAAACATGGCGGGGCTTCAACGTTGCAGCAGGATTCGCCCACGGCTCAGGTCGGCCAGCTGATTCTGCAACTGCTCGATGTGCGCTTCGCCCACGGCCAGTTGCAGCTCGACACCATTGGCGGTGAAGTTTTCCTCCACCACCAATCCGCCCAGATCCGCGACCCGCAGCTTCACCAGCGCCAGTTCACTGAAAGCGCAGGCGCAACGCACGGGCACGCGACTGATCAACTCGATCTTCGGCGCGGCTTGCAGACATTTGTTGGCGCCGCCGCCATAGGCCCGGGCCAGACCGCCGGTGCCCAGTTGAATGCCGCCGTACCAACGGATCACCAGCACCGCGACCTGATCGCAGTCCTGCGCCTCGATGGCCGCGAGAATCGGCCGCCCGGCAGTGCCACCGGGTTCGCCGTCGTCGTTGCTGCGGTACTGGTCGCCGAGCTTCCACGCCCAGCAATTGTGCGAAGCGTTCAAGTCGCTGTGCTGCTCGATGAAGGCTTGCGCCTCGGCAGGGCTGCCGATCGGCGCGGCGAAGGTGATGAAACGGCTTTTGCGAATCTCTTCGCGGAATTCGCAAAAGCCGCTGAGGGTGAATGGCATAAAACGACTTATATAGAAGAAGTGAGGCCGCAGCCTTTGAGAATGATGCGGATCAGATTGTTGCCGGCGTCTTCCATGTCCTGTTTGGTCAACTTGCTGCGACCGGTCACCCGGCAGATCTGGGTGGCGAAGTCGGCGTAATGCTGGGTGCTGCCCCACAACAGGAAGATCAAGTGCACCGGGTCGACCGGGTCCATCTTGCCCGCGTCGATCCAGGCCTGGAACACGCCGGCGCGGCCCTGGAACCAGGCGCGGTAATCCTGGTTGAAATATTCGGTCAGGCATTCGCCGCCGCTGATCACTTCCATCGCGAAGATTCGCGACGCTTGCGGCTGGCGACGGGAAAATTCCATTTTCGCGCGGATGTAGCGGGTCAGCGCTTCGGCCGGATCGTCCTCGGCCGTGAGGGAGTTGAAGGTGCTGTCCCACAATTGAAGGATGTTGCTCAGCACCGCCACGTACAGTCCCAGTTTGTTGGTGAAGTAGTAATGCAGATTCGCCTTGGGCAGTCCGGCCTTGGTGGCGATGGTGTTCATGCTCGTGCCTTTGTACCCGTGACGGGCGAACTCGTCTTCGGCGGCTTTGATGATGGTCTCTTCGTTCTTCTGACGAATGCGGCTGGCAGGTTTGCCGCCGTGAGCGGGGACTTCAAAGGTCATAGGCACTTCCGGGTTTGTCTGTGGGGTGCAACCAGTTGCGTTGATAGCGCAACCACCGGCGCGGGACAAGCCCCGGGCGAATAAAACCCCGGTCGTCAGCGGGTGGCGGCGAGGCTTTCGAGAAAGCTTTCCAGTACCAGATGAGGGCGGCGACCCTTGCGGGTGACCGAGGCCAGGCTCAAATCATAGAAACGGGTGCTGGCCTTGAGTGCGCGCAAGCGACCTTGTTGTACCCAGAGACTGGCGTAGTGATCGGGCAAATAGCCGATGTAACGTCCGGTCAGAATCAGGAACGCCATGCCTTCACGGTCGGAAGCGCTGGCGGTGCAATTGAGGGCTTGATAGTGCGCCTGGATCTCCGCCGGCAAACGGAAGGTCGGGGCGATGGCGTCCTGACTGTTGAGGCGCTCGTCATCCAGCTGTTTATCGTCGACGTAAAACAGCGGATGACCCACCGCGCAATAAAGCAACGAACGTTCGCTGTACAGCGGCTGATATTCCAGTCCCGACAACGCACTGGCCTGCGGCACCACGCCGACATGCAGGCGGCCGTCGAGCACGCCTTGTTCGACTTCGTTGGGGGCGATCATGCGGATCTGGATCTGCACGTCCGGCCCGCGCTCCTTCAACTGCGCGAGCGCGTGGGTGATGCGCATATGGGGCAGGGTGACGAGGTTGTCGGTCAGGCCGATGATCAACTCGCCGCGCAAGTGCTGGTGCAGGCCGTTGACCTCGGTGCGGAAACTTTCCAGCGCACTTAGTAGCTGCAACGCCGATTGATAAACCTCGCGACCTTCTTCGGTCAGGGAGAAACCGGCGCGCCCGCGCTGGCACAGACGCAGGCCCAGGCGTTGCTCCAGATCGCTCATCTGTTGGCTGATCGCCGAGCGACCGATGCCGAGCACGGTTTCCGCCGCCGAGAAGCCGCCGCACTCCACCACGCTGCGAAAAATCCGCAGCAGGCGAATATCAAAGTCACTGACCTGGGCCAGTGGATCGGGGCGACGGCTGCTCATGCTGTTGTTCTCATTGTTTAGCAGAGTTCTAACTGAAGGTTAGAAGAGTTGAATTTCACCGACTTTATCCGCGTGGCAATTTAGCTGCAACAACGCTTTCTATCTCTCTGAAGCTTATTGCCCTGTGAGGTTTTGCCCGATGAACATGCCTGAAAACGCGTCGTCGCCACTGGCCAGCCAACTGAAGCTGGACGCGCACTGGATGCCGTACACCGCCAACCGCAACTTCCAGCGCGACCCGCGTCTGATCGTCGGCGCCGAGGGTAGCTGGTTGATCGACGACAAGGGCCGCAAGGTGTACGACTCGCTGTCCGGTCTGTGGACCTGCGGCGCCGGGCATACCCGCAAGGAAATCCAGGAAGCGGTGGCCAAGCAGTTGGGCACCCTCGATTACTCGCCGGGCTTCCAGTACGGCCACCCGCTGTCGTTCCAACTGGCTGAGAAAATCACTGACCTGACACCGGGCAACCTGAATCACGTGTTCTTCACCGACTCTGGTTCCGAGTGCGCCGATACCGCGGTGAAAATGGTCCGCGCTTACTGGCGCCTGAAAGGCCAGTCGACCAAGACCAAGATGATCGGCCGTGCCCGTGGTTACCACGGTGTGAACATCGCCGGCACCAGCCTCGGTGGCGTCAACGGCAACCGCAAGCTGTTCGGTCAGGCGATGATGGACGTCGATCACCTGCCGCACACTCTGCTGGCGAGCAATGCTTTCTCCCGTGGCATGCCGGAGCAGGGCGGTATCGCACTGGCCGATGAGCTGCTGAAGCTGATCGAGCTGCACGATGCTTCGAACATCGCTGCGGTGTTCGTTGAGCCTCTGGCCGGTTCCGCTGGCGTGCTGGTTCCGCCACAGGGCTACCTCAAGCGCCTGCGTGAAATCTGCGAACAGCACAACATCCTGCTGGTGTTCGACGAAGTGATCACCGGTTTCGGCCGGACCGGCACCATGTTCGGCGCCACCACCTTCGGCGTGACCCCGGACCTGATGTGCATCGCCAAGCAAGTCACCAACGGCGCGATCCCGATGGGCGCGGTGATTGCCAGCTCCGAGATCTACCAGACCTTCATGAACCAGCCGACCCCGGAATACGCCGTGGAATTCCCGCACGGCTACACCTACTCGGCGCACCCGGTAGCTTGCGCCGCTGGCCTGGCGGCACTCGACCTGCTGCAAAAGGAAAACCTCGTGCAGAGCGTGGCCGAAGTCGCGCCACATTTCGAAAATGCCCTGCATGGCCTGAAAGGTGCGAAGAACGTCATCGACATTCGTAACTACGGCCTGGCCGGTGCAATCCAGATCGCGGGCCGTGATGGCGATGCCATCGTGCGTCCGTTCGAAGCCGGTATGGCGCTGTGGAAAGCCGGGTTCTACGTGCGCTTCGGCGGCGACACCCTGCAGTTCGGCCCAACCTTCAACAGCAAGCCGCAGGACCTTGATCGTCTGTTCGACGCGGTCGGCGAAGTGCTGAACAAGCTCGACTGATTTTTCCTTCTATATAGATACGCCAATAGCAGGCGCCCCTTGCGGGCGTCTGCGCACAAGAGTTCAGGAGTTTCCCGATGAGCGTTATCCCGCATTTGATCAATGGCGAACTGGTGACCGAGAACGGTCGCGCGGTCGATGTGTTCAACCCGTCCACCGGTCAGGCTATCCACAAGCTGCCGCTGGCCAGCCGCGAAACTATCCAGCACGCCATCGATGCCGCCAAGGCTGCTTTCCCGGCCTGGCGCAACACGCCACCAGCCAAACGTGCTCAGGTGATGTTCCGTTTCAAGCAACTGCTGGAGCAGAACGAAGCGCGCATCGCGCAATTGATCAGCGAAGAGCACGGCAAGACTCTGGAAGACGCTGCCGGTGAACTGAAGCGCGGTATCGAGAACGTCGAGTTCGCCTGCGCAGCCCCGGAAATCCTCAAGGGTGAGTACAGCCGCAACGTCGGCCCGAACATTGATGCGTGGTCGGACTTCCAGCCGCTGGGCGTGGTGGCCGGCATTACGCCGTTCAACTTCCCGGCGATGGTGCCGCTGTGGATGTATCCGCTGGCGATCGTCTGCGGCAACTGCTTCATCCTCAAGCCGTCCGAGCGTGATCCGAGCTCGACCCTGCTGATCGCGCAACTGCTGCTGGAAGCCGGCCTGCCGAAAGGCGTGCTGAGCGTAGTGCACGGTGACAAAACTGCGGTGGACGCGCTGATCGAAGCGCCGGAAGTCAAAGCGTTGAGCTTCGTGGGCTCGACCCCGATTGCCGAATACATCTATGCCGAAGGCACCAAGCGCGGCAAACGCGTTCAGGCTCTGGGCGGCGCGAAGAACCACGCGGTGCTGATGCCGGATGCGGATCTGGACAACGCGGTCAGCGCACTGATGGGCGCGGCTTACGGTTCTTGCGGCGAACGCTGCATGGCGATCTCGGTTGCCGTGTGTGTGGGCGATCAGGTGGCGGACGCACTGGTGGCCAAACTGGTTCCACAGATCAAGGCGCTGAAAATCGGTGCCGGCACTTCTTGCGGTCTGGACATGGGGCCGCTGGTTACCGGTCAGGCGCGCGACAAGGTCAGCGGTTATGTCGAAGACGGCGTGGCGGCGGGCGCGACCCTGGTGGTCGACGGTCGTGGTCTGAGCGTTGCCGGTCATGAAGAAGGCTTCTTCCTGGGTGGCTGCCTGTTCGACAACGTCACGCCTGAGATGCGCATCTATAAAGAAGAGATCTTCGGGCCGGTGCTGTGCGTCGTCCGGGTGAACAGCCTGGAAGAGGCGATGCAACTGATCAACGATCACGAATACGGCAACGGTACCTGCATCTTCACTCGTGACGGTGAAGCGGCGCGTCTGTTCTGCGACGAGATCGAAGTCGGCATGGTCGGCGTCAACGTTCCATTGCCGGTGCCGGTGGCTTACCACAGCTTCGGTGGCTGGAAGCGTTCGCTGTTTGGCGACCTGCATGCCTATGGTCCGGATGGTGTGCGCTTCTATACCCGTCGCAAGGCGATCACTCAGCGCTGGCCACAGCGTGCGAGCCATGAGGCTTCGCAATTCGCTTTCCCTAGCTTGTAAGTAGAAGGGCAGTGCAAAGAAGGCCGACCTATTTAGGTCGGCCTTCGCGTTTCGGGACTTTTTTGACCGATATGACAGATTTATGAAATTAAGGGTTGACGGCGGATTCTGAGTCTCTATAATTCGCCCCACTTCCGGCGCAGTCGAAACGGAAAACTACTTGAGATTCAATGAGTTAAGTAGGTTTCGAGAGCGGGTCGCTTCAGTTCATCGAAGCCTGGAAGGAGTTGGAAATGCCGGTTTGCTCGGTGCTTTCAACGGTTCGATCTTCTCAGTCGAAAGCGGAGAAAAGAGGTGTTGACAGCAGCGTGTAACGCTGTAGAATTCGCCTCCCGCTAACGAGAGATCGGAAGCGCAAGTGGTTGAAGTTGT